>NZ_JAMPNR010000004.1:0-201862 GCF_028479485.1 Providencia sp. PROV209 | reverse complement strand
AGATGATCAATTCGTTGATATGAAATTTATAACCCGTTTAACCGGACTAACAGATAAATGGTTTTATAAATTGATCCAAGATGGGGAGTTTCCTAAACCAATAAAGCTAGGGCGTAGCTCTCGCTGGTTAAAGAGCGAGATTGAACAGTGGTTACAAGCACGCATTGCAGAGTCAAGAAGGGCTAACTCAACCCTTAAATCTTGAGATACTTGCGCGAGTAGCAGCTCCTTTTCCACAGTATACCCTCCATTGCCCCACCAGCTAGCTCTAAATCACTCTTGATGCGACTGAACGCGTTCTAGGCAAAATTGTGCCCTAAACATACGAACCTTACTCGATATGCACACAGGCACTGCTCGGTGGTCTTCTGAGTTTCAAGGTGGGTTACCGAGTTGGCTCTAAATTTTGGATATTCAAAATGTTTAGTTTGAATTTTACAGAAGGATTACACCCATACTTAAATTATATGAAGTCAAAATGACTCTGACACAGAATAATTGCTTCGTGGGAGCCACTCAGGAACCGAGTTATTCACGAGAGAATTGTTACTATTCTCATTGCTGTGAGCCTGTCACATTGCATAAGACACCTACGGAGTCATGGTTTGCCCATTCAGAGTCTCAAACTGCAGAACATTCTCCAGTGGTCATCAGCGAGCTCAAGAGCTTACGAAACAAGGAACGGCTGAATACACACGTTCAGTCAGTTTCACCAATTTTAAAGGTCATGGATTGGTCTTGTGTGCAGTGTCGTGACTACTTTACAAGCAATCAAAAATGTTGCCCGAACTGGCATGAGGGGATTTAGTATATTCCTGTAGGGGAACATCATCAAAGAACATAACGTTAAGGCAAAAAATCATTTATAGAATGAGTATACTTCTTAATGTATGTAATCATGATAACGATTTCAACCACACTTTAGCTGATAATTCAATACACATCATTGTTCTTTCGCCCATGTTTTCATGTTGTTTTAAAAAACCATTCCAAATATGACCAGTAAATTATCTACCTTAGACGCCCTTTTTAGAGTCAAGTCATCATTCTGCTGTTTATTTACTAGCCGATAACTAGTCTATAAAACAGGTAGACTATAACAGTAAGATATAACTATTATTTATGTGTTTTGACACACGTAATATCAGTTAACCGTGTTAGTTGATTTTAATATAAACGAATTTCAGTTGGAGTGATTTTAAAGTACATAGCAGTTTTTATATATTCCGCCTTTCAATGATGCTTTGTAATTCCTTTTTTAATAGACGAACTTCATGACTTTCATTGAACACAATTTGATATTGTGATGAATTTGAGCCATATCGTTTAATCCGTTCATAAAAGCTATGCATTGTTGCACCCTGTAGATTAAAATATTAGAGTATTTATTAATATAAGACATGAAAAAACATTGATATATTTTAGTTATCTATCAAATCCAATATCTCTTACAAAAATCGCCAGAAGAAACCGAATTTAATGAGAACAAGTAATGACAACAACCAACGATAAAAAGCCATCGGAAGTACTCGCCATCGAAGATGGTATGATGCTGGATTACTTAACTAATAATCCAATAAAAGAAACGCCTAAAGAATTGGTTCGTCAAAAAACCTTACGCGCCTTGTTCCATGAATACGGCATCAGTGCTGAAGATATGGAGCTTGATGTAAAAGTTAAAATTAATGGTAAACAGAATAAAATTGATATCGCCATTTTCGAGCACGGTGCTGATCATATTCCTGAGAATATCCGCCGTGTTGTTATCTGTGATAAAGAGCCGAAAAAAGGTAAAAAGTCTGCAGTAAAAATGCGCGATCACGACCAAGCACATAAAGATCTTCAGTTAATGGAAGATATGATGCGTGAACAGGTTGGTGATAAGTACTTGTTAGAAAAGTGCCAGTGGGGCCTTTGGACTAATGGCATTGAGTTTTTCTTCGTAGAAAAAGAAGAATCGCGTTTCGATACCAAGTTCAACGCAGTTGGTGATTGGCCGTTAGCAGATGAGACTTTGGGGAGTCGAGACGTTGCATCAAATGCGCAACTAAGAACCGCTGACCGCGAGATGCTGCTCACTGCATTTCGTCGTTGTCATAACTTTATTCATGGTAACGAAGGTATGCCAAAAGATGCAGCATTCTGGCAGTTCTTATACCTTATCTTCTCTAAAATGTACGATGAGCGCATCGGCAATCGAGATCGAGAGTTTTGGGCATCGCCAACGGAGCAGTTTGACGACGAAGGTCGTAAGAGAATCAGAGCACGCATTAACCCGCTATTTGAAAAGGTAAAAAAGGCTTACCCAGAGATTTTTACTGGCAACGAAGATATCACTTTGTCAGATCGAGCTTTAGCATTCATGGTATCTGAACTTGCTAAGTACGATTTTACCCGTACTGAGATGGATGCCAAAGGCGCAGCCTATCAAGAAGTGGTCGGCGATAACCTACGTGGTGATCGTGGTCAATACTTTACACCTCGTGGAGCAATCAAGCTCATTGTCGAAATGATGGCACCACAACCACATGAAAAAGTGCTGGACCCATCATGCGGAACTGGTGGTTTCTTAGAACAAACCTTAAGCTTTATTAACAAGCAATTAAGAGAAAAAGAAGCCATCAGTCTAGCCGCAGAAACCACCGAAGAATTCATTTCTATTCAGCAACAAATTAAAGAGTTTGCCGAAAACAATCTGTTTGGTTGTGACTTTGACCCCTTCCTGTGCCGTGCATCGCAAATGAACGTGGTGATGGCAAGCAATGCCATGGCTAACATCTATCACATGAACTCATTGGAATACCCTCACGGACATTTAAAAGGCGTAGACCCTGCCAAGAAAACGATTCCTGTCGGTGATTCCAGCGGTAAAGACGGTAGTGTTGATGTGATCTTGACGAACCCACCGTTTGGTTCCGACATCCCAGTTACCGACAAGCAGATTCTAGAGCAATACGACCTTGCCTATGTTTGGGAGCGCACTGAAAACGGCGGCTTTAGAAAAACAGAACGCCGTAAAGATGCTGTTTCGCCCGAAATATTGTTTATTGAACGTTGCGTGCAATGGCTTAAGCAAGGAGGTCGTATGGGTATCGTGTTGCCTGACGGCATTCTAGGTAACCCAGGTGACGAGTATATTCGCTGGTGGTTAATGCAAGAGTGCTGGGTGTTTGGCTGTGTCGACTTACCTGTAGAGTCATTTATCGTTGAAGCTAACGTAAACATCTTAACTAGCCTGCTGTTCTTGAAAAAGAAAACCAATACTGAAAAAGATGCTATTGCCATCGGTGGAGAGCCCGAATACCCGGTATTTATGGCAGTGGCCGAAAAGGTAGGCTTCGATCGTCGTGGTAATACACTGTATGAGCGTCACCCAGACGGTGAAGAAAAAGTTATTGAAGAAGAAGTTGAAGAGCGTATTCGCATTAATGGCCAAAATGTGGTGCGTAAGCTAAAGCGTCGCAGCAAAATTTTAGATGACGACCTGCCAAAAATTGCTAAAGCCTGGAAAGAGTTTCGCGCTAACAATCCGGAGCCATCTGTATGATCTCAAGAATAGAAGCCTACAAATACCGCTGCTTTAATACGTTGGATCTAGCCTTAGAGCAGCAACATGTATTTGCAGGCTCTAATGGTTCAGGTAAAACAACGTTACTTGATATCCCAGCTTTGTTTGGTGATTTACTGAATGTGTCGGATATAAACGATGCGTTCTTTAAACCCACCAATGGCAGAGAACGTGCTCGTGCAGAAGCAGCCAAAGAAGTCGTTCATCAGCTTCGAGGCGAGTACTTTATCTTGGCACTGGAGGTGAGCTTGCCTCCTTCAGTTATTGAGGAACTGTTAAGAGGCGCTAGCGATGCCTGGCAGAGTAGGTTTCAGAAAATAGAATTAAGACCCGATACTGCGCGATACGAAATATCGTTCAGAATCAACCAGGATAAATTTCAAGTTACAGAAGAGCACTTAACGCTTTTTCCTAATAATGAGTTGCGCCCAGAGCATGGCATGGGTCTTATTGGCGTAGATGATTTCAGGCGCAGTGCGCCTTGGTTTAAGGTGTTATCGCGCAGTTTAGGTACCAAGGTTAAATACCAGGCAGAGTATCAAGCTGGAAAATCATCCATCCTTGAATTTGGCCTACGAGATGACCAATTGGCTTTAGCCGCTCTACCTGCTGACCATGATTTATACCCCGCAGCGCTATGGCTACAAGAGTTTCTTATACAAGGCTCACACTGCTACGAGCCACAATGGCCTGCAATGCGATTGGCGGCTTCGCCAAGAGATAAGCACGCCTTTAAAGCGGACGGAAGTAGTTTGCCTTGGCAGGTACATGCCTTGCAGAATCGCGATCCCGAAGGCTTAAATGAATGGCTAGAGTTGGTGCAAATGGCACTACCTTCTATTGCCAAAATTGAATCCAAGCAGCGTATCGATGATAGCTTTTGTTACCTAGAAGTAACCTATAGCAACGGTATGGTGGTGCCTTCGAGCGGCTTGTCGCACGGTACTCTGCATATCTTAGCGTTGACCATTATTCCGTATTTGCAAAATGCACCTAAGATCATCACCTTGGAAGAGCCGGAAAACGGTATTCACCCTAAGGCAATCGATGCGGTGTTAGAAGCGTTAAAGCTCACCACTGATACGCAACTGTGGCTGTCAACTCACTCCCCCGTTGTGCTCGCCAATACCGAAGTAGAGCAAATCATCACCATGCGCTTCAACCAAGACGGCTCAACAGAAGTATTAAAAGGCCATGAACACCCCCGCTTAAAAACATGGAAGGGCGAAGTGGATTTAGGGACTCTATTTGCGGCCGGAGTATTGGAGTAATCATGAGAGATATTGTTTTTTTAGTAGCCGACGGTGAAATGCAAGCCACCGTAGAAGGCTTTTTCGAAAATCCAGCGTTTGATACACGACTGCAATGCGCCAGATTTGAATTCGACACCAAGCAAGATTTAATCAAACACCCAAGAAAAGATCCGGGAGTTTATCAAGATGGCCACAACCTGCTGAAAAGCTATGTTGATACCCATAACTATGCGGCTGTTATGGTCGATTTTGCGTTTAATGACAATTTACAAACAATGGATTATCAGCAGTTTTGTGAAACCATGAAAGCCAATATGCGTGCAGCAGGTTGGCCAGATGATCGCTTTTTTGTCATGGCAATTAACCCTGAGTTGGAAGTATTAATGTGGCAAGCAGATACCAGCCGCATCGAGCATATTTTTGATTACCCAAGAGATAGAGGTGCAGGCACCTTAAGAGCTTGGCTGCAAGCTAAAAACCTTTGGGACACGGATGCGCTTAAACCTGCCGATCCGAAAGCGGCAATTGATGCGGTAAGAGGCCAAAACTGGGGGCGGAAAAAGACCCACTCTCAGCTGTTTAAGCGCATTGCCAAAGAGGTGTCTTTTCGTGGCTGCTCAGATGAGTCGTTTAATAGCTTATTGCAACAGATTCAAGTTTGGTATCCGAGGGTTTACGCATGAAAGTAAGCAAACTAAAGAGTTCTTGGATTTATGAGCACAGTCATCGACTAGACTCAAGTCCGTATATGACTGGCGCCATTGAATCCAAAGATATGCTCAAATCATGTGGCTTAAATATGTCGTTAGTCAAAGACATAACGTCATCTATCTATAAAGGCAAAATGTTAAAAAGAACTTTTGTTCATGATAAGAATTTTGGCACTAAGTTTTTAACAACAACAGGAATGCAAAGGTTAGATAGTAAGTATGTACCATTATTGGCAAACTCATTAGCTAGAATGGATAAAGGCTGCTTTGTAAAACCAGGAATGACTCTAATTAGTGCCGCTGGCACTATTGGTAATTTAGCATACGTCAGAAAAGATATGGAAGGTGATTTTGCATGTGGTGATATATTAAAAATCACCGCCAAAGATATTCCTTCTGGTTATTTATACGCATTTTTCAAATCGAGATTTGGTATACCGCTTGTTATACAGGGCACTTACGGGTCAATTGTTCAACATTTAGATGGAAAGCAACTTGAGAACATTTCAATCCCGAGGTTGAATGAAAAAATTGAAATAGAAATACATGAGCATATAGAGAATGCAGCCAATTCACGTGCTGAGGCCAATGATTTAATTTCAAAGGCTATAAACATTTATGAAGCAGAAGTTGGAACTGTTAATGGTGAAAAGGTTACCAGTTTTTCAACTGGAGTTGTTAGCTCTAAAGCGTTAGTAAGGCTAGATGCCCAATATTACTCTGAGCCGGCTATAAATGCCGAGATCAAACATCAACAATTTGATAGTCGTAAGCTTTCTGACGTAAGTGACGTGTTTACTCCTGGGATTTTTAAAAGACCGTATGTTGATGAGGCTAAATATGGATATCCATATTATTCTGGAACTGAAGTGTTTTTAACAACTCCTACGCCTAGAGGTTACCTAAATAAAAAAGCTCCTAATATTCAGAACTATGTTGTGCAAAAAGATTGGTTGCTTATTCAAGATGCTGGCCAATTAGGTGGATTGATTGGTCAAGTTATGAGGGTTTCAGATGTCTTAGATAAAAGTGTGGTTTCAAACCACTTAATGAGAATTAAACCTGACTCTAAAGAAATTGGAGCATACCTTTTTGCTGCACTGTCAAGCGAGACTGGCTATACATCTATAGTTAGAAATGCTTTTGGTTCCTCTATACCTCAATTAGATCCAAAACATATTGCAAAAATATCAATACCTTGGTTACCAGCAGATGAGTTTAATAAAATAGTTGATTTGGTAAGTGCCGCATGGGATTTGCAGGATTTTGCAAGACATTCAGAAGAGATTGCTGTAAATAAAATAGAATCGACAATTTTTAAATACGCTAGTAATTGAGTAATGGAGTAGTTATGGCACAGGTATTTGCAATTGGTGATGTGGTTAACGATGAAGAGCGTAAAGCCATCGCTTGGCTAAAAGAAAAGTTACCCGACAATTACTTTATTATTCATAGCTTTGAAGTTGAACAGTATGATCAGCTGTTTGAAGTAGATATCTGTGTTGTTGCGCCCCATGCGATTTACTTAGTGGATGCCAAGGGCATCCACGGCCAAGTGGAGGTAGATGGCACCATGTGGCACACCGCCCACAACAGCTATCGCTCACCATTGCCAAAATTACGCGGCAATGCGAAGTCGTTATCGGGTCTCATTTGTAAGCAAAATCGCACAAATAGAGATTTGAAAAACATCTATGTGGATACTGCGGTGGTACTCACCATAGATGGTTGCGAGTTCAAGGACCCAGAAGATCGCGAGCGTGGCCATGTAGTGGCACTCAAAAACAGCACCCGTTTCTTTACCGACAGTGTCCGTATTCCAGAGCGCTTTGAGCGCAATGTGACTAAGTACATTCAGATTATCGAAGAGGCCTTGGGTAAATCAGCCAAAAAGCGCAGCCATGGTGAGCGCTTTAGTAACTGGGAAGTGGCTGAAACCTTGGCTGATAATCAATACTTTACGGAATACAGAGTATTTAACATTACCGCTGGCCGCAAAGGCGGCACCGTGCTGGCTAAAGCCTATAAAGCCGACCCTTACCTGGCTGATGAAGAACGCAGCAAGCAAAAACGCCTGATTGAAAACGCTTATCGTGCGATTGCAAAAATGCCCTCACATTCTGCCATTATTGGTGTGAAAGACTTCTTTGTTACCGAAGCGCAAGATAAATACTTACTATTAACCGACGATATTCCTGGCGAAATCCTTAGCAAAAAGCTTAAAGACACAAGCTCACTGCTCACATTGGATCAGAAAAAGCGCATCGTTAATGACCTGTTGCTGGCGTTAGCGCACTTATGCCGCAATGGCGTGGTTCATCGCAACATTACCCCTGAGCATATCTTAATGGGGGCCGATGGTCAGCCAAGGCTGATTGATTTTGACTACGCTCGCATAGGGGCTGAAAACACCACCACGATTGCCGACGAAGTACAGCAGCGGATCTCAAACCGTTATAAAGCCCCAGAACTTTGGGCTGATAGCCATGCAGCGAGCTGCGCGTCGGATATTTACAGTTTAGGTCTGGTTATTTTTGAGCTGTTTAGTGGTGATGCGGCCTTTGATTCGGTCACCCAAGCTATCGAGAAATCGTGTCTTTTCAGTACAAAGTTAAGTGAGCGATATAAACAGCTACCAGCAGAGTTTGATGATTGGCTTCAAACCTTATGTCACAAAGAGGCACAGCAACGGCCAATCCCTGAAGATGCGCTGGCGCAATTTAATGCACTCTGGCAACTCAAAGCAGCAGTAGAAACTACTGAGCCTAATAAACCCGAACAACTTAAAACGCAGAATACCCATGAGCCTTCAGTCAATTACAAGCGTTTACCGAGTGGCTACCAGCTAACTAATAAATACGTCGTGCAGCAACCGCTGGGTAAACCTGGCGGTTTTGGTATCGTGTATAAGGTAACGGATACTTTTGGTGATATTTCGCGTGCGGTGAAGCTGATTTTGAATGATAGAGAATCGGTATTAGAACGTTTAAAGCAGGAATACCGCACCTTGGTAAAACTGCCAGAGCACCCCTATGTGGTAAAGGTATACGATGCAGACGTTCTACCTAACCAAGGCCCTCCTTATATTGTTTTTGAGTACCTTGAAGGGCTAGATGTCAGTGAGCTGATCCAGCAGCGCTCATTAACTGCACACGAAGTGTGGACCATGGCCAAGCAAGTAGCGGAAGGTTTACAGCATTTACACGAGCACAATATTTTCCACTGTGACATCAAGCCACAAAACCTGATTTGGAAAGACGGCAAAGTTCGTATCATCGATTTTAACGTATCGGTAGATGCTGAAGAGCTAACTTTAGGGGGCGGTTCAAGAAAGTATCTACCACCAGATTTAAGCATTACCAAAACACCGCAATCCTCTGATTTAGTTGACAGGGACTTATATGCCTTGGGCATTACCCTGTATCGTGCCATGACCGGTGAATACCCATGGGCCAACGTGCAGTGCCCGCCTATGGACGAGTTAGCACGTCATCCTAGTGAGTTTACCCAGAGCTTTAATTTAACCGATGATGTTTCGGCAGTACTGCTAAAACTGATCGCTCCTAAACAAGTTGACCGCTTTGAATCTGCCGAACAATTGCTGAAAGCACTGAATAAAGTCCAGCAGTTGAAAAAGGCACAAACTTTATCGGAAGAAAGTACTTCGCAGTTTCATTTGCCGCCACTTGCCGACGGCTCTAACCCAAGTAAATCTGCATTTCATGATTTTATGCTGACGCTGTATAGCCAAAGTCGTCATTCAAATGCGGGCACCCGTGGCTTAGATGATTACGCAAAGTTAATTTACGTCGAAACCGCCTTGGATACTGAGCTTGCACCAGCAATTCTGGCTGGGCAACTGCGCTTAGTGCTAATTACCGGTAATGCCGGTGATGGTAAAACCGCTTTTTTGCAGCAGTTGGAATCTCTGGTTGAGGCACAAGGCACGAGTGTTCACTTAAATGCACAAGGGAATGGCAGTTGGTTTGAGATAAATGGTCACAAATACCTAACTAACTACGATGGTAGTCAAGACGAAGGTAGCAAAGATAATGATACGGTACTCGAAGAGTTCTTTAGTGTCTATCAAGGTAACGATTCAAATACATGGCCACACCACGAGACCCGTTTAATTGCCATTAACGAAGGTCGGCTAGTCGACTTTTTAAGCCAACACTCGAAAGGCTTTTCCGCTCTAAAGGGCGTAGTTGAACAAAGTTTAAAAGATGGCTCGGTACAAAATGACGTAGCGGTAATAAACCTGAATATGCGCAATGTGCTGGCTTCAACGCAAAGTCAACCTGAGTCTATTTTTGAGCGAATCATCGGAAAAATGACCTCGGCCAAGGTTTGGCAAGGCTGTGATTATTGTGGGCTAAAAGACAAATGCTACGTTAAGCACAATATTGCTACCTTTCAAGACGAGCAAACTGGCCCTAAAGTCATCGAGCGTTTGAAGTATATTTACAAACTGACCAGTTTACGCAATCAGCTACATATCACGATGCGTGATTTGCGCTCAGCACTGAGCTATACGCTAGTCGGTGAATACTCCTGTAACGAAATTAAAGAAATCTATGCCAATGGCGAAGTCGACAAAATTCTTCATGGTTATTACTTTAACGCTTGGTGCGGTAACGACAGTACGCAAGATAGATTGCTAAAGCTGCTAAGAGAAACCGATATTGCTCAAGGTTCTGACGTGCGCTTAGATCGCGGACTGGACTTTTTAGGCTTAGATGCTGTTGATTGGTTGCAGTTTGAGCAGCGTAGTGAACATGAAACCCAACTTCTGGCCAATGCTCACCAGAGCTTACCTAATGGTACAGCACTAAGTGAGAGTAAGGAACGCTATCTATCTCATCGTAATGTGGTTGGGATGCTACGAAGAAAGGCCTACTTTGAGCGCCGCGGAGAAAATTGGCAAACATTATTGCCTTACCGTTCAGCAAAGTTATTAGTACGTTACCTCGAAGACAGTGCGTTACTAAATGAAGCGAAAACGCTTGCCATTAATGCAATTAACCGTGGCGAAGGTTTGTATAACCCGATGTATTTTAACGGCCAATTGGCGATGCAAGTACGTAAGGTACATTTAGGCACGATTAGAAGTTATCGCTTATTCCCATCTGATGTTTTTTCCATTGAAGTAAAAGACTCAGCGATGAATTCATCATTTGTGGAGCATAGCCCGCAGTCACTTTTGCTTAAATATCAAGATGCAACTGGTCTTACTGCAGAGTTGGAATTGAATTTGGATTTGTTTGAAATGCTGCATCGTCTTAATCAAGGTTATGTGCCTTCGGCACAAGCGGAGCAAAGTTTTTATTTAAGTTTAACAGTTTTCAAAAACGTACTTGCTTCAGCACCTTACCAAGAGGTTTTGCTAACAACCAACGGTCTACAGTATGAAAAAATTACCCGCGATAAAGGTGGTGTCTTGCAGTTAGAACGATTAGTAGCGGAGGTTAAATCATGAAGTTAAGTAAAAAAGACAAGGCCTTTCGTACCAATAAGGTGAGCTATCTCGATTACAAAATAGTTGAAATGGATAGGGTTTTAACTCATCTTTTCGCTCGACTAAAGCACAATGGGGCTTCAAGTAGACTGAGTGCCAAGGGAATGACGGTTGAGATGTTTAAAGACGAGTTTCTGGACTCACGGAATAGCAAACATTTTAAGAACTTCACTCAAGCCCCAATCACTATTGAAAAGTGGATTGAAACCCATTTAGTTGACCTCATTAATCGGGGGAAGGCTAACGAAGCGGTTGCCGCACCAAGACCTCTGCATGGAAATACTTATTTGTTTCGGAACCCTAAAAACTGTAGGGATTATGGCGCTTCTAAGCAAGTGTATGAGTTGCTGTACCACGCCAACAATGGTCAGACAGCGATTAATCGACTGAAGCAGTTTTTCTTTGCGGGCGTAGACTCTACGACGGGGCGATATGATAGCTCATCACAAGTGGATGTTGAAACACAGGCAATATTAAGACTATCTGACCAAGTAAATTCGGATGCACCTGATCATGCTGATTTACAAGAGCGTTTTGCTCCGCTTAATCAACAGTCTGCGGATATTTTGGCTGAAGATATCATTAAGTTAATGACATATCGCCAGTATATTCCTCGCTCAGTGATGGTTGAGTACATAAAGATATTATTAGCCTTTCACTTGGCGCTATACCAATTAAAGCAGCTCAAGTTACTACCAGCTTTAGCTAAAAGTAAGGGCCGTAATATCCAAGAGAGCAATAAACAGAAGATTGCCATTTATGTGGATATGACAAATTGTGTTAATGGTTTGAGTGAATCGATGGCTGAACAAAGTGCGACGTTACATTACAAGCGCATTCCTGCTTTTATTAAAGCGTATTTTGGCGTTAAAAAAATCGATGAGTTTGCAGAATATTTATCAAAAAAAGGTAAATTATCGGGGTCAAAATCGATAAAACAAATGTCAGTGCCTGATTTGTTTACTCTGCTGGAATCACCGTTAGAGCAAGAGCGCGATCAGTTTTTTGGTCAGCGTAATGCTGGAATTTTAGATGCGTCAATGTCATCTGCTCATGAATTAGAAGAGATTCCGCCAGAGATTCATGCTATTACCCAACTGGGCCTGCCTGAGTATGAAACCTATATAGAAATTTTATTGTTTGTACAGGGTAATGCGATCCGTTCTGGCTTAGTCAAAAACCTAGATAGTTTTATGCTCAAAAATAAGCCTGGCGCCTTGTTAGAGCAACAAAGTGGTAGCAATGGTGGCCGTCGATTTAGCGTTGATGGACGTCTGTTAGAGGTGCTGTTACAGCTGGCGGTACTCACCAAAGGTGGTGATTTGGGTTTTCACACTAAGGAGTTAAGAGTTGATGAGCTGTTAACTTTCTTAAAAGAACGATATGGCGTTTTTATTGATTCGTTACCCGACACAGATGCTTTCTGTGAGTCATCAATTGATGTGAATAAAGCGCTCAGAGATAACTTATCTGGTTTTAAGCGCCGGTTACGAGAAATTGGTTTTTATCGAGATCTTTCTGATGCGTATGTAACACAAACAGTTACTCCAAGATATCAGATAAATAGTAAGCAAAATCAGAGTATGAAAGGGCATAGCGCATGATTAAGGGGATTCAAACGGTTATTAAGTCAGATATTGATGGCAGCTTAATCAGTGTCCTTGTACCTAAGTTTAAGATGTTACTAGAAACTCGCGGTGCGGGCCACTGCATGAAGGTATCTGATTTAGAAATTGAGCTTATGTATCAGCTTAGTGAAATCGTATCCAGTACGGTTGAGTATGCCCAAGTTGCCGTATTGGCAATGAAAGCGACGCGTAATTTTTCGGTTACCAGTACCAAGCTTGTTGAACTGCGAAACCCAGATGAACACGGCAAGCTTCGCCAGCCATTGCTGATTTTTGTACCAAATGAATTAAAAACGTCTTCTGAAGATTCTTTTGGTGCAGCAACCTTTGAGCAAATTGATATTTCAGATGCTTATTGGCTGGCGTTTAATCAACTAAAGGCTGAATCTCCCGATCCAATTAAGCGGTTGTTAGACGAAGTTTACTTCATTCTTCAAGAAAAGGCGGCGCTAAAACTCAGTGCTTATCAATGGTTGCGATACGCGCTAACAATTAAGGTTAATGGCTTTGATCCAAGTGTTGCTGGTGCTGCTCTTTACGAGCTGGGGCTGATTCCTGATCTTGAGTTGCATCAAGATCATTCTATGTTGGTACGCAAATTAGTTAAAAATCGCGAGTGTGTACAAATTATAAACCGCTCTGAGAAATCAGCGATTGCGACCGTTTATGACCTGCAGCTAGAAGGTGAAGATTTTAACAAGAGATTAGCCCTCTTTTTAAATAATCAGGAAAATTTACTCGACAGCAGTTGGCGTAAGCAATTAGTGGTGGATAGCAGCAACTGGGCACTCACTTTTGATAAATGGCGCTTTCAGTATGAGGAAGGTGCCACTGATGCAGTTTGTTTAATGGTGACTGAGGTTAGCTTACCGCTTATTTCTGATGATGAAACAGACCCAAACTTACAACAGCTGATTGGTCAACAAGTATTAACTACCGGCCAAGGTGGTTTGAAAAAGTTTTCTGTAACTTTTTCTGTATCACCAAAACCTAGTGAAGTTAATGGCTTAGCAAAATATAAAGCTCAGGTGTTTACTCAACAAGGTGATTTTGTTGGGTTAATTAAGGTAGGTAAAGCTACATCAAAATCCACAGTCACAATCACGTTTAACAAGTTGACTGGAATCGAATGGGAAGAAGGTTGGCATTACATTCGAATTCAAGCATTTGATGAAAACGATGAATTATTACCTTTAGTTGATGACAGACAGCGCCCAATACCGTGGGGTACGTCCAGTGCGGAGGAAGCTGGCTCACGAATTAATGAAAGTGATCTGTTTTATGTATTGCCAGCGGAAGATGCTGAGGTTGAGCCTATTGAGGGGCGAAAAGTCAGAGAGGCGTCATTAGCGCATGCGAAGATTAAAGCTGAATTTGCCAACGTCATCGAAACTGAGAAATTCAGCAAGGCTGAAGTAATGGAAACAACTTGGCAGGATAGTAAGAGTAAGGCTGAGTCGATCGTCAATGTGAAATTCAAGAAAGGAAGTGGTATTCAAATTCCCGTTAGCACTTACTTAAAAAACTTTGAGCAAAAAATTCTAGCTAATCCAATGGCTGCTTTGACTTGGCGTGTAGAAATTCGCAATCAAGAAGCAAGTGAGTCTGGTGCCGATGCTGTTGATTGGCCAATAAAAGATGTAGAAAGCCAATTTGAAAAATTTAAAGCGGCCCGTGAAACGTACTTTCAAATTATACATCAAGATGAGAAAGAGCTGATTTCTGTCGCTCATGATCATGTGTCTTCATCACATGAAGCCTACCTGTATTCCAGCAGCTATCTAGAATATCTAGCAGCGGTATTTCAGGAAACTGAAAATGGACATGACTATTCGGCTGAATTAGCAGCGTTACTTCGCTTGGATTCACTTTCAATCGTGATATGGAATTATGACGGCAGCTATAAAAAGGCCATGTTACTGGGGCCTACACATCCACTAAGGGCTTTATGGCTAGGTGGATGGGCTTCTCTTGCGGAAGCTTGGGCAAGACAGAGTGAGAAGGTTGGTAAGGAAATCGCGGTAGGGACTAAAAACAGTTTATTAGACGAACTCGCGTTAACCAATTTTCCTTACGTGCTGCCTGACTCTCAGGGTCAGTTGATGGTCGCACTTGATAGCATTCATCCATTTTGGAGTATTCTGTCGTCCGCGCAAGAAAAAGAGCCACAAGCACTCATTGATAAAATTAAAACTGCATTTGGTATTAAAAATGATTACCAGCAAGTTGGTAAGCAAAGTAGTGCCTTTCTCGCCACAAAAGTCGAAAGATATCTGATACAACATCCCTATGTGAACTGTTTATCGATCAATGTGTTTAACGCGGGGTCTGCAGGAGCCGTAGCGGGTATGTTGTTGGCTTTGAGAAAGAAACCGGAGCTAAAGCATATTAGTTTTGATATTCGCCTTTTCGTAGCTGACCCATATGCGACAGAAGTAGGTGCTGATTTATTTAAGCTAATAAATAGTGGCGAAGACAGTGAGAATGAAAACCAGCTATTTCATTCAGCTGAAAATTACTTGCAACCGAAATTAAGTATTTCGCTCAGAGCGAGCTCTGAGTTTGAACAGTCGCCTGATGAGTTTCAGTCTCATCTAAGCATGTTATTCGATGTATTCCCTGCACAAGAGTTATCGGTAGTAAAACCGCAGGCAGATGAACAAGTTGCACCTATATATGGTTTGTATCAGGATTATTGCATCGATTACTTCGATGAGAATGGGGTTGTTGCTTGGGATCGCCATACGAGACATGGTGCTGCAAAAATGCTTTTTGGCGGCCAGGTATCGGAAGCTATAGCAAAACTGCCTAAAATGATATCGGCAATAACCGCATCATTGGCGACGGGCGATTTTTCTTTAGAACAGGTTCCAGTAGTCAGGTTGGCTCTTGATAGCTCTGAAAGAGCTTTGTTAAATCAATTGCACGAAGTCAGTGACTGGGTATTCACTGTGGATAGAAATTTGGGCATTGAATTTTTTGATCATGGTGGTAAAGATGGTCGTCCAGACTATCTGATTGATCACAGCCCTGAAATGGCTTCTTCAAATACGCACAACTTTGTTATTACTTCACGGTCTACTACAGAAATAGAAGCCTTATTGAGAGGAACATTAGAACAGCATCAAATTGTTCCTAATGTAGATAAAGCGACGCGGGTTTTAGATTCGCTCAGAACGTTGTCAGGTAGATTAGCGCTAAAACTAGCCTCAAATAGCGCTTCAAAGTCGGAAGCCTTAGGGTTGGCCTTATCCAAACTTTATCTTGAGTACCAAGGAGTATTTAAGGACCAGATCATAGTTCCTTTAGATGCTCACCTTGAGCTTTATTCTGAACTACAAAAGGCTGATGGTGAATTAGGTTCAGACATTAGCTTTAAAAGAACCGATTTAGCATTGTTCGATTTGGATGCTTCATCACGCACAATTCGTTGTAATTTAGTCGAAGTTAAGTGTTATTCAGAAGTCGGTGATATGACGAAGTACGAAAGCTTAAAAAAGAGCATTGCTGAGCAAATCTCAGAATCTGAACGTGTTATTCAGCGTCATTTTGATTTAACGCGAACAACACCAGATAGACCTGATCGCTTGGTTAAAACACAAAAGCTCTGTGTACTTCTTGAACATTACCTTAAACGATCTGAGCGTTTTGGTTTATTGAGTTCTGAGATTGTCGAGGAAGCAAAATTTTTACTTCGAACTTTGGAGGAAGGGTACAAGCTTTCAATTACCCGAAGTGCTATTATTTTCGATTTTGGTCAGAATAGTTCCGGCGTTGAAAAAGAAGTCGGTATCGAGTTTCATCGTGTTGGACGAAACCATATTGACGAATTGCTCACCGCTAAAGTGCCTGAGGATAATGAACACAGTGAAGGGACGCTGGATTCACTTGAACTAACCCTGCCTAAGTTAACTTCAGCCGAGTTTTTACATAAAGAGCGAGATAGAACCGTATCTTGGACTGAATTAGTATCTCAAACTGCGATCACTTTACCTGAGCGGCCAGATACTTCAGAAGATGAAACGATTAAAGTACTGCCTTTTAATGATGATGAGCCATCTACTGTTTCACCATCGATTAGTCAGAGCGTTGAAGAAGCAAAACCTGTTGGTAATTCAGCTTCTGTAGTAGCTAATCCTACAGAGTCAGAGCCAGACGAAAATTTACACATTCCGAACATCACAACGGGCAATAAATTTGAGGTCGTTCCTCACGATATTGTTCTTGGTGTCAACGGAGATTCAGCTCAGTTCGGCCTATTGGGAGAGATCCATGGACGGAAAATAGCTTTAGATTTAAACCATACACACACTCTAAGTTTATTTGGTGTTCAAGGTGGTGGTAAAAGCTATACATTGGGCTCAGTTGTGGAAATGGCAACTAAATCAATTCCATCGATCAATACGCTACATAAAGAGCTGGCGAGTGTGATATTCCATTACAGTGCTACTCAGGACTATAAACCTGAGTTTACGTCGATGATAGCCCCAAATGACGATGTTACGCAGTTAGCTAAGCTTAAAGAAGTATATGGTGCGGAGCCAACTTCCTTAGATGATGTTGTGTTGTTAGCTCCTGAAGACAAGTTAAACGAACGTCGTGCTGAGTACCCTGGAATTGAGGTACATCCGTTGAAGTTTTGTTCTTCTGAATTGCAAGCTGGGCACTGGAAATTTTTGATGGGGGCTATCGGCAACCAAGCCGCATACATTCGCCAACTAGGCAATATTATGCGTAAAAATCGAAATAACCTCTCGATCCAAGCGATAAGAGACGGAATACAAAACTCTAGTCTTTCGGATTCTCTTAAAGACCTAGCAAATATGCGTTTGGATTTTGCTGAGCAGTACATTGATGATCAATTAAACGTAGGTTCACTGATTCGCCCTGGCAGAATGATCGTTGTTGACGTACGAGATGAGTTCATTGAAAAAGATGAAGCCTTAGGTTTATTTGTGGTACTTCTGCAAATATTTTCGGAAGCTAAATATCAGGGGCAATCATTTAACAAACTAATTGTTTTTGATGAGTGTCATAAGTACATTGATAGTCCTGACCTAATAAAAGGCCTAGTGG
The DNA here is from genome assembly GCF_028479485.1 of Providencia sp. PROV209. NCBI lineage: Bacteria > Pseudomonadati > Pseudomonadota > Gammaproteobacteria > Enterobacterales > Morganellaceae > Providencia > Providencia sp. PROV209. The sequence continues at coordinate 184,109 of NZ_JAMPNR010000004.1, read as the reverse complement.
AAACCGTTCGTGAAATGCGCCATAAAGGAACTAGTGTTATGATCGCCAGCCAAGATCCCCCCTCTGTGCCGGTTGAACTGATTCAGCTTTCTTCTCAGATTATACTGCATAAGTTCAACGCACCAGATTGGCTAAAGCACATTCAGAAAGCATGTATCGGTTTAAAATCTCTAACACCTGAGAAACTTGGAGCATTGAAACCAGGGGAGGCATATATTTGGTCCAGCAAAGCCAGCGATAACTCATTCGTAAGTGATGCAATGAAAATTCAGTGCAGGCCTCGAGTGACTAAGCATGGTGGAGATACTCTAACTGCTGTGTAATATACTAAAAAACAATATAAGCGGGCTAACCTTATACTAAAAGGTAAAAAAACAAACCTATTTTGGTATAAGGTTAGCCCGCCTACTCTATACATTTGAAATTAGCACACTAAAAATTATAGAAATCTTTTGGTAATTAAAACATAAAACTCCAAAATAACCTTATATAACAAGGATAAACTAATTATTATTTAATTTTTAAATCTAGTTATTCATTGAAATATTTATCTTCGCAAAACTAAAAGGTGAAATCTCCTTCGCCCTATTCGCATCCAGATAATCAGCCCACCATTGCACCATCAGCCGCCTTTCCTCAATATGTTCTGCTTTATGAATATAAGCAGCCCTGACTGAATTACGCTCTTGGTGGCTCATTTGCCTCTCTACTGCATCCTTTGACCACAAACCTGACTCAATCAACGAACTACACGCCATTGTTCTAAAACCATGACCACACACTTCCGTCTTAGTATCATAGCCCATCACACGTAATGCATTGTTTACCGTATTTTCACTCATTGGTTTTCTAGGGTTATGATCGCCAATAAAAATCAGCTCATGGTTGCCACTGAATTGATAGATCTGTTTTAAGATCTCAATAGCTTGTCGACTTAAAGGGACTAAGTGAGTAGTACGCATTTTTGATCCGCGATGGGAGTGTTTAACGCCTTCTATCGCTTCGCGTTCAGCGGGGATCGTCCACATAGCATTTTCAAAATCGATTTCATCCCAACGAGCGAAGCGTAGCTCGCTGGAACGAATGAAAACTAACAAGGTAAGTTTGACTGCAAGTTTAGTTAACGGTCTTCCCTTATAATCATCGATGCGCTGTAAGAACTCAGGTAGGCGTTTAAGTTCTAAGGCTGCTCTATGGACTCGTTTCCCCGTAGCAACCGCACCAGCCATATCTTGCGCTGGGTTATAGTCGATTAAACCACTTTGTACTGCATAGCGCATGATGGCTGTTACACGCTGTTGTAAACGTGCTGCCACTTCAAGACGTCCAGATATCTCTACGGCTTTAATCGGTTCAAGTAGATCACGAGTTTTTAGTTCGGCAATATTGCGTTTACCAATAGCCACAAAGATATTGTCCTCAAGGCTTTTGAGGACTCTATGGCTATGCCCTTCCGACCATTTCTTATTGGTTGCATGCCAATCACGTGCAACCTTCTCGAATGTATTAAATTCTTTTTGCTGCTCTTCTTTCACTTCTTTGCGTTTTTCACTGGGATCAAAACCATTAGCAATTAACTTTCTGGCGGCATCTCTTTTCTCTCTGGCTTCTGCGAGTGAGATTTCAGGATAGATACCCAGAGCTAACATTTTTTGCTTACCGCCAAAACGATACTGTAAACGCCAATATTTTGAGCCGTTGGTATGTACCATCAAGTGCATACCATCACCGTCTGTTAATTTATACGATTTATCCAGAGGCTTGGCAGCCCTGACTTTAGCATCAGTAAGAGCCATGATTTATCTCCTTCTGTTGGTACAAACTATTATCGAATCGAGAGATACCAACACATATACCAACAGCAGGTACTTGATGTGGGTTGACCTTAGTATACTTGGGAAGACTCAAAAGTGGGGAAAAGCCTTGTAAAACTGGGATTTTAGATACAAAAAAAGACGTCGGTTGACGTCTCTTGATGTTCTTATGGTGCCGAAGGCCGGACTCGAACCGGCACACCCGAAGGCGGTTGATTTTGAATCAACTGCGTCTACCAATTCCGCCACTCCGGCACGAAGTGATGTGTTTCTTGGAAAACGCAGCCATTATACTTGCCTTATGCCTAGTGGCAACATTTATCTTGAAGAATCAGATTGTTCGATTAAAAAAAAAGCACCTACAAAAATCCTCCAATGAAAAACACAATATCCCCAGTTATGTTCAACAAGATTTGAATATCTATGCTAATTTTCCTATAACTATTTTCATAGCCTTAACCTTTGTGTGACTGGCGACAAAGCGTAATTTTTGTTAGTTTATCCGCACTCTTATGTAAAATTATAAAGGCATATTTTATGGGCTTTGTTGGATGGATAGCCACTGGTCTGGTTATTGGCATCTTAATTGGTGTCATAATGAAAATTTTCTCGAAGAAAAAATAAATATTGGCTGAAAAGCCTTTTATAAACAATCATATCGGCTGGCTTCAAACATGAAGAAAACGTTTCTTAAAATTTTGTCGGTATCCGCATTGTCTGCGGCATTGATGGCGTGCTCCTCAACGACAGAAACAACCTCGCAAACCCCACAAAGTGGCATGCTTGCAGGTAATTCCGAATGGCAAATATTCGAAGGTGATAGACGAACTTACGAACGAGTCACCAAAATTGTCGATATGTATGCGAACCGCATTTATAACGAAAGCGATGCCCGTGGCATGGCGATTATCGTTATTGATAATAACCAAACCTTATCCCGCTATTATGGGGAAACTGCGCCGGGTAGCAGACAAAAACCGGGTCCTAATTCCCTGATCCGTATCGCTTCTGTTAGCAAATTAATGACCAGTGAAATCTTAATTAAACTGGAGCTAGATAAAAAATTAGCGATTACCGACCCGCTACAGCAATACAGCTACAACGGCGTTACTGTTCCAGATAACAACAGCGGACAGCCTATCCGACTGTATCATTTAGCGAGCCATACTAGTGGCTTACCTCGTGAGCAACCCGGTGGAAAATGGGGGCGTCCGGTGTTTATTTGGCCAACCCAAGAGAACCGTTGGACATGGCTGAAAACCGGTAAGCTCGATTTTACGCCGGGTACTGAAGCGGCTTATTCCAACCTCGCCTATGATTTACTTGCTGATGCCATGGTTAAAGCAACGGGGCAGTCATACCCGCAATTGTTCAGCAAATACGTGACCTCTCCGGCGAAAATGACGGATACCACCTATACGCCAAGTAAAAATCAGTGTGCCCGATTAATGGAAGGCACCAAGCCAAGCCCATGCCACAACACCCTTGCGGCGGCAGGTAGCGGCGGCGTGTACTCAACCCCTGCTGATATGCAGAAGTGGATGCAGCAATTTTTATCCACAGATAATAACTTACGTAAAGCCACCGCAGCTCGCGAACAAGGTATTTTCTTCCCACGTGAAAAACTTATTGATGCCAAGGGAATGGATGTCGCTGGTTACGCAGATGGGCTGGGTCTAGGCTGGGTTTATATGAAGCCTAAAAACGGTATTCCGGGGATCTACCAGAAAACCGGTGGCGGCGGCGGATTTAATACCTATATGGCGATGATCCCACAGCAAAATATTGCGGTATTCGTGGTGATGACCCGTAAAGAGGGTAGCAAGTTCAGTAAGTTAACTGCCGGTGTTAACGATATGGTCGCTTCGTTGTCCTCTAACCATGCGTATGGGAAAAATTGAAAGGGTACCGCCGACGCGATTAATGCACTGGCGAGTTATACCCCTACCCTAAAACGCGGATTTGTGCGCCTACTGACATTTATCGTGACAACTGCCTGAGCCCTTCAGGCAGTTTTTTATTCGCCGCTCTTTCTGATAGACGGCTGCTTTTTGTGCAATATTTTAGAATGACCTTTCGCTACTCTTAGACCTTATCACTCATTATTGACAAAGGAACTAAGATGAAAATTATCCCGTTTTTCGCTCATAACATATTACGTCCCAGCTCCGTATAATCAGGAACGAACACTGTTTCTGAATGAGTACAGCAACTCAGAAATGTATTTAATCATCAAAAAGCCTTTCCACAGCCTAAAAAACCAGACTATGTCGAAATAGATCTTTCAAGATCTGGTTAATGAGAAAGCGGATGATCCGAACATTGAAGCCACCGCCGAGTATAAAAACTATTCGCAGATACCATGATCGAAGCAAAGCAATCATTCATTCATTCAAGCGACCTGGAAAAATGCTTATAGAATTAGAAAATCATACAGTGCAAATGGCGGTTCTTTCTCCTATGCACAACAGATTGCCAACAAAAGTGGGAAAAACGTGATAGGCATTATCGGTGAATATACATCTCAGACGGAACAAAAAAGGTCCAGCATGAATTATTTAAGCTACAAGGAAAAATTCAATCGATGCTGAGTAATTTCGGTAATTTTATCTTCAGCATAAAATGAGTGTGTTCTTAAAATGGAGACTTGCCATCAGCAATAAAAAAGGCTGTAAAATCATTCGATTCTACAGCCTTTTTTCAATTTAAAGGGAATGAACTATTTTCGTTTAACTAACAAGAAGATACTCACACCCAAGAACAAGACACTCGGCAGCGCTGCTGCAACCACAGGCGGAATGGAGTAAACCAAACTCCAGTTACCAAAACCTTGGTTTAAGATGTAGAACAAGAAGCCGCCAACAATCCCTGAAACCACACGTACCCCCATTGGAACAGTACGTAGAGGTCCGAAGATAAAGGAAACCGCCATCAACATCATTACCGCCGCAGACAATGGCGCCAGAATTTTTTGCCACATACTCAGCTGATACACCGAAGCCACTTGCCCACTCTCTTTCAAATACGTGATGTACTGATACAGCCCACGAATCGAGAGGGAATCCGCATTCAGGGAAACAATCCCTAATTTTTCCGGTGTTAGATTGGTTTTCCAGTCATAGGTTAAACGCTGTGAACCCGTGATTTTTTGCTGGCTACCTAAGATAGATTCCTGAACTTGGGATAATACCCACAATTTTTTATCTGCATCGTAAGTTCCACGTGCCGCAAACATCACTGACTCTAATTTGCGATGATCATCGAAGCGATAAATAGAAACATCTTGGATGGTGCTTGCATCTTTAATGCGCTGGATATAGATAAAGTCATGGGCATCTTTCGCCCACATACCTGAATCTGTTACGACCAAAGAGCTACCCACAATTTTTTCTGCGCGGTAATTACGCGCCCATTGTTCGCCTGCAGGTGCAACCCACTCCCCCATGATCATCGTAACGATAACCAATGGAATCGCTGTTTTCATCACCGACATCGCAATTTGCAAACGGGTAAAACCTGACGCTTGCATCACCACCAGTTCACTGCGGGAAGCTAACGCTCCTAATCCCAACAATGCCCCCAATAATGCCGCCATTGGGAAGAAAATATCGATATCTTTGGGAACGGTTAATAAGGTGAAAACCCCTGCGCTCATCGCCGTGTAATCACCGTCACCCACTTTGCGAAGCTGCTCGACAAATTTGATGATCCCTGAAAGGGAAACCAATAAAAACAGCGTCATCAAAATCGAATTGAGGATAGTTCGACCGATATACCTATCTAAAACACCAAACATCAGGCAACCCCTCTGGTCAACTTAGCGCGTACTTTGCGCATTGGTACGGTATCCCATAAATTCAGAATCACTGCTAATAGCAAGTAACCCAAGTTAACCGCCCACATCGCATATTTAGGATCGATGTCTCCCTTATCGGCGCTATTACGTAACGTACTTTGTAATAAGAAGAAAATCAGATACAACAACATGGCAGGGATCATACTGAGTACGCGCCCTTGACGAGGGTTCACTTCACTCAGCGGCACTACCATCAACGCCATCACGACCACAGAGAACACAATGGTTAGACGCCAGTGGAATTCAGCATTGACCTCAGGGTTATCTTCATTCCACAGCTGCATCATGGTTTTTTGTTCCACTTTGTCAGTACTCACATCCGTGGCTTTATGATCAACAACTGCTTGGTAATTCACAAAATCAGTGATGCGGAAATCGCGTAACATCGCAGTACCTTCGTAGCGTGTTCCTTGGTCCAGCACCACCATTTGGCGACCATATTCATCTTCTTTCATATAACCGCTATCTGCCACAACAACGGATGGACGTTGCTCATTGGCTGTACGCAGCTGTGCTAAGAAAACATTTTTAAAATCATTGCCTTTGACTTCACCGATGTACAACACAAAGTTGCCATCTTTGGTGGTTTTAAACTGCCCTTCCACCATTGCGGCTAAGCCAGGGTTGGCTTTCGCATCGGCCAATACTTGCTCTTGATACTGAGACGACCAAGGCAGCATCCACGTAATATTGGCAACCGCAACTAAAGCGGTCAATGCAGCGAGTACCAGTGCCGCTTTCACAAGCACACTTTTACCCAGACCGCAGGCATGCATCACAGTAATTTCGCTTTCTGTGTACAATTTGCTGTAAGTCATCAATAGCCCAAGAAATAGGCTTAAAGGTAAGATGAGTTGCGCCATTTCCGGCACACCTAATCCTAATAATGGAAGAACTAAATTCGAAGGAATATTCCCTTGAACAGCGGCACCTAAGATGTCGATGGACTTTTGACTAAAAAAGATCAGCAAAAGGACAAAAAGTATCGCCAGCTGACTTTTTAGGGTTTCCCGAACCAAATATCGAATAATGATCACGCTTATTACGCCTGTGAAAACTTGTCTTTTGGGATGAAAATGGCTAAGTTCGTTCTATGACAGCCATTTACTAAAATATACTCTGGTTTATTGTTTGGCTAGAATGATATAAAAGCATTATCTATACTACGTACTATATCGGAATATGCTTAATATAAGCAAAACTAGGTATTTGCTCAATTTAACACAAAGAGTTCATTCTCTATAAGCCAGATCATGCGAAAGGCTAATTTTAACTGGAGCATCGACCTTTGTCTTTAAGATTCAGGAGAACGCATGGAGTTTAGTGTAAAAAGTGGTAGCCCGGAAAAACAACGTAGCGCTTGTATCGTTGTCGGAGTCTTTGAACCACGCCGTCTGTCCCCTATCGCTGAACAGCTGGACAAAATCAGTGACGGATATATCAGCGCCCTGCTGCGCCGTGGTGAGCTTGAAGGTAAAGTAGGTCAATCCTTACTGCTGCATCATGTGCCTAACGTTCTATCTGAGCGTATTTTACTGATCGGTTGCGGAAAAGAACGTGAACTCGATGAGCGTCAATTCAAACAAATCATTCAGAAAACCATTAGCACTCTGAATGAAACTGGCTCAATGGAAGCCGTTTGTTTCTTGACTGAGCTACATGTAAAAGGTCGCAATAACTACTGGAAAGTTCGCCAAGCAGTGGAAACAGCGAAAGAATCCTTATACGTGTTCGATCAACTGAAAAGTAATAAAACAGAGCATCGTCGTCCACTGCGTAAATTGGTATTCAACGTACCAACGCGCCGTGAACTGACCAGCGGTGAGCGCGCAATCGCCCACGGTTTAGCGATCGCATCTGGCGTTAAAGCCGCTAAAGATTTGGGTAATATGCCACCAAATATCTGTAACGCTGGCTATTTAGCATCGCAAGCTCGCCAACTGGCTGATATTTCGGACAGCAAACTGACCACCCGCGTGATCGGTGAAGAGCAGATGAAAGAGCTGGGTATGAACGCATACTTAGCGGTAGGTCAGGGTTCACAAAACGAATCCCTGATGTCCATCATGGAATACAAAGGCAGCCCAGATCCAGAGTGCAAACCAATTGTGCTGGTCGGTAAAGGCTTAACCTTCGACTCAGGCGGTATTTCCATCAAGCCAGCTGATGGCATGGATGAAATGAAATACGACATGTGCGGCGCAGCGACCGTTTATGGCGTAATGCGCTTTATTACTGAGCTGCAACTGCCAATTAACGTAGTCGGTGTATTGGCTGGCTGTGAAAACATGCCAGGCGGACACGCTTATCGCCCTGGTGACGTTCTGACAACGATGTCTGGTCAGACTGTTGAAGTCCTGAATACTGACGCTGAAGGTCGTTTAGTGCTGTGCGATACTCTGACTTACGTGGAGCGTTTCGAGCCTGAACTGGTTATCGATATCGCGACATTAACAGGCGCGTGCGTCATTGCCTTAGGTAGCCACTACACTGGATTGATGTCTAATCATAACCCACTGGCTCATGAACTGTTAAATGCCTCTGAGCAAGCGGGTGACCGTGCTTGGCGTTTACCATTAGCAGATGAGTATTATGAGCAAATCAGCTCTAACTTTGCTGATTTAGCAAACACCGGTGGTCGTCCGGGTGGCGCAATCACTGCTGGCTGCTTCTTAGCGCGTTTCACTGGTAAGTATAACTGGGCGCACTTGGATATCGCAGGTACAGCATGGCGTTCAGGTAAAGCCAAAGGGGCTACTGGTCGTCCGGTTTCCATGTTGGCTCAGTTCTTACTGAACCGTGCAGGCTTAAATGGCGACGAGTAATTTCGATTACGATTGATAATCGCGATTCACTAAGTTGTTATTATAATATCCCGATGAGCAAACTCTGCGATTCGGGATATTGTTTTTAAGCAACAAGCAGTTAGGTCACTCTCACCACACCATTTTGAGGCTGTGGTAAAAACGAGTATAATTCAGCGCAGATTTAATCTTGCTTTAGGTCAGCGAAAGAGCACAACCAGCACCCTGCAAATTGAAGGATGGCGATCCACGCTATACCCTAGATAATTCAGTTTGTAGGTAGGCGGCAAGTGATTGAGACCTTAGGAGCATACACAAGTATGTGACTAAGGCGAGAGCGCGTAGCCAACACCCCTACAAATTGAAGTATGACGGGTATATGAAAAAAGGTACATTTTACTTACTTGAACAGCCCTCCCCACAAGCCGAATATGAAGCCCATGAATGGCTTGCTTGTGAGCTTGCTGCACAAGCGTGGCGCAATGGAAAACGTATTCTGATTGCCTGCGAAAATCAGCAACAAGCTGAAAAAATGGATGAGGCACTTTGGCAGCGAGATCCTCACCAATTTGTCCCCCACAATTTAGCAGGAGAAGGTCCCCGCTATGGTGCGCCAATTGAAATTTGCTGGCCGAATAAACGGGGTAATACACCTCGCGATATTCTGATTAATTTACAAAGCCAATTCGCAGATTTTGCAACGGCTTTCCATGAAGTGATAGACTTTGTGCCTATCGATGAAACTTTAAAACAGTTGGCGCGTGACCGGTATAAAATTTACCGGAGCGTCGGCTTCAACTTGACCATGGCGACGCCGCCAACTTACTGAATACAAAGATAAAAATGGAAAAGAAACCAGAGAACGCAATGATCGAGCCATCCCTCGACAAAACTTATAACCCAGCGGAAATCGAACAATCCCTGTATACCCACTGGGAAAAAAGCGGTTATTTCCGTCCTAACGGTGATACTTCAAAAGACAGCTTCTGCGTGGTTATTCCGCCACCAAACGTCACCGGTAGCCTGCACATGGGTCACGCCTTCCAACAAACCATCATGGATACCATGATCCGTTACCAACGTATGCAAGGGAAAAATACCCTGTGGCAAACGGGTACTGACCACGCAGGTATCGCGACCCAAATGGTGGTTGAACGTAAAATTGCAGCTGAAGAAGGCAAAAATCGCCATGATTACGGTCGTGATGCGTTTATCGATAAAATCTGGGAATGGAAAGCCGAATCTGGTGGCACTATTTCTCAACAAATGCGCCGTTTAGGTGACTCTGTTGACTGGGATCGCGAACGTTTCACGATGGATGAAGGGCTGTCTAAAGCCGTTAAAGAAGCTTTCGTCCGTATGTACAAAGAGAATTTAATCTATCGTGGTAAGCGTCTGGTTAACTGGGACCCGAAACTGCACACAGCTATTTCAGATCTGGAAGTTGAAAACCGCGAAGTCAAAGGTTCCATGTGGCACCTGCGTTATCCACTGGCTGATGGCGCGAAAACAGCGGAAGGAAAAGACTACTTAGTGGTTGCAACCACACGTCCAGAAACCATGCTGGGTGATACTGGTGTCGCCGTTAACCCTGAAGATCCACGTTATAAGGATTTAATTGGCAAAGAAATTATTCTGCCAATTATCAATCGCCGTATTCCAATCGTCGGTGATGAACACGCCGATATGGAAAAAGGTACTGGCTGCGTAAAAATTACCCCAGCTCATGATTTCAACGACTATGAAGTCGGTAAGCGTCACCAACTGACCATGATCAATATGATGGACTTGGATGGTAACGTTCGTAACGAAGCGGAAGTATTCGATACCAACGGCAACCCTTGCACCGATTACAGCAGCGAAATTCCTGAAGCTTACCGTGGTATGGAGCGTTTTGCTGCCCGTAAAGCTATCGTCGCTGAATTTGAACAATTAGGCTTACTGGTCGAAGTCAAACCTCACGATTTAACCGTACCTTACGGTGACCGTGGTGGCGTGGTTATCGAGCCAATGCTGACTGACCAATGGTACGTACGTACTGCGCCTTTAGCGAAAGACGCTATCAAAGCCGTTGAAGATGGTCGTATCCAATTCGTTCCGCGCCAATACGAAAACATGTATTTCTCTTGGATGCGTGATATCCAAGACTGGTGTATTTCTCGTCAATTATGGTGGGGTCACCGTATTCCAGCTTGGTATGACGACAAAGGCAATGTTTACGTGGGTCGTGATGAAGACGAAGTTCGCCGCGAAAACAACTTAGGTGCCGATGTGGCACTGCGTCAAGATGACGACGTATTAGATACGTGGTTCTCTTCTGGTCTGTGGACATTCTCAACCTTAGGCTGGCCAGAAAATACCGATGCGCTGAAAACTTTCCATCCAACAGATGTATTAGTCAGTGGATTCGATATTATTTTCTTCTGGATTGCCCGTATGATCATGATGACCATGCATTTCATCAAAGATGAAAATGGCGAGCCTCAAGTTCCGTTTAAAACCGTGTACATGACAGGTCTGATCCGCGATGAAGAAGGTCAGAAAATGTCTAAATCTAAAGGGAACGTTATCGACCCACTGGATATGATCGACGGTATTTCATTGGAAGCCTTACTGGAAAAACGTACTGGCAACATGATGCAGCCACAACTGGCTGAGAAAATTGCTAAGCGTACTCGTAAAGAGTATCCAGACGGCATTGAAGCACACGGTACTGATGCCCTGCGCTTTACCTTAGCGGCACTGGCATCAACGGGTCGCGATATCAACTGGGATATGAAGCGTCTGTCCGGTTACCGTAACTTCTGTAATAAATTATGGAATGCGAGCCGCTTCGTTCTGATGAACACCGAAGGTCAAGATTGCGGTCAAAACGGCGGCGAAATGAGCTTCTCATTAGCGGATCGCTGGATCATGGCGCAGTTCAACCAAACCGTAAAAGCGTACCGTGAAGCGCTAGATACCCACCGTTACGATATCGCCGCGGGCATTCTGTATGATTTCACATGGAATGAATTCTGTGACTGGTACTTAGAGCTGTCTAAACCTGCGGTTCATAAAGGTAATGAAGCCCAAGTTCGTGCGGCACGCTTCACCCTGATTGAAGTACTGGAAGGCTTACTGCGTCTGGCTCACCCAATCATTCCATTTATCACCGAAACCATCTGGCAGCGCGTGAAAGTGGTGAAAGGTATTGAAGCTGATACCATCATGCTGCAAGCATTCCCAGAGTTCGATGCGGCGAAAGTGGATGAGCTAGCACTGAGCGATTTAGAGTGGATTAAAGAAGCGATCATTGCTGTACGTAATATTCGTGCAGAAATGAACATTGCGCCGGGTAAACCACTGGATGTCATGTTACGTGGTGCGTCAGCTGATGCCGCACGTCGCGTTGCAGAAAACGAAAACTTTATCCGTTCTATGGCGCGTTTAGCGAGCATCCGTGTCCTAGCTGAAGGCGAAGAAGCCCCAGTTTCTGTGACTAAATTAGTCGCAGGCGCTGAAGTGCTGATCCCAATGGCTGGTCTGGTTGATAAAGACGCTGAGCTGGCTCGTTTAGATAAAGAGCTGGAAAAAGTGGTAAAAGAAATTGATACCATTGAAAGCAAGCTGGCAAACGAAGGCTTTGTAAGCCGTGCCCCTGCTGCCGTGGTTGAGAAAGAGCGCGCGCGTTTAGCGGAAAATATCGAAGCGAAAGCGAAGATTGAAGCGCAAAAAGTGACTATCGCCTCTTTATAATCATTACGCTTTAAATCTCTAGCCCTGACTCGTCGCCGATGAGTTAGGGCTTTTTTGTATTCTGAGTATTGAAAAGCCTAGGAAGATACTCAATATCATAAATATTGCACCAGTAAATAGTGCAATTAAAAATATAAATAATACAAATAGAAAGAGATATTCTTATGACAACAAACACAACCTCAACCGTTCAAGTTCGTTTAATTCAACCTCAAGATAACCCAGGGATCGCCGCTGTTATTCGTGAGGTTTCCGCTGAACATGGGCTAACCGCAGATAAAGGTTTCGCAGTTGCGGATCCTATTTTAGACACGCTGTATGAAGTGTACAGTAAGCCTCGTAGCGCTTATTGGGTGGTGGAAATGGACGGTAAAGTGGTTGGCGGTGGCGGCATTTCACAAGTCGCCGGTGGTGATGAACACACCGCTGAATTACAGAAAATGTATCTCTCTTCTGTGCTGCGCGGAAAAGGTTTAGCCAAGCAAATCGTCTTAATGTCTTTGGAATTCGCTAAGCAGCAAGGCTACACCCGCTGTTACTTAGAAACCACCAAAGAGCTACAAGCTGCGATTAAACTGTATGAAAAATTAGGTTTCGACTTTATCGACGAGCCTTTGGGTAATACAGGGCATAGCGACTGTGAAATTCGGATGCTGAAAACCCTGTAATTCTCACCGCCTCATTATTCAACATCAAAGAGATATCGCAGCCAATGACGTCACTGTATGAAGATGCACTCTATGAAGACCCGATGCTTGCCCGCTTCTATGATCTAGACAATAGTTTGCAACGGACAGATTATGCGGTCTACCTTAACCGTGCATCTTCTGCACAGCATATTTTAGATTTAGGCTGCGGTACTGGCACGTTACTCACCGCCATTGCGGAGCAATATCCACATACTACTTTGGTCGGTGTCGATCCCGCGCAAGCGATGTTGGATATTGCTCAACAAAAAACAAGTCGCGTTCGTTGGGTAAACAGTACTGCCGAAAAGCTCAATCTGGACATGAAATTTGATTTGATCATTTTATCTGGTCACGCTTTTCAAGTTTTTTTGACTCAAGAACAACGAATTTCCGCATTGCAAGCCATGCAGCGACATCTCACTGCCGATGGCACGATTGTATTTGATAGCCGCAACCCAGCGGTTGAAGAGTGGAGAGAGTGGACGCCTGAATTATCTCGTGAATCCCTCACGACCCAAGAATTTGGCGAAGTCACTCTTTGGAATGATGTTGCTGAGCTGAATGGCATTGTCCGCTATCAAACATTCTACCAACAAGGTGAGAATGGCCCGATATTCCGTGCTGAATCGGATATTGCCTTTCCGACACTCAGCGACATTGCTCAGGCCGTTGAATTTTGTGGTTTACGTGTTCGTTATCTTTACGGTGACTGGCAGTTGAATGCTTTTCAAGAGAACTCCCCTGAAATGGTGTTTACGCTTGAGCATGCCAGCCCTTCTTCGGTGAGCTCATAATGGCCAACTTAATAATCAATCACGACCCGCTCGTCATTGAACCTTTAGAGGAAGCAAGCATTGATAGTGCTAACACGCTATTTTATGAAGCCTTTTCCTCTAAATTTAAAACCATTAGCGATATGCCAGAAGCCCAGCGTCAGGGGGTGTTATCTCTATTTTGGCAGCGCGGTCTGAGTGACCCCTATGATAGGCACTTTCAGGTTAAATTAAATGGCAATCTAGTCGCAGTTTATGGTATCACTTACGGCGTAAAACGCGTTCAAGAACAAGCACCTACTCCCGTTTCATTAATGCAAATCCTGCGTAAAGCGGGCTTCTTCCGCTTTATGAAGATCAGCCGCATTTTTCAGTTATTTGTACACAGACCAAGACCAGATACCGCCTACCTTTCTTACTTATGTGTCGATAACAAGTTACGAGGTATGGGAATTGGTAATCGCGTGTTAGATCACATTGAAAAACAAGCAGCCGCAGATCCTAAGCTCACCCGAGTTTCTTTGTATGTATCTGATTTGAATACCAAGGCAAGAGAACTTTATTTACGCCGTGGTTATACCGATGAGAAATATGAAACGTCTCGCACCACATTACGCTATATGGATATTTATGGATGGCACTATATGGTACGAGAATTAACTGAATGACATAAAAACAAAAAAGCACTGACGATATTCTCGTTCAGTGCTTTTTTATTTTTCAATCTGGCGAGATTATCACCGATTGAAATTTGAAGAATCAATTAGTGAACACGATTTTCGGACTCATCATCCCCTTCGTCGTCACCGTCTTCATCATCATATTCTGCGTCTGGATCTTCAAAATAGGTGCCCCAACCATCGTAGTTCACACCCATTTTTTCGGCTAATTTCATTAACTGTTCAACTTGTGCGTCGATCAGTTCTGCATTTAGCGCACTTTCACTGATGACATCGCAACACATCAGGGTTTCACCTGTTTCAATTTCCAGTTCTTCCGCATCAGTGACTTCATAGCCCAGTTTGAATGCTTCAACAGCCGCTTTTTCTAACAATTCAAAATTGTTTGCAGAAAAGTGATGCTCAATTGCATACAGCGCATCAGGATCACTTCCATCTTCCAGTAACTCTTCAATGATCAGGCGAGTTTCTTCGTACTGCGCATCAAATTCAGCTTTATCTACCATCTCCACACCCCTTATTCCGTGGTATTAGTCTCTGGCTCATTCTCCCATAGGGTCAAGAGTGAAACCATACCTAATAAAATAATTTCTTTTGCATGAGGGGTTGATTTTGAATTTTTATGACTATAAATTGAATATTAATTCAATTATAAAAGGCTGTAATTTATGAACCCCCTACACGGAAAGCATTTTTTAAGATTATTAGATTTCACCTCTAACGATATTCATGCATTATTAAAACTCTCCGCTTGGCTAAAATTAGCCAAAAAATCTGGTACAGAGCCACCTTTATTAGCCGGTAAGAATTTTGCGCTGATCTTCGAGAAAGATTCCACACGGACGCGCTGCGCATTTGAAGTCGGCGCTTTCGACCAAGGGGCAAGAGTTACCTATCTTGGGCCATCCGGTAGCCAAATCGGGCACAAGGAGACCATGAAAGACACCGCCAGAGTATTGGGTCGGATGTACGATGGCGTGCAATATCGGGGTTATGCACAAAGCACCGTCGAAACATTAGCTCAGCATGCGGGAGTGCCTGTCTGGAATGGATTAACTAACGAATTCCATCCCACACAGTTATTAGCCGATTTGCTTACCATTCAAGAACATAAACCCAATACCCCACTTTCACAAATTAAATTTGCTTACTTAGGGGATGCACGCAATAACATGGGAAATTCAATGTTAGAAGCAGCGGCATTAACAGGCATGGAGCTGCGTTTAGTGGCACCAAAAAGCTGCTGGCCAGAGGCTGAATTAGTTGCAGAGTGCCAGAAAATCGCTAAAACCACTGGCGGAAAAATCATTCTGACGGAAAACGTGGCAGAAGGCGTTAAAGACGCAGATTTTCTGTATACCGATGTGTGGGTTTCGATGGGAGAACCTAAAGAAGTCTGGGCGCAACGCATTGCTTTAATGAAACCGTACCAAGTGAATATGGACGTGATCAAACTGACGGGTAACCCAGACGTGAAATTCTTACACTGCCTGCCGGCATTTCATAATGAAGACACTACATTAGGCGCTCAGCTTGCCAAAGAGTTTAATCTTTATGGTGGACTGGAAGTGACGGAAGAGGTGTTTGAATCCCCTTACAGCATCGTCTTCGACCAAGCGGAAAACCGCCTGCATACCATTAAAGCGGTGATGGTGGCGACGCTCGCCCCTGAATTACCAATAAATATACTCTAAATTCATCGACCAAGTAGGCGACCCTACTTGGTCAAACTAACCTGAAACTTATGGCTTCTCACCGTTTGCCAGTCTGCCGTTGATTTCGTCAATCACTCGAGGAAGATCGGACAAGGTATCAATCACATAATGGGCGCCCGCCGCATACAGTTTGTCCGCAGCTTGCTGACGTAATGGAGAAATATCTTCTTGGCTCATGCCTTGATATTCATCCCATGTTTTACCAAATTCATTACCTGAAATCGCTAATCCAATGCTCCACATTCCCGCATTGCGCCCCTCTTCAATTCCCGGTACGGCATCATCCACTTTCACACAATGGGAGACGGAATTGACCGCCAGTTCAATCACATTTTGCAGCGCCATCCACGGCCCTGGACGTCCGCCAGCTGCTAAATCATCACTGGCAATCCAGTAATCGGGTTGATACCCCAATGTGGCCGCCGCTGGAACCAACTTTTCCATCACTGCTCTTGGGTAGCCTGAACAGGAACCAATTTTAACTCCTTGCCCACGCAGCGTTGTAATCGTGCTAACAACCCCATCAATCGGCGCTGCAAAATCAACCACTTTAGCAATCTGTAACGGCATAAAAGTTTGGTAAATAGCATCGATATCTTCGCTGGTCATTGAGCGTCCAAACCTTGCCTGCCACATCGCATCAATCTCTGGTAGTTTTCCTAACGCTTCAATATGCTGCCATTTACCTAACCCCATCGGGATACGGGCTTGAGCCAAGGTGATATCAATATCGAATGCGGATTTAAACGCCTCAATAAAAATTTGAGTGGGGGCGAATGAGCCGAAATCTACCGTCGTTCCCGCCCAATCTAAAATAACAGCTTCAATACGGTTCATCATTAATCCTTCTTTTCCCAATACATCGCATTTTTTATCGCAACCAATAAGGCATCGATATGATGCGGATACACTTCACCAATATTACCAATGCGGAAACAATCGCTCTTCGAAACTTTACCCGGATAGATTACAAAGCCTTGTACTTTGAGCTGCTGATAAAATTGGTTGAACTGATAATCTTCGGCATCTGGCGAATAAAATGCCGTGATAATCGGCGATTGTTGGCTATCATCTAATAATGTGCGAAAGCCCAATTGGCGCATACCTTCCACCAGCTTGCGCTGATTCTGTTGATAACGCTGGAAACGAGCGTTCACGCCGCCTTCTTGCACCAGTTCCTTCAATGCTTGTGCAAAAGCCAAAACAGTGTGCGTTGGGGAAGTAAAACGCCATTTGCCATGGAACTGCTCCATACAGTGCCACTGGGCATAGAGATCAAGTGAAAGCGAGCGAGAGCGCCCTGCGCATTTCTCCAGCTCACAAGTGCGAGCAATCACAAACCCAAAACCCGGCCCCCCTTGAATACACTTGTTTGCAGAGCTGATCAGAAAATCAATATTCATCGCCCCCACATCCAGAGGGATCCCCCCAAAGCTACTCATCGCATCCACGATATAGCGTTTTTGATACCGCTTAGCTAATTCGGCGACTCGCTCAATTGGATTCAAAATACCCGTAGTCGTTTCGCAGTGCACCATAGCGATATGACTAATTTGGCTATCTTGTTGGAGTAGTTGCTCAATCTGTGACACATCAGGTAACGCCACTTCTCCACAATCATAAACATGATGGGAAATACCCATTAATTGCGCCATTTCAGCCATT
Organism: Providencia sp. PROV209; assembly: GCF_028479485.1. Lineage (NCBI taxonomy): Bacteria > Pseudomonadati > Pseudomonadota > Gammaproteobacteria > Enterobacterales > Morganellaceae > Providencia > Providencia sp. PROV209. The sequence goes on along the minus strand of NZ_JAMPNR010000004.1, from coordinate 166,375 downwards.
CGGGCACCATAAGCGCCATTACTCACAATCAAGATTTTATCTTGAGGCTCTAGCACTGAACCCAGTACAGCTTCGACTGCATAGCTGCCACTTCCTTGGAGTAACACACTGGTATACCCCGCTTGGGTTGTCGCCAATTCCACCAGCTGTTGGCGAATACGCTGCACCACGCCTAAGTTATAGTCATCGTCCCATGTGCAGCTATCAAATAGCATCGCCTCTTTTACCGTTTGCGACGTGGTCAAAGGTCCCGGTGTTAACAGCAGATATTGATTCATTGTCATTTAAATTCACCATTGGTCTATACCAGATTAATATTATAATGACGGCAGATGAACAAGAAGGTCAAAGGAAAAGACGCCCTGCAACAAAAAATTCATATTGGCGTGTATAATGGATAAAAAATTTTGCGACGAAAAACGGATACATTATCGATGGATGAACAGCCGCAGTACCTCCTCATCAAAGCGCAATTACAAGCAAGAATTCAGAGCGGCGCGCTGAAAAGTGGCGATAAACTGCCCTCTGAGCGAGAGCTTTGTACCATTTTTAATACCACCCGTGTGACTATCAGAGAAAGCTTGGCACAACTGGAATCCAGTGGCGCAATTTACCGTTCTGAGCGCCGAGGCTGGTTTGTGACGCCCGAGCGTTTATGGCTCGACCCAACGCAAAATACTAATTTTCATAAACTGTGTTTAGAGCAAGGCCGCCAACCAAAAACTACGCTGTTAGAGGGCAATGTTGTGACTGTCCCCGTAGAGGCAATGGCGCCGCTGCAATTACAACCTTTTGAACAAATTTATCTGCTCACTCGCCTACGCTATGCAGATGACCGCCCCGTTTGTTACTCGGAAAACCACTGTCTTCCTGCTCGTGTTCCTGAGTTATTAAGCCACGATCTCAATGGTAGTCTCACCGAAGTGTATGAGCATCAATATGGGCTGATTTATACCAGTATGCATTTGTCTTTTTACCCAACAGCAATGCCACCGCAAGCCGCCAGCGCACTCGGCGTTGCAGTGGGTCGCCCCGCACTGTTACTGCAACGTTTAAACTACGATCAATATGGGCGTATTCTGGATTATGATGTGGAATATTGGCGTCATGATAGCCTGCGTATTGAGGTTGATACTCTCTGATCTTCATTCTTAAAAATAAATTTTTGGTTTCTCGAGCAATTTCATTTTTCTGTCACATAAACCCGTTAGCGTAAAAAATACTGGTATATACCAGATAACTTTAACGACTAACTGGAGATCTGGAGATGAAACGTAAAATGAAGCCTACCCCTCTTGCCGTATTGCTTCTTGCAGCCCTAGGTTCGACCTCGGTTTGTGCCGCCCCTGTCGTCACGGTTTACTCCGCAGATGGTCTCCATGATGGCAATAACAGCTGGTATCAGGCTCAATTTGATGCCTTTACTCAGCAAACAGGGATTAAAGTACAGTACGTCGAAGGCGGCTCCGGTGCCATCGTTGAGCGTTTAGCCAAAGAGCGCACTAACCCACAAGCGGATGTGCTCGTCACCGTTCCCCCGTTTATTCAACGTGCGGCCAAAACCGAATTACTGGCAAAATTCACACCAGAGTCTGCGGTAAGCATTCCTAACTCAACCGAGTATTACACCCCCATTGTCAATAACTACCTGACCTTTATCTATAATGACAAATTGCTAAAAAACCCACCAGCAACGTGGAATGAACTTCTTGATGCCCGTTTTAAAAATAAGCTGCAATACTCCACACCAGGGCAAGCAGGTGATGGCACCGCTGTTATGCTGCAAGTGTTCCATAGCTTTGGTGGCAAAGATGCAGGGTTTAATTACCTCGGTAAGCTACAAGCTAATAACGTCGGTCCATCTGCCTCAACAGGAAAACTCACCGCATTAGTCAATAAAGGTGAACTGTACGTTGCAAACGGCGATTTACAGATGAACCTTTCCCAAATGGAACGCAATCCAAACGTCAAAATCTTCTGGCCAGCCGATGAAAAAGGCGAACGCAGCGCGCTGGTTCTACCTTATGTGGTTGGCTTAGTAAACAACGGTCCTGAAACTGAAAATGGCAAAAAGCTGATTAACTTTCTGTTAGACAAACAAGCCCAAAGCCACGTTAGCGAACTGTCATGGGGAATGCCTGTACGCTCAGACCTGACACCAAACGATCCGCAATTCCACAAAGCCACCGAAACCCTCAAGGGTGTGAAAACTTGGCAACCAAATTGGGATGAAGTTGAAATATCCCTCTCGGATGATATCAGCCGTTGGCACAAAGTCACCGAAAGTGAGTGAGCAGGTTATGTTGATGAAAAGAAATAAAGAAACTCCAAGTCAGCGCACTGAGCATTCCGGCATTGTGCTGGAATCTCTGCGGGTTTCTTACCATAACAATGTGGTGCTTAAACCGTTATCCTTAACTATTGAGCCGGGTGAAATATTGGTACTTATTGGACCTTCAGGCTCCGGGAAAACCACCGTGTTACGGTCCATTGCAGGTTTCGCACAACCGGATAGCGGACGCATTTTAATGGGTGATACGGATATTACCCAGCTTCCGCCTTATCAACGCGGATTGGGCATGGTAGTGCAGAACTACGCCCTTTTTCCTCATATGAAAGTCGAGGATAATGTTGCCTTTGGTCTGCGCGCTCAAAAACAGCCTAAAGCACTAATTAAAGAGCGAGTGGCTGAAGCATTAAACATTGTCGGCATGAGCGACTATGCCGCCCGTTACCCGCATCAGTTATCTGGCGGTCAGCAACAACGCGTCGCTATCGCCCGTGCGATTGCTGTGCGACCCAGAGTGCTTTTGCTTGATGAGCCGTTATCCGCTCTCGATGCCCAGATTCGCCATAATATGGTGGAAGAAATTGCGAGACTACATCGTGAACTTCCTGAGCTCACGATTTTGTACGTCACTCATGATCAAACCGAAGCCCTCGCGCTGGGGGATAAGATTGGCATCATGAAAGATGGCTACTTGGTGGCTCACGGGGAGAAAAATGCACTGTACCATCGCCCACCGAATCGCTTTGCTGCTGAGTTTTTAGGACGCGCCAATATTCTGTCGGCGACCGCTTTGGGCTTTTCCTCCATACCTGCTCAAGTCAGTGTGAGCTGTGGCGGTACGCTCATTGAGGCACAAACTCAAGGTATGCAGAACAACAGCCACAAATTAATCTGTATTCGCCCGCAGCATATTAGCCTCACCCCGCGAGCAGATACCTCAAACCAGCTACACGCCACTTTGCGATCTATCCGCTGGCAGGGGGATATTACCCATTTATTGTGTGATGTCGCAGGGGAGAATGTCACGGTCGCTGTTACCCATTTATCACCGTTACCGCAAGCAGGCGATAAACTCACGCTGTGGTTTTCTCCTTCTGATACTGTGTTGATTGAGGAATAATATGTCGGTTATTCACCTGTCTAAGCCATCATCCATAAACCTAAAACCGTTTTATTGGATAGCACCACCGCTGCTCGTTCTAGCGACGTTATTTTTCTACCCACTGATGCTGATTGGCGAACAAGCCATTCAGAGTCCCACTGGTGGCGTAAGCTTAGAAACGTTCTGGCAAGTAATTGAATCTCGTCGGTTTATTAACGGGCTATTCAATACGCTACAAATTGCCTTTTTTGCCACTCTCGGGTGCTTAGTGCTTGGCTCGGTATTATCGCTGATTTTGGTGTTTATTCCGTTTCCCGGAAGCCGTTTTATTACCCAAGTCATTGATACTTTTATCGCACTGCCGACATTTCTGATCACCCTCGCGTTTACCTTTATTTATGGTTCGGCGGGGTTACTCAATGGCACATTAATGGCGCTGTTTGATTTTGAACTGCCTCCTGTGGACTTTTTATACTCGATTAATGGCGTGATTCTGGCGGAGATCACCGTCTTTACTCCGCTCGTGATGCGCCCGCTAATGGCAGCGCTGCGCCAAATCGATAAAAGCCAATTAGAAGCTGCCAGTATTTTAGGGGCGCACCCTGCCCGCGTTATCAGCCAAGTGATTTTTCCTGCGGCACTTCCTGCATTACTCGCAGGCGGCAGCCTGTGTTTACTGCTGACCACCAACGAATTTGGCATCGTGCTGTTTATCGGGGCAAAAGGAGTAAATACCTTGCCGATGATGGTCTACAGCAAAGCCATTTTGGAATCTGACTACAGCGTCGCGTGCATGATAGCGTTAATTAATATTTTGCTGTCTGTGGGACTCTTTAGCCTGTATCGCATGGCAACAACCCGTTTCGGAGTGAAAAAATAACCATGTTAATTTGGTCTAAAACTGGGCGAGCCATTTCAACCGCCATCGCCATCACGCTATTTTCTTGCCTATTTTTGCTGCCATTAGTGATGATTCTCATGTCCAGCTTTAGCCAGCAATGGAATGGTATTTTGCCCTCCGGCTTTACCTTCGAACACTTTGTGAATGCGTTTCTGGGTCCAGCATGGGAAGCCATTTTATCCAGCCTGATTATCGGCTTTTGCGCCAGTCTGTTTGCACTGTTTTGCGGTCTGTGGGCAGCCCTAGCCTTACGTCGCCATAGTGCCAAAGTACAAAAATATCTGGGTATTGTGTTCTATTTGCCGAGTGCTATTCCTTCGGTGTCGATAGGTTTAGGGATCTTAGTGGCATTTAGCCAAGGCTATTTGCAAATGAATGGGACGTTCTGGATTGTTTTTTCCGCTCATTTTGTTCTGATTTCAGCGTTCACCTTCAGCAATGTCTCCACTGGGTTAACCCGCATTTCCGCTGATATTGAAAATGTGGCATTCAGTTTAGGGGCTTCTCCGTGGTATCGCTTGTGCCATGTCACCCTACCGCTGTTGATGCCATGGATGATTTCAGCGCTAGCACTGAGCCTGTCCTTATCCCTCGGCGAGTTGGGCGCCACAATGATGCTGTATCCCCCAGGTTGGGCGACATTGCCAGTGTCCATTTTCAGCCTGACCGACCGCGGAAATATCGCCGATGGCTCTGCCTTGACTATCGTCCTCGTCGCTATCACGCTGTTATTAATGATGAAGTTGGAGAGAGTCGCGAAGAGATTGGGGCAGAGGTAAGGCAAAGATAAGATTATAAGTAAAAATTTTTCATTTTTCTGTTCGCAAACGCTTGCGCCGTGGAACTACACGCGTATAATGCGCCACAATTTGCCGGGAGAAACCATGAACGCTGCTGCTCTATTTTTGAAAGAGAACACCGACACCGCATTGCCATCACGCGGTCTGGACAGCCTGTTTTTTCCCGCCGTATTGATAAAAAAGCCCCTCATTGAGGGGCTTTTTTTTGGCCTACTAGATAGCAAGTCTTGCTGATACAGGAGAATCACGATGCCGAATCCGTTATATCACCGCGACATAATCTCAATTAACGATTTAGATAAAACCGACCTTGAATTAGTTCTTAAAGTGGCCGCTTCATTAAAGCAGCAACCTCAACCCGAGTTTCTGAAGCATAAAGTTATCGCCAGCTGTTTCTTCGAAGCATCGACGCGTACCCGTCTGTCATTCGAAACCGCCATTCATCGTTTAGGGGCATCTGTCGTCGGCTTCTCCGATAGCGCCAATACCTCATTAGGTAAGAAAGGCGAGACTCTTGCAGACACCATTTCCGTTATCAGCCAGTATGTTGATGCGATTGTGATGCGCCACCCACAAGAAGGTGCCGCGCGTTTAGCTAGCCAGTTCTCAGGTTCTGTCCCAATTATCAACGCTGGCGATGGCTCTAACCAGCATCCAACGCAAACCCTGTTAGACCTGTTTACTATCCAAGAAACTCAAGGCCGCTTAGAGAACCTGAAAATCGCGATGGTCGGTGACCTGAAATATGGCAGAACGGTGCATTCACTGACTCAAGCGCTATCGAAGTTTGAAGGTAATCACTTCTACTTTATTTCCCCAGAAGTGCTGTCGATGCCACCTCATATCCTGAATATTCTGGATGAAAAAGGGGCCACTTACAGCCTGCATAACAATGTTGATGATGTCATTCCAGAAGTGGATATTTTGTATATGACTCGCGTTCAAAAAGAGCGTTTAGACCCATCAGAATACGCCAATGTCAAAGCTCAGTTCATCCTGCGAGCCCAAGACCTGCACAACGCTAAAGACAATTTAAAAGTGCTGCACCCGCTACCACGCATTGATGAAATTACCGTGGATGTCGATAGCACTCCTTACGCGTATTATTTTCAGCAAGCAGGCAATGGAATCTACGCGCGCCAAGCGCTGCTGTCTCTGGTATTAAATAAAGAACTGGCAATCTGAGGAGAACACCATGACACACGACCATAAATTACAAGTTGAAGCCATCCGTTGCGGCACTGTCATCGACCATATCCCTGCTCAAATTGGATTCAAATTGCTAAAGCTGTTTAAGCTCACCAAAACCGATGAGCGCATCACTATTGGGCTGAATTTACCCTCCAGCAATATGGGCAAAAAAGACATTATCAAAATCGAAAATACCTTTTTAACCCCAGAACAAGCCAACCAATTGGCGATGTATGCGCCAGAAGCTACCGTTAATCGTATCGAAGATTATCAAGTGGTGGAAAAATTAGACCTGAAATTACCAGAACAAATCGACAGCGTGCTGGTGTGCCCTAATAGCAACTGTATTAGCCATAATGAGCCAGTTTCCAGCAGCTTCCGCATTAAACAACGAGCAAAACATGTGGCATTAACCTGCAAATTCTGTGAAAAAGAGTTCGATAGAGACGCCGTGATCAATAATCAGTAAGGTATTTAGGCGTAGACTGCGTCTTTGTATGGATGCCGTTCCGTGTCTATAATAGCGTCCAAACCCTTTTTTACGTGATAAACGGAGAAACTATGTCATACGAAATCAGCACTGAAAATGCACCAGCCGCTATTGGTCCTTACGTTCAAGGCGTCGATTTAGGCAGTATGGTTATGACCTCAGGTCAAATTCCTGTTGATCCAAAAACCGGTAATGTACCTGAAGATATCGCAGCACAAACCCGTCAATCACTGGCGAACGTGAAAGCGATTTTAGAAAAAGCAGGTTTGGGCGTTGCCAATATCGTAAAAACGACCGTTTTTGTGAAAGATTTAAATGACTTCGCTACCGTTAATGCCACTTATGAAGAATTTTTCAAACAACATAATGCGCCATTCCCAGCGCGTTCTTGTGTTGAAGTGGCTCGCTTGCCAAAAGATGTGAAAATCGAAATCGAAGCTATCGCGGTGCGTAAATAGTTTTATTCAGTTTCAGATTGTCAGTCTGATAGCCTGCTAACACATTGTCAGCAGGCTTTTTTTATTAGCTTCATTCTAAATATACTTATCAACTTTCAGGTTATTCACTGTATCTCAAGGCGATTTTCTTCTCTTCGTCACGTTTTGCCACGATAGCCCCTTGGATATATCCGCCACCTAACCTTATGGCTCACTAAATTATCGAACGCACAATTTAATTACTGCCTGCACTTTTGATATTCATACAAATTATTTTTTTCCTTGTTTTAAATCAAATTACCGTCAGCTAAAAAAAGGCAATATCCTACATATTGTGCTTTAATTAATTCACTAGACACTACATGTAGTAAAAATTCACATTTCTTTCACAGGGATGCCCCATACTGATAAAAGATAATGGACGCTATCGCCAGTCCTGTGAGGGATTTAATAAGGAGTATGACAGTGAAAACGGTGGTTATAAAACGAGATGGTTGTCAGGTCAATTTTGATCTCCCGCGCATTCAAGAAGCGGTGCGACGTGCAGCCGCGGCGGTAGATGTCAAAGATGATGATTATTGTCTGCAAGTGGCTACGGTTGTTTCTGAACAACTGTGTCATCGAGAAAAAGTGGATATCGCCGAAATCCAAGATGCTGTCGAAAACCAGCTGATGTCTGGACCTTATAAAGATTTGGCACGTGCCTATATTGAGTATCGCCATGATAGAGATAGCGAACGCGAAAAGCGCAGCCAACTGACTCACGAAATCCGCGGCCTAATTGAGCAAAGTAACCTATCTTTACTCAATGAAAATGCGAATAAAGACAGTAAAGTGATCCCAACCCAGCGTGATTTATTAGCCGGGATCGTCGCTAAGCATTATGCCAAACAGCATATTTTGCCACGCGATGTGGTACTTGCTCATGAAAAGGGTGAAATTCACTATCATGACCTCGATTATGCCCCTTTCTTCCCGATGTTTAACTGTATGCTTATCGACCTTGATGGCATGTTAACCAACGGCTTTAAGATGGGAAATGCTGAAATTGAGCCACCAAAATCCATTTCGACTGCCACTGCCGTTACAGCACAAATTATCGCTCAAGTTGCTAGCCATATTTATGGCGGTACCACTATCAACCGAATTGATGAAATTTTGGCGCCTTACGTGGCTATCAGCCATGAAAAACACCTAAAAGTCGCCAAAGAGTGGGGAATTGCTGATGCCGAGGCTTATGCCCAAAGTCGCACTGAAAAAGAGTGTTACGATGCTTTCCAGTCCTTAGAGTATGAAGTGAATACACTGCATACCGCAAATGGGCAAACCCCCTTCGTCACCTTTGGCTTTGGGTTAGGCACATCCCAAGAAGCGCGACTTATCCAGCAATCTATTCTCAAAAACCGCATTGCGGGACTGGGCAAAAACCGTAAAACCGCCGTTTTCCCAAAACTCGTGTTTGCCATCAAAGATGGATTGAACCACAAATACGGTGATCCTAACTACGACATCAAACAGCTAGCTTTAGAATGTGCGAGTAAGCGCATGTATCCAGACATTCTTAATTACGACCGAGTGGTTGATGTCACGGGCTCCTTTAAAACACCGATGGGCTGCCGCAGTTTCTTGGGCGTCTATGAAGAAGATGGCAAACAAATCCATGATGGTCGCAACAACCTCGGTGTCATCAGCCTAAACTTACCGCGAATTGCGCTGGAAGCCCAAGGTAACGAAGATGCATTCTGGGCACTACTTGATGAGCGTTTAGCTATCGCTAAAAAAGCGCTGATGACTCGCATTGCCCGCTTAGAAAATGTCAAAGCCCGTGTCGCACCTATTTTATACATGGAAGGCGCCTGTGGCGTTCGCTTAAAAGCCAATGATAGCGTGGCCGAAATTTTCAAGCATGGGCGTGCTTCTATCTCATTAGGCTATATTGGATTACACGAAACTATCAATGCCCTATTTGGCATCGATACCCATGTGTATGACAGTGAGCAATTACGCGAAAAAGCCGTGGCTATCGTAAACCGTCTGCGCCAAGCTACCGATGAGTGGAAAGAGCAGACAGGCTATGGCTTCAGCTTATACAGCACGCCGAGTGAAAACCTGTGTGACCGTTTCTGCCGCTTAGATACTGCCGAATTTGGCGTCGTGGATGGCGTGACAGACAAAGGCTACTACACCAACAGCTTCCACTTAGATGTCGAAAAACAGGTAAATCCTTACGATAAAATCGATTTTGAGCAGCCGTACCCAGCACTCGCTAACGGCGGTTTTATCTGTTACGGCGAATACCCAAATTTACAGCACAACCTCAAAGCTCTTGAGGATGTATGGGATTACAGCTATCAGCATGTTCCTTACTACGGGACGAATACCCCTATCGATGAATGCTATGACTGTGGTTTTTCTGGGGAGTTTTCTTGTACGAGCAAGGGCTTTACCTGCCCGGCTTGCGGCAACCACGATACTAACCGTGTTTCGGTGATCCGCCGCGTATGTGGCTATTTAGGTAGCCCAGATGCACGACCATTTAATGCGGGTAAACAAGAAGAAGTGAAGCGCCGTATCAAACACTTAGGAAATGGTCAGCTTGGTTAATGAACGCATAGGTTAATTTCGGACAAATGGTATGAATTATCACCAATATTATCCTGTGGATGTGGTTAATGGACCCGGTACACGCTGCACACTGTTTGTCGCAGGGTGTGTCCACCAATGCCGCGGCTGCTATAACCAAAGTACGTGGCGAGTGGACTCTGGCATTCCCTTTACCCAAAAAATGGAAGACCAAATTATCCAAGACTTGCAGGATACGCGTATTCGCCGACAAGGACTTTCTCTCTCAGGAGGCGATCCTTTGCATCCCGCTAATTTGCCAGCCATCTTGCGGTTGGTGAAGCGAGTGAAAGCCGTCTGCCCAGACAAAGACATCTGGATGTGGACAGGCTATAAACTTGATGAGCTAACACTGGAACAGCAGAAAGTCGTCAGCTTTGTGAATACGCTGATTGATGGAAAATTTGAACAGGAACTGTATGACCCCGCGCTGTTATGGCGCGGTAGCAGCAACCAAGTCATTCATCGGCTACGTTAAATATCTTGCGACCAATGGAGTTTGGTACCAAACCCTAATGTGTTATCCACCATTTTCACTGTCTGTAACTGGAGCTGCCACATCGGCAGCTTCGCCTCTATGGCAATAGGGAATCGCCGGCAATAAAATGCTTTCTGCGCATCAGCCTCTTCACCGTCAAATTGGCGAATTTCCCCAACAAATTGAACACCTTGAATTTTGCCCACTTGCTTAGTTTGTGCAGAGATCGTTCCTGCGACACGAGGGTTTGCTTGCATGAGCTGACCATGTTGTGAATCTGGGGATGTCATGAAAATTAAACGCATATTTTGGCGATCAAACGCGTAGTAGCAACTGGCAGCCCAAATATCATCTTGGTAGGAGGTAAACAGGGAAAAAACGTGTTGGCGAGCAATATAGCGCTGGATATGTAGTAAGGTGCTTTCGGGTGTCATTGCGAATGTCCATGTTAGACCGTTCAGAACACGCCCATAAAGATGGCTGGGCGTGCTTAAGCTGTTCTGAACGTTATCTGTACTTAGTTCGCACTACTATAACTTACTCATTCGAATTGCACCTAACATAAGGTTCTATATCAGCAATGCTAGCACTCGAAGCTACTGCTCAAAATCGACCATACTTCCCTTTTAGTTCCTCCTCTCCTCCTCGCTTTTACTCTAAATAATTCGAGTTGTAGCTAGGCGGCAAGCGAACGAGTCGCTAGGATCATACACTAGTATCTGACTAGTGGGAGTGAACGCAGCCAACAACGCTGCGGCTCGAAGTATGACGAGTAAATCTGACGAGTAGAATTATTTGTAGATTGCTGCTGTACCACTCATCTCATTCTCACCGCTTGCAGAAATCACACGGAAAGATTTTGCGCCAGCTTCATCAGCTTTTTTGGCTAATTGTGCAGTCAGGTCATTGACGCCAGCAGCACCACTTACAGTCACATAACCCGCAGCAGGCTCACTAGATTGTCTAACTTCTTCAGCCGCCATTGAACCAAATGATAAAGCACCTAAAGCTAAAGCAGCAGCAAATAATGTTGATTTTTTCATGGTAAACTTCCTCATTGTATGTTTGAAATTAACAGGGGTTTTTCGTGTTTCCCTGTGATATGGATCATACTATGCGCTTTATTTAGAGATGAAAATTAGCTAATTTTGCTATAGTTATTCAAATTTTTTGAATGCAAACCTATATTGAGGTTGCAAATTTGTGACAGCTTTATATCATTTTTTATTTATAATTTAGTATGTTATAAACATTAATGTTCACGAGAAAATTCGCTGCAAGCCAACTGAATTTCCCTTATAAATCAGCACAGAATGCTAAATTTAATCGCAAGAAAAACGAAATGACATCGCGTAATTGGTCGCTTTACTTGATTCGGCAAAAAAATAACGCCTTATATTGTGGGATTACTACGGATGTTCCGCGGCGATTTAAACAACATGAATCGGGGATAGGGGCTAAAGCGTTAAAAGGCAAAGCCCCTTTAACGTTAGTGTTTCATTGTACAGCAGGGGATCGCGCTGAGGCGTCTCGGTTAGAATATCGTGTCAAACAGTTGAGTAAACAGGCAAAAGAAAGGCTGGTCATTGACCAGCCTGATGATTTGCAACATTATTTAGCGGCTTACACGCTATCAAAGTGCGATGAGTAAGTGACTTCGCCTTTATGTTGGTCAATCGCGCCATTTTCGAGTCCATAGACTAAAAAGTGTTTTTGCAAGCTTGGCCATTGGCAACGCAAATCATGATTTGAAGCGGGTTCAAAACCAAAACGTCCGTAATAGCCTTCATCGCCTAATACCACAACAGCACCATAACCAAACTCGTTGAGGCTATCTAACCCCTCATAGACCAGTTTTTCCGCAATACCTTGGCTTTGGTACTCTTTTTTGACGGCTAATGGCGCGAGTCCCACCCATTGAACATCTTCACCATTGACATCGACAGGTGTAAAACCAACATAACCAATCACTTCACCGTCATCGTTGGTTGCTACGACACCGAGGGTTAATAGCCCATCTTCACGAAGATGCTGAACAAGATCAGCCTCCCCTTCAGTGGGAAACGTTTCACGCAATAGCGTGTCGATACCCATGGCATCAACCGGAATTTCTACACGGATTAGCATGAAGTTAACGCTGGCGTTTTATGCTCTGCGTCCTCATTGTCTTGTACGGTTTTAATCACATCAGCGAGTTGCAGTAAGCCGAAACGCAATGGTGCTGGCATATTTTCAAGTTCAAAGGCATCCATTAAGTTTTTAACGTATAAACCTAATTCAGTATCCCCTTCAATAACCAAGCGGCGCTGGAAAAAGAGCGTATCTGGATCCTCTTTACGTGCCGCGATCAATACGAGGTCATTCGCATTGCCGCTGACACTCACATCAGGTTCAGCCTGTTTTTGAACCACCAGCTGACCCTCTTGTAAGCTGATAAACCAAACCAGCTCTAAATCCCGAACCTCAACTTTCAGCCATTTCCCTTCCAGAAAATCGAGTTCGCCTTCTTTGACAGACTCACGAAACTGCCAACTTAATAGTTGTTCGAGTATTTGACGCTGTACGACAAATGGGGTCACTTTCAAAGGAAACTTCAAAAATGAAGGACCTTGGGTGATCAGTTGAGAACGAATTTTACCAAACACAGTGCTAACTCCCGTATCAATTATCTGTCCATTGGGCATTGCTACTGGATAAGTAGCCGCTTGGGCAATTTTAATACCTATAATGTGGACGATTATAGATAACATTGATGTGTAGATATAAAGATATACAGAGATATATCGCCATTTATCCGATATATGGACATATTTTGCCAAAAAATAACGTGATGATACCGATCCTATATCAATCTTTATCCATCTCGCCAATATTTATTTTCAATAATTCCTACTCTTTTATAATAGTCACGAAATAATCATCTTGCCTGCAACATTCCAAGCTTCTCTGCGCTAAATCAAAACCTCAATCTGACCTGTTGACTAGAATGACCAATTGCTAAATTTTTATACAGAGACAACGCGAATGGAATTACTCTGCCCAGCTGGGAATTTACCTGCCTTGAAAGCGGCCGTTGATAATGGTGCCGATGCGGTGTACATCGGTCTAAAAAATGATACCAACGCACGTCATTTTGCAGGATTGAATTTTACAGAAAAAAATCTGCATGAAGCAGAACGTTATATTCATCAACGTAAACGTAAATTACATATCGCAATTAACACGTTTGCCCACCCTGATGGCTATCAACGTTGGCAGAACTCCGTGGATTTAGCGGCTGATTTAGGCGCGGATGCACTGATCCTCGCCGACATTGCGATATTAGAATATGCCGCCAATAAATACCCACATATTGAACGCCATGTCTCTGTACAGGCATCCGCCACGAATACTGAAGCTATCCGTTTCTATGAACGCAATTTCCAAGTTCACCGCGTGGTGCTACCTCGCGTACTGTCGATTCATCAAGTGAAGCAACTCGCCAAAACCAGCCCAGTTCCCTTAGAAGTATTTGCTTTTGGCAGCCTGTGTATCATGGCTGAAGGTCGCTGCTACCTTTCTTCCTATCTCACAGGGGAGTCACCTAATACTGTTGGAGCTTGCTCTCCCGCCCGTTTTGTTCGCTGGCAGCACACTGATAAGGGTATGGAGTCGCGTTTAAATGAGGTACTGATCGACAGCTACCAGAAAAATGAAAATGCGGGTTACCCAACGCTGTGTAAAGGGCGCTATTTAGTGGATGACCATAAATACCATGTTCTGGAAGAGCCCACCAGCCTCAACACGATTGAGCTATTACCAGAGCTAATGCGCGCCAATATTGCGTCAGTGAAAATTGAAGGACGCCAACGCAGCCCCGCCTATGTAACTCAAGTCACTAAAATTTGGCGTCAGGCAATTAACCGTTATAGAACCAATCCCGAGGGTTTTGTAACCGATCCTAGATGGCTTAAAGCCCTTGGTGACCTTTCTGAAGGCAGTCAAACAACCCTTGGCGCTTATCATCGTAAATGGCAGTAACGGATGCGCATTATTCACCAGCATAGAGAATGGGTAAGACAATGAAATATGCATTAGGCTCAGTGCTTTACTATTGGCCAACATCAACCTTACATGATTTTTATCAGCATGCGGCAAACAGTGAAGCAGACATTATCTATCTCGGGGAAACCGTGTGCAGCAAGCGCCGAGACATGAAACCCAATGATTGGATTGACCTTGCCAAGCAACTCGCAGGAAGTGGAAAACAAATTATTCTCAGCACGCTTGCTCTACTACAAGCGCCATCTGAACTTAAAGAAATCAGTAAGTTAGTTGATAATGGTGAGTTTATGATTGAAGCTCACGATTTTGGCGTCATCAACATGCTAACGGAGCGTAAATTGCCATTTGTGGCAGGTCATGGGCTCAATTGCTATAACGCCCCTTCCCTGAATATTTTGCTGCGTCAAGGGATGGTACGTTGGTGTATGCCTGTTGAGCTCTCCCGTGATTGGCTGGTGAATCTGCTCAATCAATGTGAAGACCTTGGTATTCGCGATAAATTTGAGATTGAGGTTTTCAGCTACGGTCATCTGCCCCTTGCCTATTCTGCCCGCTGTTTTACGGCTCGCTCTGAAAACCGCCAAAAAGATGAGTGTGAAACCTGCTGCATCAATTATCCTCAAGGGCGCAAAGTGCTGTCACAAGAACAGCAGCAAGTTTTCACACTGAACGGCATCCAAACTCTGAGTGGCTACTGCTATAACTTAGGTAACGATATTTCATCAATGCGAGATTTGGTGGACATTGTGCGCGTTTCCCCAGAAGACCTTGAATCCCTTAATGTGATTAAACAGTTTAAAGCTAATCAACACGGGCAATCCCCCCTGACTATCCCAGAGCAAAGCTGCAATGGCTATTGGCGTAATATTGCCGGATTGACGCTAGCAGGATAATACTCTTGATGGGAATGAGGGCGGTCTGATCAACGCGGCTTCATTCCCACCGTCAATTAGCTTTCATATAATGGCTAATGACTTCCCATTCCGTATAGCCTCAATAATAAGCCTATAACCTGAATATGCCCCAAAGATATACGGAGTTATCTCCTTTGAATCTGATTGCACTGCTGTAGATTAGATAAGCAATCAAACTCACAGACCTATAAGGAAATGCCCGTGATAAAACGCACCCTACTCGTTATGACAATCTTTTTAGCAGGATGCTCAACGTCCCTTGAATACACCAAAGCGGATCTCGAAAAAAATCAAGACGTCAGTTATTCCGACTCAGGCTATTATCGTGTGGTATTTAAAGGTAAGAAAATTATTGCAGTGCCTGAAAATGCACATATCGTAGCAGGAACCCAAGATAATGCGGTTGGCAAACTAGACAAAGAGAATAAAACAGGTCCATTTGTTATTGCAGGACTCGCTGCCAAAAGTAATGGCAATATTCATTCCCAAATCGGCGGAGATGATTACAACCTGAGCTTCCTCTTAACCGATGAAAATGATTTGCCCCTCTCTTCAGTCAACTACATCATTATTAATGACTGCAACGGTGAAGCCTATCACGGCACCACCAATGCGAATGGACGGACATACTCTGTTTCAACACCTGAAGAGTGCAATTTAAGCCTCAGCCTCGCCGAGGAATAATGGCATAAAAAAAGAGGTTGGAAACCAACCTCTCTTTGACTATTTATGAAGATGTTTGCGCCAACGATGTACAGTCTGGCTAATGTGGCGTAGTTCGCCATCTCGCAGCATGCCAATGAATACCCCAATAAATGAGTAAATCACACCAAGAATTAACATCATCACAATGTCCATCAAGATATCGCTAAACGGTAGCCCCATTTGGTTGATACCTGCCATGGCATTCGTCGCCCATGTGGATGGCAGCGCAGACGCTATCATTCGCACCCAGTCAGGCATTGCTTGTAACGGCCAAATTGTTCCTGACATATAAAACACCGGCGTGGTAATAAATGCCAATGTCAGGTAAATCATTTCAACACTGCGTAGACATTCTGTCACAAGCTTACCTAAACCAATGACTGCGAGTAAGAATGGGAAGGTCAGCATCCAAATTTGGTACAGCGGTGCTTCTTGCCGATAACCCAATATCCACGGCCACAGTGCAAAGAATACGGTCGAAAGAAACAACCAGATTGGCACCAGCGCAGACAAAGCGCCCAGATAGACTGCCAATGGTGGCTTACCTTTTGGTGTAGAACGAATGGCGATGCTGACCCGCACACAAGCAATCAGCAAGGAGTGCTGTAACAGCATCACTAACAAGCCAGGGAAAATAATCGCGGCAAAACTAATACCGGGGTTAAACAATGCCTCCGTTTCACTTCTGACCGGCGCAATAATCACTTTAGCCTGTTCGGGACTGAAACCCGCATTCTCCAATAACTGGGTATTATACGCACTCAGTAAGGTTTGATAGGCTTTCGATAATTCTTGCTGAATTTGCCCACTGGCAAGACGGTTTGTCGCATCGCCGTAGACAGGTACGGTGATGTTTTTCCCACTCAACAGATGCTTTTCAAAATCTGTTGGAATAATCACGATCGCAAATAGCTGCCTTGCAATCATATCCTGCCGAGCTTGCGCTAGATTATCATAGCTGTGTAGCTGCACTTTGGGTGTGGCATCCAAATCGCGGATCAATTCACGGCTCGCGCCAGAGTGATCCATATCGATGACCGCCACCGGTAAATCCCACAGAACAGGACGCGCGTAGACCAAACTCATGATGCATAAAGACACGAGTAGCAACAGCCACATCGGCTTTTCCAGCATCCCTAAAAGCACCTTTTTAAACGTCGCGAAATAGACCGTCATCATACGATACTTCCTTGGGTTTCCAGTCGTTTGACTAGACGCTTACGAATCAAAAATGCCGTGAGTAATGGGTAAATCAACAAAAACAGACAAACTTCGACAATACGTTCAAACGAAATTTCCCGTAAGAATATATCAAACATTGCATTTAAGGTGTGGGTGAGCGGCTCCGCATTAGAAATGATTCGTGCAGGTAACACCATGGAAAGTTCCGGTACTGCCATCCCCGAAAAGGCTAGCGCGATACTCACCAACATCCCGATTAAGCTGTAAGCCATAATGGCACTGGAGGTAAAACTAAATAGCAGTAACCCGATGCTTTGTGCTGCAATCACATAGAAAAAGCCCACCAGCATCATATACAACGGATTCCCAACAACTTTTGCATCAAAGATAGAGACTAACGCTGCTAGCTCCACTATCAGTAATGTCGTGAAAAATAGCGTATACGGTGCCATTTTACCCAGCAACGCCATAGAGAAAGGCTTCACACTCTGTAAGATGGTTCCCCGCGACATCGTATAGATAGTGGCGGTCACGACAAATAATTGCAGCATATGAATGGTAGCAGCAAATTGCTGGTAATAAATATAGCTACCACTTGGGTTAAATAAACTATCGTAAGACAATGTGACCTGTGCCAATGGCGGCAAAGCTTGCCCCATTGATTTCGCCATTTCTTGGCGGTATTTTGCGTTAAGCTCCGCGACTAACCCACTAAAATCTTGAATCGCGTAACTGCCGGATGCATAGAATAATGCATTGTAATACATACGTAATTCAGGTTGACGTCCACGCAGTATATCTTCTTCAAAATTATGAGGAATGTACAATAGGGCATAATCTTTCGCGCTACCCAACTGCTTGATAGACGTCACGAGGTTGCCATCAATCGCTTTCACATCCGCATGTGGACCAGCATCAAGGTCACGAATGATCTGACGCGAAATAGGGCTGTTATTGTTATCTACCACGGAAACAGGGACATCCATCAGGGTCCCCTCTGAAAAGTTAGCACTGACTAACGTGAACAGCATCAAGGGAAATAGCCAGCTCAGCCAGTGAAAGACTGGGCTGCGGATCGCCATTTGAGTTTCGCGGCTAAAGGCATGTTCGAATCCATGCCAAGCGAATTTTAATTTCATGGCGTCACCTGTTATTTATCCCAATGCCACAAGACACTCATCCCCGGTCGCAGTCCTTCAATCGGTTGTTGTGGATAAAGACGAACTTCAAAGGTTTTTAAGTCGAAGTCACCCGTTGCTCGAGTCGCACGCTTGGTCGCGTAATCCCCTTTTGGTGCAATGTAGCGAACTTCTGCTTCAACCGTTTTGTCCCCTAAGGCTGGTACGGTTAATTCGATTTTATCCCCTTTTTTCACACCCACTAAAATGTCTTCACGTAAGTTATACACAAAGTATGCTTGAGGAAGACTAATCAGTGAAATTAATGGGCTACCCGCATTAAATAACTCCCCTATTTCCGCAGGGATTGGTCCCACTTCGCCATCAACAGGGGCTTTAACTTGCAAATCATCCAGTTGGACTTGGAGCTCAGCCAGCTTCTGTTCGGCTTGATTTACCGCAGCTTCATATTGTTGACGTAGCTCAATACGATCACCATTTTTCCCCTCTTCCAAACGCGCTTTTGCACTTTGAACTTGCTGGAAAGCCACCTCTTTTGCTTTACGGGCTGTATCCAGTTCATTCGCTGAAACATAGCCTTTACCAGAAAGGTTACTTAAACGCGTAAATTCGCGAGCTGCATTTTGGTATTGGGAGTTGGCTTGGGCTAATGCCGCTTGCAAGTCTCGTAGGGTCTCTTCACGAGTACCATTTAAGGATTGATCGAGTTGCGCTTGAGCTTGATCTTTCGCTGCTTTTAATGCCGCATATTGAGCTTGTAGCTCAGGGCTCTCAAGTGTGATGAGCAATTGCCCTTTTTTCACATCGTCCCCTCGTTCTACATGGCGTTCCATGACTCTACCTTTGGCTTTTGAAGTCACGATAACTTCAGGCGCATCCACTTCCCCTTGCAATAATAAAAATTGATTATGGGAATGAAAAAGTGCCGCAGCAGCAATTAAGATCAGCATAAGCAAGATCAGTATGATGGTTCTTTTTTTCATTATTTATGTGGGCCTTGAATAATAACGGAGGAAACTACTTTTTTATTATGACAACAAACTCACACGAGCGTTAATAAATTTGTGCGCAAAATCACGCTTCTGAGGTCATTTTTTTAGTCTGAGGGGCTTTTGGCTTTATGTCAAATAATGATGTTTTACTAATTATTAAATGACGATTACTTAACCAGCCCAATAAGATACAATATCCCCCAAAAGTATATGGCTAAATCGACCAAGAGAAGATACCTCTAGGAGCATACACAAGTACGTGACTAGAGGGGCTGAACGTAGTCAACACCCCCATAATGTGAAATATGACGAGCCATGCTCTAAATAGTTCGCATTGTGGGTAGGCGACAAGAGAAGATACCTCTAGGAGCATACACAAGTATGTGACTAGAGGGGCTGAACGTAGTCAACACCCCCATAATGTGAAATATGACGAGCATGTACGAATTCGATCTAATATTACTCCTCTTACAACAAATGTGCGTCTACCTCGTCATCGCTTGGGCGCTCAGCCGCACGCCACTTGTCACCCCACTTCTTAAGGTGACCATTCGCTTACCTCATAAAGTGATGTGCTACCTGATTTTTTCCGTATTTTGCATCATCGGTACTTATTTTGGTTTACATATCAATGACTCCATAGCTAATACTCGTGCTATTGGTGCTGTACTTGGCGGATTGTTAGGCGGTCCTGCGGTAGGTTTTGCTGTCGGGTTTACTGGTGGGCTCCACCGGTACTCTTTGGGTGGGATGAGCGCTTTCGCTTGTATGATCTCTACTATTATCGAAGGCTTAATTGGTGGGCTGGTGCATCGCCACTATATGAAACGGGGGGAAATTAATAAAATTTTTAACCCTGTGACTGCCAGCTGCGTGACGTTTTTCGCTGAAGTCATCCAAATGCTGATTATTTTACTCATTGCTCGCCCTTTCGATGAAGCCTATGAATTAGTAAAAAATATTGCTGCGCCGATGATTATTGCCAATACCGTTGGTGCCGCGATGTTTATCCGCATTTTGCTCGACAGACGCGCTATCGTTGAGAAATACACCACCGCATTCTCTGCTCAAGCCTTAAAAATTGCTCTGTGTACCGAAGGGATTCTGCGTAAAGGCTTCAATGCTGATAACAGCATGAAAGTGGCAAAAATTATTTACCAAGAGTTAGATATTGGCGCTGTCGCCATTACGGATAGAGAAAAAATTCTCGCTTTTATCGGGTTAGGCTCCGATCACCACATTCCCGGCACACCTATCTCATCCATCCAATCACGGCAGGCTATCGATAATAATGAAGTGGTTTATGCCGATGGTAATGAAACCCCGTATAAATGCTCGTTAAGCCCTTCATGCAAACTTGGCTCAACCCTTGTGATCCCCCTGCGAGGTGAGAATCAGCGGGTCATTGGAACCATCAAATTATACCAAGCCAAAAATAGCTTATTCAGTTCCATTAACCGTACCCTCGGTGAAGGGATCGCCAGCTTATTTTCCGCACAAATTTTGGCTGGGCAATACGAACGCAACAAACAATCCTTGCTGCAATCGGAGGTCAAACTACTCCATGCCCAAGTCAACCCGCACTTCTTGTTCAATGTACTGAATACATTACAAGCCGTGATCCGCAAAGATAGCCAGCAAGCAGGTCAGTTAGTGCAATATATTTCGACCTTCTTTCGCAATAACTTAAAACGCCCAGAGCAGAATGCGACATTAGGGGAAGAGATTGAGCACATCAATGCCTACCTGCAAATTGAAAAAGCCCGCTTCCAAGAAAATTTGCAGATCCATTTAGACATCCCTGATGAAGTCAAACAGGTAGAATTGCCGGCATTTACGCTGCAACCCATTGTCGAAAATGCAATAAAACACGGTACTTCACAGTTATTAAATACCGGATACATTACAATACGCAGCTATATTCGCAGTGAACATGTCTATATTGAAATCGAAGATAATGCCGGTTTATACCAACCAAGCGGGCAATCTGATGGCTTAGGAATGGGCTTAGTCGACAAACGCTTGCGCCTGAAATATGGTGAAAAATATGGGATCGGCGTGGAATATGAACCAGAAAAATTCACCCGCGTGAAAATTCGCTTACCTTACATGTCCACCTAATAACATTGCACATAATAAATGATTATAACGCTATGAATGTATTGATCGTTGATGACGACCCCCTAGCTCGCGAAAACGTGCGCTGTTTACTTGAGGAACATGACGATATCGAAATTATTGGCGAGTGTGCCAATGCGATAGAAGCCATTAGTTTAATTCACAAAAAAAAGCCTGATGTGGTGTTTTTAGATATTCAAATGCCTCGCGTGACTGGGCTGGAAATGGTACGTATGCTGGATCCTGAAGAGCGCCCACATATCGTCTTTCTGACCGCATTTAATGAATTTGCGATTCAAGCCTTTGAAGAACACGCGTTCGATTACCTCCTCAAACCTCTTGAACCCGAAAGATTAGCAAAAACCCTAGCGCGTTTACGACAAGGCAAGCACAAACAAAACTTAGAACTACTGGATAATAACGAGCCACTCAAGTTTATTCCTTGTACCGGGCACAGCCGAATTTATCTAATGAAATTAGAGGACGTACAATACGTTACTTCACGTATGAGTGGTGTCTATGTTATGAGTACCCAAGGGCAAGAAGGATTCACTGAATTAACGTTACGGACCTTGGAAATGCGCACACCGTTAGTTCGGTGTCATCGCCAATATTTAGTCAATATGACACAGCTCAGTGAAATTTTATTTGGCGATAATGGGCAAGCTGAATTAGTGCTATGCTCAGGAGAGCATATTCCGGTTAGTCGCCGTTATTTAAAACCATTAAAAGAAGCACTAGGATTGATTTAGCGAATCGTACAGGAGAAGAGGTTATGGCTGATTTTTACCTGCAAATTCGGACAAACTCGATGACGTTGAAAAACCTTGAGACTCACGAGGAGCATAGTGCTACCGGAGAGTTTTCAACCCAGCGAATGGTCGTCGGGGATTTTTTTAATGCTGAATCAGTCCTGTATCAATTGGTGTGTGATATGGGACTAAATGTCCGTCGCCCTTTCGCTTCTCGGCATCGTGTATTGGTACAAGCCCTTGAAATTATTGATGGGGGTGTCAGTCTGGTCGAAGAGCGCCTATTTACAGAAATGGTCTATGGGGCGTTTAATCGCCGCATTAAAAAAGTACTCGTCAGTCGCGATACTCTCCCCATGCCTCAGCGGCAAGCAAAAGCCTTATTAGACTCATAAAAAAACCCGCATTTAAATGCGGGTTTTTTGTGTTTATCTCAGCCACATTTACGTGGCTGGATAGCGCTATTATGCGTTGTGGCTGCTGCTACGACGACGTGGTGCTGCATTGTTACCTTCTTGGCGTGGCGCTGAGTTACCACGCTCACCACGGTTAGCACCATCACGATTTCCACCACGACGGTTGCCGCTGAAACCTTCACGGTCTCCACCGCCACGACGACCATCACGATCGCCACCACGGTCATTGCGACGACCTGCACCGAAGCCACCTTCGCTACCACCTTCACGACGTGGGCCACCACGACGCTCACCGCCACCACGGCGTTCAAATGGCTGAGCATCACCGATCAGTTGCATTTGAGTTGGTTTGTTCAGGATACGTGCACGGCTTAAGTGAGTTAACACGTCAGCTGGCATACCTTTTGGTAATTCAATTGTAGAGTGAGTTCCGTACAATTTGATGTTACCAATGTAACGGCTGCTGATATCCGCTTCGTTAGCAATCGCACCAACGATATGACGAACTTCAACACCGTCATCACGACCCACTTCGATACGGTACATTTCCATATCGCCAACATCACGACGTTCACGACGAGCGCCACGATCACCGCGTTCTGCACGGTCAAAACCATTACCGTTGGTGTTACGACGGTCATTACCACGACGGTCATCACGGTCGTTGAATTCACGACGTGGACGACGCGGTGCATCTGGTGGCAGGATCAGAGCGCGTTCGCCTTGAGCCATTTTCAGTAATGCTGCTGCTAAGGTTTCCATATCAACATCTTCCGATGGAGACATTTTCGCTAACAGTGAACGGTACTGATCTAAGTCGCTGCTTTCTAATTGCTGTTGAATTTGTTCAGCAAATTTAGCCTGACGACGTTGGCTTAACAGATCTGCATCTGGCAGCTCAACTTCAGGAATAGTCAGCTTCATCGTACGTTCAACGTTACGCAGCAAGCGACGCTCACGGTTTTCAACAAACAGTAATGCGCGACCCGCACGACCTGCACGGCCAGTACGACCGATACGGTGGACGTAAGATTCTGCATCCATTGGGATGTCGTAGTTAACGACTAAGCTGATACGCTCAACATCCAGACCACGTGCTGCAACGTCAGTTGCGATCAGGATATCTAAACGACCGTCTTTTAAACGCTCTAATGTTTGCTCACGCAGTGCTTGGTTCATGTCACCATTCAGTGCCGCACTGTTGTAGCCATTACGCTCAAGAGTTTCTGCAACTTCTAACGTTGCGTTTTTCGTACGAACGAAAATAATCGCTGCATCGAAATCTTCAGCTTCTAAGAAACGCACCAGCGCTTCATTTTTACGCATACCGTAAACAGTCCAGTAGCTTTGAGCGATGTCTGGACGGGTAGTAATGCTCGCCTGAATGCGGATCTCTTTAGGATCTTTCATAAAGCGACGAGTAATACGACGGATTGGTTCTGGCATTGTTGCCGAGAACAGCGCAGTTTGGTGTTCTGCTGGGATTTGGCTCATGATGTTTTCAACATCTTCAATGAAGCCCATACGCAGCATTTCATCAGCTTCGTCTAATACTAAGCCTTTCAAGTTAGAAAGGTCTAAAGTACCGCGCTTCAGGTGGTCAAGCAGACGACCCGGAGTTCCTACGACCACTTGTGGTCCTTGGCGTAATGCGCGAAGCTGAACGTCATAACGTTGACCGCCGTACAGGGCAACCACGTTTACACGGTTCATATGTTTAGAGAAATCGCTCATTGCTTCAGCAACTTGTACTGCCAACTCACGAGTTGGTGCAAGAACTAAAATTTGTGGCGCTTTTAGATCAGCGTCGATGTTGTGCAGTAATGGCAAGCTGAATGCAGCGGTTTTACCACTACCAGTTTGTGCCATACCTAATACATCGTTACCATCCAATAACAATGGAATACATTGCTGCTGGATTGGAGATGGTTTTTCGTATCCCAGGTCGCTTAGTGCGTTCAAAATAGATGCTGATAAACCTAGATCAGCAAAAGACATATCGGTCTCAGTCGTCATGTAAAGGTGCCTCATACTTAATGGCGGCCAGTTTACATAACGGAGCGAAAATCATTTCGGTCATTATCATTTAAAATGTGAACTGGCTCAAATTGTGTTATTAAACGAACAAATAAACCCTCACCCATGATGGATGATGGTTTAAGAATTGATAGAGAAATGTTCGTCAGCTATTGCTGGCCCGATTCTAATAGGTCGTCTTGTTCTTGGCCTAACAGCGCCAATTCCAACAATGCGTAGCGGTGCTCAACAAAGCTGTGTGCGTTGTTAGCTACCGTCAGTTTGAATAACGCAGCCGCGCTATCCTTATCCCCCAGACTTAGGTAATGCTTACCTAAATAGAAGTTAGTTTCACTGAGATGCTCAGCGAGCGAAGTGTTATCCGTAGATGTCTCTTTCAAACGCTCCATCAATGTTGTTTCATTGATATTGCCAAGATAGAATTCTACGATATTCCAGCCCCATTGCCCTTTCTCCGCTTGATTGTAGCGGGCTGCAAGATTGTCTTGCGCCATACGCGGGTCTATGTCTTTTTCTACGAGATAAAGCCATAGAGTACGAAAAGGATCATTTGGATCTATCTGATAATACGCCAGCAGATCATCCTGCGCTAATTTGTATCGTCCACCGTAATATAATGCGATGCCACGATTCATACGCGCGAAATTGTAAGTTGGATCAAGCTCTAAAACAGAATCAAACGCTTCATAGGCGGCATCATAGTTGCCAGCCTGCGTAAAATATATTCCTAAAAAGTTAAAGATTTCAGGAATATCCGGACGGATTGACAACGCAGTTGAAAAATCATTACGTGCCAGCGCCCTTAAACCGAGACTATCATACAATACTCCGCGCTCATATAAAAGCTGCGCGTATTCATCATCGGTTAAAGATCGGCTCGCAAGGATTTGTTCCATACGAGCCAGAATCACTTCTTGTTGCAATGAAGGCTGCAATGGAACCGCGAAAACCTCGTTTTTACGCCAATCTTTATTACTACATCCAATAATAATAAAAAAGATAAACGCCGATAGCACACGAACTAAGGTGCGACTATCTAAAAAACGAAAGTTAATACAGTTCTGCATACTACGCCCTTACATTACCACTAGTCAGCAAATTTAGGCTGATAGCGCCCAAGTTTATCAGGCGCTACACTTTAGGTCAGCTTATTCTGCTGATTCCTGCTGTACTGGAGCTTCTTCACCAGCGACAGCTTCTTTCATGCTCAGGCGAATACGGCCTTGACGGTCGATTTCTAACACCTTAACAGGAACTTCTTGACCCATTTGCAGGTAATCAGTCACTTTCTCTACACGCTTGTCAGCGATTTGAGAAATGTGAACCAGACCTTCTTTACCGCCACCGATAGCAACGAATGCACCGAAATCAACGATACGAGTCACTTTACCTTGGTAAATACGACCCACTTCAACTTCTGCGGTAATGTCTTCAATACGACGAATCGCTTCTTTCGCTTTCAGACCATCAGTCGCAGCGATCTTCACAGTACCATCATCTTCGATCTCGATCGTTGTACCTGTTTCTTCCGTTAATGCACGGATTACAGAACCACCTTTACCGATGACATCTTTGATCTTGTCTGGGTTGATGCGAATGGTGTAAATACGTGGAGCAAATTCAGAGATCTCTTCACGCGGGCTATTGATTGCTTGTTCCATTGTGCTAAGGATATGCAGGCGCGCACCTTTAGCTTGGTTCAGAGCAACTTGCATGATTTCGCGAGTGATACCTTCGATTTTGATATCCATTTGCAGTGCGCTGATGCCGTCACGGCTACCCGCTACTTTAAAGTCCATATCACCTAAGTGGTCTTCATCACCTAAGATGTCAGACAGGACAACGAAATCGTCACCTTCTTTCACCAGACCCATTGCGATACCCGCAACAGCAGCTTTAATTGGCACACCAGCATCCATCAGAGCCAGAGATGCACCACATACCGATGCCATTGAAGAAGAACCGTTAGATTCAGTGATTTCAGAAACCACACGTACAGTGTACGGGAATTCTGCTTGTGAAGGCATAACTGCCAGCACACCACGTTTCGCTAAGCGACCGTGACCAATTTCACGACGTTTAGGTGAACCAACCATACCAGTCTCACCAACAGAGTATGGAGGGAAGTTGTAGTGGAATAAGAAGCGGTCAGTGTATTCGCCCATTAATTGGTCGATAACCTGTGCATCACGCTCTGTACCTAATGTTGCAGTAACCAGTGCCTGAGTTTCACCGCGGGTGAACAGTGCAGAACCGTGAGTACGTGGCAGAACACCAGTACGAACGTCTAATGCACGAACCATATCTTTTTCACGACCATCAATACGCGGCTCACCACGGATTACGCGGCTACGAACAACTTGTTTTTCTAAGTGAGCAAGAATGTCTGACACTTCAGAAACATCAACGTTTTCGTCTTCAGCAACCAACGCGCCAATCACTTCTTCTTTGATCAAGTCAACTTGAGCATAACGCTCTTGTTTTTCAGTGATACGGTAAGCATCGCCCATACGGCTTTCAGCCAGTGCAGCAACACGGTCGTGCAGAGCTTGGTTAACTGGCTCTGGCTGCCAATCCCACTTCTCTTTGCCCGCTTCTTTCACTAATTCGTTGATATTCTGGATAACAACTTGTTGTTGGTCATGACCAAATACAACTGCCCCCAGCATTTGTTCTTCGCTTAACAGTTCAGCTTCAGACTCAACCATTAATACTGCGCTGTCAGTACCTGCTACCACTAAATCCAGACGGCTTGATTTTAATTCGTCTGCAGTTGGGTTCAGAACGTATTGGTCGTTAATGAAACCAACACGTGCAGCACCGATAGGACCATTGAATGGAACACCAGACAGTGCCAGTGCAGCAGATGCACCGATCATCGCAACGATGTCAGGGTTAACTTGTGGGTTAACAGATACAACGGTAGCAATGATTTGGATTTCGTTCAGGAAGCCTTCTGGGAACAGAGGGCGTAATGGACGGTCAATCAGACGCGCAACTAAGGTTTCGCCTTCACCAGGACGACCTTCACGACGGAAGAAACTGCCTGGGATACGACCCGCTGCGTAAGTACGCTCTTGGTAGTTAACAGTTAAAGGGAAGAAATCTTGCCCTTCTTTAACTTTTTTCTGTGCCACAGCAGTCACGAATACTGCGGTGTCATCCATGTTTACCATCACCGCAGCCGTTGCTTGGCGTGCGATCATGCCGGTTTCTAATGTAACGGTATGCTGGCCATACTGGAACTTACGAACAATAGGATTTAACAAAATATTACCCTTTTTGTAAGGCTACGAGAGATTCTCACGTAGCATGGTTTATTTTCTGACTACAGCCTCGCGACTAATGAGAGGATTGATATTCCAATCATCAATCCTCTCATTAGCCGCGCGAATCGGATGTAGTTTTCAGTGGTTTTAATTAAAACAGTCAATTATCGATAATAGCTTAACATTTTAGTTAAGTATAATTCGAGTATTACTTCAACTTTCAACTAACTTTTAGAAGAAAAGGGGCCATTTGGCCCCTTTCCTCTGAAACTGACAAGATTAACGACGCAGACCCAGACGCTCGATCAGCGCTGTGTAACGTGCGATATCTTTACCTTTCAGGTAAGCTTGTAAACGACGACGCTGAGCAACCATACGCAGCAGACCACGACGGCTGTGGTGATCTTTTTTGTGCTCTGAAAAGTGGCTTTGCAGATGGTTGATTTGAGCAGTTAACAGAGCGATTTGAACTTCGCTTGAACCCGTGTCGTTTTCACCGCGGCCGAATTCAGCAACGATTTTCGCTTTCGCTTCAGTACTTAGAGACATAATAAACTCCAAAATAATATAAATTTAAGTGATGAGAGCCAATCTCTAATTTAGCATCTCAAGATTTAGCGCCGCCATTCTACGCTGCTTAAGACAGCAAAGCAATAAGCGCCATTATGCGGACGGTTCATTTTCAACGACCAAACGCTTTGGTGCAATACGTCCATCTTCACTAATCAGAGCAATACCGATAAACCGCTGCTCTGAACCGCAAGTGACACGAATCATATCGCCTTCTGCAAGGTCTTTGACATCACCACGCACAGGCTGACCCTGTTTAAAATACGCAGCCGTTTCTTCAGTGATATTCACCGCAGGAAAATGAACCACAGCGGTATCCATTGGCAATAATAGGGAATCGAGTAGGGATTCAAACGAACCTTCACCCGCATCCACTTTTGCCCGTAAAGCAGCTAATTGCTCCAAAGTGACCATACGATCGTAAGGATAATTTGCCACTTGTACACGACGCAGATACGTCACATGTGCACCACATCCAAGCATTTCCCCTAAATCGTCAATGATAGTACGAATATAGGTGCCTTTAGAGCAGTGAATTTCCAGTTCTAATTCATTGTTATCCCAACGAATAAACTGAAGTTCATACACCGTGATAGGACGCGCTTCACGCTCTACCGTAATTCCTTTTCTCGCATATTCATACAGTGGGCGCCCTTGATGTTTCAGCGCAGAATACATAGAAGGAACTTGCAGCGTATCACCACGAAAATGCTCTAGAGCCTCTTCGAGTTGCTTCGCGGTAAAGGTAATGTCACGCTCACAGATAATTTCGCCATGGGAGTCGGAAGTGTCCGTTCGCTGTCCAAGGCGCGCAATCACCCGATAACGTTTATCTGAGTCGAGTAAAAATTGTGAAAATTTCGTCGCTTCACCAAGACAGACCGGCAGCATACCCGTCGCTAACGGGTCAAGTGCTCCCGTATGCCCTGCTTTATTCGCGTTGAAAAAGCGCCGCACTTTTTGCAGCGCATCATTTGAGGAAATATCGGTGGGCTTATCTAACAGCACAACGCCGTCAATATTGCGCCCGCTACGACGACGCCCCATTATTTTTCCTCTTTACTATCTGTACCAGCACGACGTTCTTCGTCACTACGGATCACGTTTGAGACTAAGTTAGACATACGCATACCATCAACCAATGAGTTGTCATATTCAAACGTTAATTCAGGAATAATACGTAAACGCATCGCTTTCCCCAGTAATGAACGAATGAAACCTGATGCTTCATTTAAGGCTTTGATACCGTCAGCCACCATCTCTTCTTCACTTTTTTCATTCGCAAAGTTAAAGAAAGTAACAAAGACTTTACCGTATGCCAGATCCCGTGACAGCTCAACACCAGAAACGGTTGCCATTCCAATACGAGGATCTTTGATCTCACGCTGCAAGATAATCGCAATTTCTTTTTGCATTTCTTGCGCTACGCGCTGAGAACGACTGAATTCTTTTGCCATCGTTATATCTCCTGACAATAAAGGGGGCAATCGCCCCCTCATCAATACTATTTTGTCACCACAATCTCTCGTGGGTACTCACAAAATTAACCGTCGATTGAACGCTTAACTTCGATAATTTCAAAGACTTCGATCATATCGCCGGTACGGACATCGTTGTAGTTCTTAACACCGATACCACATTCCATACCGTTACGAACTTCACTAACGTCATCTTTAAAGCGGCGCAGTGATTCCAGCTCACCTTCGTAGATAACCACGTTATCACGCAGAACGCGAATTGGATTATTACGTTTGATGGTACCTTCAGTAACCATACAACCAGCAATTGCACCAAATTTCGGTGATTTAAATACATCACGGACTTCTGCAAGACCCATGATTTGCTGTTTGTATTCTGGTGCCAACATACCACTCATCGCTTGTTTGATTTCATCAATCAGGCTATAGATAACTGAGTAGTAACGTAAATCAACACTTTCGCTTTCAACTACACGACGAGCAGATGCATCCGCACGGACGTTAAAGCCAAGAATAATCGCATTAGAAGCCGCTGCCAGAGTTGCGTCAGTTTCGGTGATACCACCCACGCCTGAACCAATGATTTTAATTTTAACTTCATCAGTTGACAGTTTCATCAGAGAGTCAGTGATAGCTTCACAGGTACCTTGAACGTCAGTTTTCAGTACAATATTCAGTTCAGAAACTTTACCTTCTTCCATGTTAGCAAACATGTTTTCCAGTTTAGATTTCTGCTGACGAGCTAATTTCACATCACGGAATTTACCTTGACGATACAGGGCAACTTCACGCGCTTTCTTCTCATCACGAACCACGGTAGCTTCATCACCGGCAGAAGGAACACTGGACAGACCCAGAATCTCAACTGGCATTGAAGGCCCCGCAGACAGCACTTCCTTACCTAATTCGTTGCGCATTGCACGAATACGGCCATATTCAAATCCACACAGCACGATGTCGCCTTTGTTCAATGTACCTTCTTGAACTAAGATTGTAGCAACTGGGCCACGACCTTTGTCTAGGTAAGATTCAACAACTACACCGCTTGCCATGCCTGCATAGACTGCTTTCAGTTCTAAAACTTCAGCTTGCAGTAAAATAGCATCTAACAGTTCATCGATACCGGTACCGACTTTCGCAGATACACCGATAAACTGAGTGTCACCGCCCCACTCTTCAGAAATAACGCCGTACTGAGACAGCTCATTTCTGACGCGATCTGGGTCAGCTTCTGGTTTATCCATTTTGTTTACCGCAACAACGATTGGCACACCCGCTGCTTTCGCATGCTGGATAGCTTCGATTGTTTGAGGCATAACACCATCATCCGCAGCAACAACCAGAACAACGATATCCGTTGCCTGAGCACCACGAGCACGCATTGATGTAAACGCGGCGTGACCTGGGGTGTCTAAGAAGGTGATCATACCTTTGTCAGTTTGAACATGGTATGCACCGATGTGCTGAGTAATACCACCTGCTTCACCTGATGCCACTTTCGTTGAACGAATGTAATCCAGTAAAGAGGTTTTACCGTGGTCAACGTGACCCATGATAGTAACAACTGGCGCGCGAGGTTCTCTTACTGCGGAGCCAGTGTCACGGTCATTCATTACCGATTCTTCTAACTCATTCTCACGACGCAAAATAACTTTGTGACCCATTTCTTCTGCAACTAATTGTGCAGTTTCTTGGTCAATCACTTGGTTGATGGTTGCCATTGCGCCCATTTTCATCATCGTTTTAATGACTTGAGAGCCTTTAACCGCCATCTTGTTCGCTAATTCGCCAACAGTGATAGTTTCGCCGATAACGACATCACGGTTTACTGCTGCAACAGGTTTGGTGAAGCTTTGTTGTAAAGAGCTACCTTTACGTTGCTTACCTTTAGAGCGACCTGAACGACCAGCTGCGCGTTCTTCTTCGCGATCCGCTTTTTCAGAAAGTTTATTACCTTTCTTTTGACGAGGTGCTTTTGCGGTACGGTTACGTGAACGACGACCTTCTTCTTTCTCATCACTTTCATCTTCTGCCGCACGAGCGTGAGTAGATGTCGTTGTATGATAGTCGCTGTCTTCTTCAGATTTACTCTCTGAGTTCCAGTCTCCCGCTTTTTCTTCAGCCATTTTACGGGCTTCTTCAGCAACACGACGCGCATCAGCTTCAACTTTACGTTGAGTTTCTTCTTCCGCTTTGCGTTTCAGTTGGGCAGCTTCGGCTTCAAGACGCTGTTTGTCAGCGTTACTTTCTGTCGCCGCTTTGCTTGGTTTTTGATTTTCGCTTTGTTTCACTTTTTCTCTTTCCGCTACTTCGCGCGTAGCTTTATCAGCTGCTTCACGTTTTGCTTTCTCTTCGGCTTCACGTTTTGCGTTAGCTTCAGCGTCACGTTTTGCAGCATCTTCCGCTGCACGTTTCGCTTCAACTTCACGTTTTGCCAGTTCCTCAGCTTCGCGCTGTGCTTGCTCTTCCGCTTCACGCTGCGCCTGCTCTTCCGCTTGCGCTTCTTCAGCGTCGCGGTTCACATAAGTGCGTTTTTTGCGGACTTCAACATTTACCGATTTGCTTTTGCCACCGGTGACTGGAACACTCAGCGTACTACGAGTTTTACGCTGCAGTGTTAATTTACTTGGCTGACCCGCTGCTCCGCCTTGTTCACGGTTTAAGTGGTTCAGTAAAGTTTCTTTTTCAGTCTGGCTAACAGAGTCATTCGCACCTTTCGTGATCCCTGCTTCAGCAAATTGCTGTACCAGGCGTTCAACTGTGGTTTGAATTTCCGTTGCCAGTGATTTTACAGTTTCTGTCATGCCGTTCCTTCCTGCTACAGTGTTTACGCATCGTTTCCGAACCAGCAAATATTACGTGCTGCCATAATGAGTTCACCTGCTTTCTCATTATTCAGACCTTCGATATCAATCAGGTCGTCGATGCCCTGCTCAGCAAGATCTTCCAGTGTACAGATACCGTGAGTAGCCAAATTATAGGCCAGAGTACGATCCATACCATCAAGATTCAACAAATCTTCTGCTGGCTGATTATCACCCAAACTCTCTTTTTGAGCTAGTTCAATTGTGGTGAGGGCAGCTTTTGCTCTTTCACGTAGAACTTCAACGGTTTCTTCATCAAGACCGTCAATTTCCAGAAGTTCTTTAATAGGCACGTAAGCCAGTTCTTCTAATGTCGAGAAGCCTTCTTCAACAAGTGTTGTAGCAAACTCTTCATCAATATCTAGATGCTTAGTGAATGTTTCAATAGAAGCGTGTGCTTCTGCCTGATGTTTTGCATTCAGCTCTTCCGCTGTCATGACATTCAGTTCCCACTTGTCATCACCACGGTGGATTTTCAGTAACTGAGCCGCTAAGCGAACGTTTTGTCCATTACGTCCAATTGCTTGTGCTAAGTTACTGCTTTCAACGGCAACATCCATCGTACAGTTGTCTTCATCAACCACAATAGATGCCACATCTGCCGGAGCCATAGCATTAATAACGAATTGCGCTGGGTTATCATCCCATAACACAATGTCGATTCTCTCGCCGCCTAATTCACTAGAAACCGCTTGAACTCGAGCACCGCGCATACCAACACAAGCTCCAACTGGATCGATACGCTTGTCGTTCGTTTTTACTGCGATTTTTGCACGAGAACCGGGATCACGAGCCGCAGCTTTGATCTCAATGATTTCTTCGCCAATTTCTGGTACTTCGATGCGGAATAATTCAACCAGCATCTCTGGACGAGAACGAGTTACAAAAAGCTG
The DNA here is from genome assembly GCF_028479485.1 of Providencia sp. PROV209. Taxonomy (NCBI): domain Bacteria; kingdom Pseudomonadati; phylum Pseudomonadota; class Gammaproteobacteria; order Enterobacterales; family Morganellaceae; genus Providencia; species Providencia sp. PROV209. Next base: position 132,691 of record NZ_JAMPNR010000004.1, on the reverse strand, counting down.
TGCGCCACGAGCTTCAGGGCGAACATCATACAGGACTCCGCGGATACGGTCACCAGGGCGGAAGTTCTCGCGTGGTAGCATATCTTCGCGCAGGATCACAGCTTCTGCATTATTACCTAAATCTAAGGTAATGTTTTCACGGTTAACTTTTTTAACCTGAGCAGTGATGATTTCACCTTGTTGCTCACGGAATTGGTCAACCACCATCGCACGCTCAGCTTCACGAACTTTTTGTACGATAACTTGCTTAGCGGTTTGCGTGGTAATACGGTCAAATACAACTGATTCGATTTGGTCTTCGACGTATTCACCTAGCTGCAATGCAGGATCTTCAAATTGTGCAGCTTCCAGTGTAATTTCACGCGTTGGCATTGTGACTTCGTCAACAATCACCCAACGACGAAACGTATCGAAATCACCCGATTTACGATCGATTTCTACGCGAACATCAATCTCTTGCTCATATTTCTTTTTCGTTGCTGTCGCCAGCGCAGTTTCCAGAGCCTCGAAGATTTTTTCACGAGGGAGGGATTTTTCGTTAGAAACCGCTTCAACAACAGCCAGAATTTCTTTGTTCATCCTAGTTGCCTCATTGAACTTAATTAAAAGTGTGGTACTAAGTTAGCTTTCTGGATGTTGCCGAGGGCGAACACCTCATCCTTACCATCTACAGTAACCGTAATCATTTCACCATCAACGGCTTTGATAATTCCTTGCCATCTACGACGGTTCTGCATCGCTATACGCAGTGACAGAGCCACTTCTTCACCCATAAAACGCTCATAATGAGCGATGGTGAACAGTGGACGTTCCATACCCGGTGACGATATCTCAAGGTTATAAATCACAGAAATTGGATCTTCGACATCCAATACTGCACTCACTTGATGGCTGACATCAGCACAGTCATCAACAGTGATGCCTTCTTCACTATCAATGAAAATACGCAGTGTCGACGTACGCCCGCGAACAAATTCTAAGCCTACAAACTCAAAGCCTAGTGCTTCCACTGGTGCCGAAACCATCTCTGTTAATTTTTGCTCTAATGTGGACAAGCCCACCCCCAGACATAAAAAAAGGGCATAAAGCCCAGTTAATTCGATTGTCAAATAACAAAAAACCCCGAAATTCGGGGCTTTTGTAACTGGACCCATAGTGCATGGGTTTACCGTGCTCTTAGTATACCTTGAAAATCTAGATAAATCGATGAGAAATTACGATAACGATATCTGATATTGTTGCTGCAAGATATGTTTGACTAAGAGAAATGGTTGCGGGAGCTGGATTTGAACCAACGACCTTCGGGTTATGAGCCCGACGAGCTACCATGCTGCTCCATCCCGCGTTCGAAACGTGACTATTTTACACTGACTATTGTGACTTCACAAGTCGTCTAAAATAATGGTGCCGAGGACGGGACTTGAACCCGTACGCCCGTTTTGTAGGCACTACCACCTCAAGGTAGCGTGTATACCAATTTCACCACCTCGGCACTGAGGCGAGGTTACTAATTTATCAATCAATAACCTCAAATTTTTAACTTCTTACTACGTTACTGCTAGTTGAGACTACATTGATGAGAACACAATGCGGTCATCCGGAATCTTTCACACTTAACGAGGAATATCGCTCGTTGGTGTTGCTGGTGCTGCCGGAACGTCTGTTGGTTGCTCGACTTTTGCCGGTTCGCTAATGTTTTCCCACTTACTACCTGCACCAGTTCCATACTTGTTGGCAGTCATGTTGCCAAGAATTAAACTGATAACGAAAAACACAGCAGCCAAGATTCCAGTCATGCGGGTCATGAAGTTACCTGAACCCGATGAACCAAACAGTGTTGCAGAAGCGCCCGCACCGAATGATGCACCCATGTCAGCACCTTTACCTTGCTGTAACATGACCAGACCAATCAGGCCGATAGCCGCGAGCAAGAAAACAACTAAAAGAGCTATATACATTTGAGTTACCTATTCAGTTACGGCGCATAGCCTATGCTATGACCCTTATACTGCACACCTACTCAAAACACTATTACGGAATTGAGCAGGTGCGAATACTAACCAAAGCTGAGCTGACAAGCAAGTCTATTTTGATTTCATTTGACTAATTGAAGAAAAAAACAGCAAACCATCGAAATATCATACTCAGCTTAGTAATTTCTCTCCCTTAGGTCAGTTTTTATCCGCGATAAGGGAGAATGTGCAACATTAACCGGCCGCTTTAACTGCATCGGCAATGCGGTTTGCCATTTCAGTGACAACGTCTTCGTTTTCACCTTCAACCATGACACGGATCAGAGGCTCAGTACCTGACTTTCTCAGTAACACACGCCCTTTACCCGCTAACTCTTTTTCAACTTGTTCATTCGCAGCAACAACCGCTTCACTTTGCAAAGGATCGTGTTTGCCTTTAAAGCGCACGTTAACAAGAATTTGAGGTAGAAGCTTCATACCGCTACACAGGTCATGTAAGCTCATGTGGTTACGAACCATTGCACTTAACACTTGAAGACCAGCGACAATACCGTCACCTGTGGTGGTTTTATCTAATAAAATCACATGACCGGAGTTTTCAGCCCCCATACGCCAGCCTTTTTCTTGTAATTTTTCGAGCACATAACGGTCTCCCACTTTTGCACGCTCAAACGGGATACCTAACTGTTTCAGGGCTATTTCCAGACCCATGTTGCTCATTAGAGTACCGACAACGCCACCTTTTAACTGACCTTGACGCAGCGCTTCACGAGCAATGATATACAGTATTTGGTCGCCATCGACTTTATTACCTTGATGGTCGACCATAATGATCCGGTCACCATCACCATCAAACGCTAAGCCCACATCTGCCTTTTCTGCAATCACACGCTCTTGTAACTTACGAACGTCAGTAGCACCACACTCTTCGTTGATGTTGATCCCATTAGGATCACAACCCATAGTGATGACTTGAGCACCTAACTCACTGAAAACGTTTGGTGCAATATGATAAGTGGCGCCGTTCGCACAATCTAAAACCACTTTAAGGCTGTTTAAGCTCTGTTCGTTAGGGAATGTCCCTTTGCAGAATTCAATGTAACGCCCCGCCGCATCAACGATACGGTTCGCACGACCAAGTTCTGCTGATTCAACGCAAGTGATCGGTTTTTCCATTTCAGCTTCAATGGCTTCTTCAACTTCGTCAGGCAGTTTAGTTCCGTCAATAGAGAAGAACTTAATCCCGTTATCATAGTAAGGGTTATGAGAAGCTGAAATCACAATCCCTGCCTCTGCACGGAAAGTACGAGTTAAGTAAGCCACAGCTGGTGTTGGCATTGGGCCTGTAAATGATGCGGATAACCCTGCCGCAGCTAAACCAGCTTCTAATGAAGACTCCAACATATAGCCAGAAATACGCGTATCTTTACCAATGATAATTTTACGTGAACCGTGACGAGCCAGCACTTTACCTGCGGCCCAGCCTAATTTTAAAACAAAATCAGGAGTAATTGGGCTGTCGCCTACTTTTCCACGAATACCATCAGTACCAAAATATTTACGGTTACTCATACGCTAATTTTTCCTTTTCTGACAGAGTCATCTGAACGACTTGCATTGCTTGTACAGTCTCTTTCACATCATGAACTCGGATAATTTGTGCCCCTTGCATTGCCGCAATGGTGGCACAAGCTAAGCTGCCCGCAAGACGTTCTTGAGGTGGAACATTTAATAATTGTCCAATCATAGATTTCCGTGACAGTCCTGCCAAGAGCGGTAGTCCGAAATCATGAAATTGATCTAAATGCGCTAGTAGCTGGTAATTATGCGACAGGTTCTTGCCAAAACCAAAGCCTGGATCGAGGATTATTTGCTGTTTATCAATTCCCGCCGCCACACAGCGTTCAATTTCACCGGCAAGATAATCTTTAACGTCTTTGACAACATCCACATAATTTGGTGCATCTTGCATTGTTCTCGGCTGACCTTGCATATGCATAATACACACTGGTAGCCCCAGCCTTGCAGCCACTTCAAGGGAACCTGCTTCATGTAGTGAACGAATGTCATTAATAATATGCATACCTACTTTTGCGGCTTCATCCATAACTTGAGCTTTCGAAGTGTCGACAGAAATCCACACATCAAAACGCTTTGCAATAGCGTCTACCACGGGTACAACACGATCGAGCTCCTCACTAATCGAAACTTCAGCAGCACCTGGTCGAGTTGATTCGCCGCCGATATCAATAATTGTTGCGCCGGCTTGGACCATTTTAGCAACATGGTCGAGGGCATCATGATAACGATTATGAGTGCCACCATCTGAAAATGAGTCAGGAGTAACATTCAGAATCCCCATCACTTGAGGGGTTGATAAGTCAAGGAGGCGACCTCGGGCTTTAATATGCATGATTATTTTTCCTTAACGTAAAAAACCCCAGTAACCTGGGGTTTTTAATTATTCAACTTATCACGACAGCTTATTGTGGCTTGCTCTCGTTATTATCGGATGAATCGTTTTCATCTGATTTTTCAGTTGGCTCTTCTGGTTGAGTCTCAGCTGGCTTTGCTTCAGGTTTTGATGTGCTAGCCGCAGCACCAAATGAACCTGTAACATTGTTCACTTTTTTATCCTCATCCCAGCCTGCTGGCGCGCGTACTGGACGGCGATTCATCAGGTCATCAATCATTGGCATATCGATTGTTTCATATTTCAATAATGCATCTTTCATCGCATGCAGAATATCCATATTGTCGGTTAAGGTTTTATGTGCAACCTGATAACCACGGTCGATGATTGCTTTAATTTCTTCGTCAATGATACGTGCAGTTTCATCAGAGTAAGTTGAGCTCTGCCCTGAACGACCTAAGAATGCAGGACCCTCTTCTTCAGAATATAACACTGGACCTAACTTGTCAGAAAAGCCCCACTGAGTCACCATTTTTCTCGCAGTGCTGGTTGCTTGCTGAATATCACCTGATGCGCCAGTTGAGATTTTGTCATAACCGTAGATCAGTTCTTCTGCAATACGACCACCGTATGTACTTGCGATATTTCCTTCTAACTTCTGGCGGCTCGCACTGATTTGGTCGCCTTCAGGTAAGTAGAAAGTCACACCCAGAGCACGGCCACGAGGAATAATTGTCACTTTATGCACAGGGTCATGCTCTGGCATTAAGTAACCAACGATTGCGTGTCCAGCTTCATGATAGGCTGTCGATTCTTTCTGCTCTTCAGTCATCATCAGTGAGCGGTGCTCAGCACCCAGCCATACTTTATCGCGTGCTCTTTCGAATTCAGCCATGGTAACAACACGTTTATTTTCACGCGCTGCAAACAATGCCGCTTCGTTCACTAAGTTTGCTAATTCCGCACCCGAGAAACCAGGGGTAGCACGAGCCAGAATCGTAGTATCAACTGCTGGATCGATTGGCACACGACGCATATGAACTTTTAAGATTTGCTCACGACCACGAACATCTGGCAAACCAACCACAACTTGACGGTCAAAACGACCTGGACGCAGTAATGCAGGATCCAGAACATCAGCACGGTTAGTTGCCGCGATCACGATAATACCTTCATTACCTTCGAAACCATCCATCTCAACCAGCATTTGGTTCAGTGTCTGTTCACGTTCATCGTGACCACCACCTAAGCCTGCGCCACGTTGACGACCAACAGCATCGATTTCATCGATAAAGATGATACAAGGAGCCGCTTTTTTCGCTTGTTCGAACATATCACGAACACGGGAAGCCCCCACACCCACAAACATTTCCACGAAGTCAGAACCAGAAATGGTAAAGAATGGGACTTTTGCTTCACCCGCAATAGCTTTAGCGAGTAATGTTTTACCTGTACCCGGCGGTCCTACCATCAGGACACCTTTCGGAATTTTACCACCGAGTTTTTGGAAACGAGCTGGTTCACGTAGGAAGTCTACGATCTCACCCACTTCCTCTTTCGCTTCATCACAGCCCGCAACATCAGCAAATGTTGTTTTGATCTGATCTTCTGTCAGCATACGAGCTTTGCTTTTACCGAATGACATCGCCCCTTTACCGCCGCCACCTTGCATTTGGCGCATAAAGAAGATCCAGACACCAATCAACAGCAGCATTGGGAACCAGGAAATGAAAATAGATGTCAGTAAGCTAGGCTCTTCTGGTGGTTCACCGACGACAGTAACATTCTTGTTTAACAAGGTGTCTAACAACTTCTCATCCTGCATAGGCAGATAAGTAGTGTAGCGGCTGTTATCCGCTTTTCTGACGTTCAATTCACGACCTGTGATACGAACTTCACGTACCTGATCCTGGGCTAACTCATTGATAAACGTTGAATAATCAACTCTGCGACTATTCGAATCGCTTGGGCCAAAACTCTGGAACAAGGACATCAGAACAACTGCGATGACTAACCAGAGAATTAGGTTTTTCGCCATGTCACTCAAGGGATTAACCTCACCTTACAACTGTGTTAACAAATAACGCTCAGGGTACTATAGTTTTAGTCCTGTCGCTACAATGTATACTTCACGCGATCGTGCCCGCGAAGATTCGGGTTTACGAACTTTAACCTTCGTAAACAGGGAGCGGATATCCCTAAGGTATTCGTCAAAGCCTTCTCCCTGAAATACTTTAACGATAAAACTTCCCCCAGGAGCCAATACCGCACGGCACATATCCAATGCTAATTCAACCAGATACATAGAGCGGGGAATATCCACTGCGGGTGTTCCGCTCATATTTGGGGCCATGTCAGACATAACCACTTGTACTTTTTTATCGCCCACTCGCTCTAACAAAGCAGCTAGCACGGCATCATCACGAAAATCCCCTTGAAGGAAATCCACGCCGACGATTGGATCCATTGGTAGTAAGTCACAAGCAATAATACGACCGTTGTGACCAATTTGACCAACAACGTATTGTGACCATCCACCAGGGGCAGCACCTAAATCAACAACGGTCATACCTGGTTTAAAAATCTTATCACTTTGCTGGATTTCATCCAGTTTAAACCATGCACGCGAGCGGAGCCCTTTCTTTTGTGCTTGCTGAACATATTTATCACTAAAATGTTCTTGCAACCAACGACTGGAGCTTGCTGAACGTTTTTTATTGGCCATTGCACTTTCCAACTATACTAATAGAAATACATTTCCCGACATTCTTCAAGTTACAGAGAGTTAGCTTCATTTTTTCTACCCAAGTCACATAAATAACGCTGTTTACTGGGAAAGTGTTAACGCGCTGCCAACCTGTTACTGGATTACTTTCGGGTAATCATTAGCTGCTTCATTACCATCAAACAAGATTAATAGATGGTGATAGTAATCAGATGGCGGTAGAATATGCCATTTTCAATACTAACCAAGCAAAAAATCGATGAATCTTAACAAAAAACAAATTCAACACCTAAAAAGTCTCGCTCATCACTTAAACCCAGTTGTTATGATTGGCAACAATGGTTTAACTGAGGGTGTTTTGGCTGAAATCGAAGTCTCATTAGCACACCATGAGCTTATCAAAGTCAAAATCGCTGGCGAAGATCGTGAAACTAAAAATTTGATCGCTGAAGCGATTGTTCGCGAAACTGGTGCAGCAAATGTTCAAGTTATCGGTAAAATTCTTGTTCTCTATCGTCCATCAGTAGAGCGCAAAATTAGTTTACCTAAATAATAACTACTCATTTATATAAAAATGCCATTGAACGCATGTTTTATATGACGAAAAAGGCCGCCAGCGGCCTTTTTCTCTAAATCAGTAAAATAATATAACCAATTCAGGGAAATAGGAATCAGATATACTCAACTTTAAGAATTTCGAATTCAACATCTCCGCCCGGTGTCTTAATTGTCACGACATCATCAACTTCTTTACCCACTAACCCACGTGCAATCGGTGAGTTCACTGAGATTAAGTTCACTTTAATGTCAGCTTCATCATCACCTACGATTCGATAGGTTAACTCTTCGTCAGTATCCACATTCAATACAGAAACCGTCGCACCAAAAATGACTCGACCATTATTTGCCATTTTTGTCACGTCAATCACTTGAGAATGAGAAAGTTTAGATTCAATCTCTTGAATACGGCCTTCACAAAAGCCTTGTTGCTCACGCGCAGCATGATATTCCGCGTTTTCTTTTAAATCGCCATGTTCGCGAGCTTCAGCAATCGAAGCAATAATTTCAGGGCGACGGACAGATTTCAGATACTCGAGCTCTTCTCTTAGCTTGTTAGCACCAAATACCGTCATTGGAATCTGTTTCATTTGATAAATACCTCTAATTCAATCCTATCTAAAAAAGTATCTTCCTGATTTTGTAACAACAGTACACCGAACACCAGGGTATGTAGGGGGTGTTCAACAACTTAGGGTGTCAATAACTCAATCAGACCAACTTAATGACTTATCTTATCATACTGTTCGCTATTTTAACTGAGAGTTAATAGCGGATCATCGTTTACTTTATTGGGCATTACACTTTAGTATGTGCACTATGTCTACCCTAATGCGTGAAATATATGTCGCTACTAACATCAACCAGAAAATTAATCTTCACTTTAGGGCTTGCCTTCATCACGTCGCAAGCTTCTGCTATCCCTATCGATGATTACAAGCAGTATCTCCCTGACGGCACTAACCTTGCTCTGGTTGCGCAAAAAGTAGGAAGTAATACCCCTCTTATCGATTATAACGCTCAACAGATGGCTCTGCCCGCCAGTACACAAAAAGTTGTTACTGCCCTTGCTGCATTATTACAACTTGGTCCTGACTACCGTTTTGTGACTAACTTTGAAACCAATGGAAAGTTGAATAACAATACATTGTCTGGGGACTTGGTGATCCGTTTTAGTGGAGACCCAACCTTAACGCGCCAGCAAATTCGAAATATGGTCAATGCCTTGAAACAAGTTGGCATACATAAAGTCGATGGTGACCTTATTGTCGATATTTCAGCTTTTGCTAGCCATGATAAAGCACCTGGCTGGGTATGGAACGACATGACACAGTGTTTTAGTGCTCCGCCGGCTGCCGCAATTATTGATCGAAACTGTTTTTCTGTTTCCCTTTACCCATCAGATAAAGCTGGGGAGATGGCATATATCAAAACAGCGAGTTTCTACCCCGTTAATATGTTTAGTGAGGTCAAAACCCTCGCTAAAGGCTCACCAGAAGCTCGTTACTGCGAGTTAGACGTTGTTCCTGGCGAATTGAATCGCTATACCTTAACAGGCTGCTTAACCCAACGTAGCGAACCCTTGCCACTCGCATTTGCTGTACAAAATGGTGCCAGCTACTCAGGTGCTATCGTCAAAAATGAACTGCAGGTTGCAGGTATTGAGCTATCCGGAGCGGTTAAAAAACGAACTCAACCAACGCCTCAGTCTCAAGTACTCGTCAAAACAGAATCCAAGCCACTGCATGATCTATTAAAAATCATGCTGAAAAAATCAGATAACATGATTGCTGATACTGTTTTTAGAACCATTGGTCGGGATTATTATGGTGTACCGGGTACTTGGCGCTCAGGCTCTGATGCGGTTAGACAAGTTCTCAAACAAAAAGCAGGTATTGATTTGGGCAACACAGTAATGGTCGATGGTTCTGGTTTATCTCGCCATAACTTGATCACCCCTGCGACAATGATGCAAGTTTTGCAATTTATCGCGAAAAATGATCAGCAGCTCGATTACATTTCAATGCTGCCACTTGCAGGGCATGACGGGACATTACGTTATCGTGGTGGCTTGGATGAGGCTGGAGTCAATGGCAAAGTATCAGCGAAAACAGGCGCACTACAAGGCGTTTATAACCTCGCGGGCTTTATTACGACTGCGAGTGGCGAGAAAGTGGCATTTGTTCAGTTTATTTCTGCTTATGCAGTTCCACAAAGTCAATACAACAGCCGCCGGGTACCATTGGTTCGTTTTGAAAGCCGCCTTTATCGCGATCTCTATCAGAAGAACTGATCCTATCAAAGATCCTTTTAGGATCTAGATAATAAAAAAGGCACAACCTTCGCAAGTTGTGCCTTTTTATGTGACTTAAGCATGCTTATTTTTGATAAATGAATTCGACACCTTCGTCGTCATCTTCATCCCAATCATCATCCCAGTCGTCATCAAGATCTTCAGCACCAGAAAGCTGCTCTTTGTGGTAATCATCCCACATGAATTCAACTTTTTCTGGTTGGCTATTTTCATCTTCAACTGCCATATTACGCGGCTGAGTATTCATGAACTCCATGATATCCCAACACAGTGCTTTCACACCTTCGTGGTTCACCGCAGAAATCATATAATACTTATCTTCCCAGCCCATACCTTTGGCAATTTCGGCTGCACGTTTTGCAGACTCTTCTTCACCTAAGATATCCACTTTGTTGAAGACTAACCAACGTGGTTTTTGTGCCAGTTTTTCGCTGTATTTCTCTAATTCACCCACGATGATCTTGGCATTTTCTACTGGATCCGATTCGTCAATTGGGCAAATATCAATAAGATGCAGTAATACACGACAGCGTTCTAAGTGCTTCAGGAATTGAATCCCCAGACCCGCACCTTCTGCCGCGCCTTCGATCAACCCAGGAATATCTGCAACTACAAAGCTTTGCTCGTTATCCATACGTACCACACCCAGGCTTGGGACCAAGGTAGTAAATGGATAATCTGCAACTTTTGGTTTTGCAGCTGATACGGAGCGAATAAAGGTGGATTTACCCGCATTCGGCATCCCCAGCATTCCTACGTCCGCAAGTAACATCAATTCTAATAAGATCTCACGCGTTTCACCTTTTGTTCCCATGGTACGCTGACGCGGAGCACGGTTAACAGAAGATTTGAAACGGGTGTTACCAAGCCCATGGAAACCGCCTTTAGCGACCATGTGGCGTTGATCGTGACGAGTCATGTCACAGAGTACTTCGTTGGTGCCAAGATCGCGTACACGCGTTCCTACAGGGACTTTTACCGTGATGTCTTGACCACGTTTACCTGTACACTCACGGCTTTGACCATTTTGACCACGTTCTGCACGAAATGATTTTTCAAAACGATAGTCAATCAGCGTGTTAAGGTTTTCGTCTGCCTGTAAGTAGACATCTCCACCGTCACCACCGTCACCACCGTCAGGTCCACCTTTCGGGATATATTTTTCACGGCGGAAGCTGACACAACCATTGCCACCATCTCCTGCCACGACCAAAATTTTGGCTTCATCTACAAATTTCATAATTCTTTCTCCGTCTGCTGGCCATTATAGTGCCGAATGGCGGTATTACCCAGAGATGGCGTATTCTGAATATAAAAAGCCCCGCAAAAGGTTTTTGCAGGGCTTTAATTCAAAAATTAAAAGTCAGAAAACTTATTCAGCTTCGATGCTGATAAATTTACGATTGTTAGGACCTTTAACTTCAAATTTAACTTTACCGTCCGCTAATGCGAACAGAGTGTGGTCACGGCCACAACCAACGTTGTTACCTGCGTGGAACTTAGTACCACGTTGACGAACGATGATGCTACCTGCTAATACAGCTTCACCACCAAAACGTTTAACACCTAAACGTTTTGCTTCTGAGTCACGACCGTTACGAGTCGAACCACCAGCCTTTTTGTGTGCCATTAATCTGCTCTCCTAAATCTTAAGCGATGACAGTGATCTTAACATCAGTGAACCACTGACGGTGACCTTGCTGTTTACGGCTGTGTTTACGACGACGGAACTTAACGATTTTAACTTTATCGCCACGACCGTGTGCAACTACTTCCGCTTTCACTTTAACGCCTTCAACGATAGGAGCACCGATTTGGATCTCATCGCCATTAGCAACCATCAGAACGTGATCAAATTCAACAGTTTCACCTGTTGCGATGTCCAGCTTTTCTAGGCGGACAGTTTGACCTTCGCTAACTCGGTGTTGTTTACCACCACTTTGGAAAACCGCGTACATATTAACTCCGCTTTCCGCGTACTCGCTAAATATTTCAATTCCAGAGCACGCTATAAAATATTCACAATAGGGCGCGAATTCTACGCAAAAAAGCAGCAGAATACAAGCCTATAATGCAGTTAGATTACAAAAAATACGACTTTTTTATCAGTCATATCTTTTTCCAGCTGATTTATCAGGAATATCTTGAATTGTTACTTATTTAAACATTTTTTGCATTTCACCCGATAATCTTATTATTAATAGTGTTATGCTTACGTCATTACTGTGATATCGGTTTTCCCATTTTTGACTTAGGGAATTCCCCAAAAACTAATAATATGAATATATTACAATGAATTTAGAATCTATCGTTGAACTGACAGCCGAGGATATGTCAGCAGTAAATGAAGCGATCCTCAGCCAATTAAACTCAGACGTAGCATTAATCAATCAATTAGGTTATTACATCGTGAGTGGGGGCGGAAAAAGGATCCGTCCGATGATCGCGATCCTTGCGGGACGATCCCTTGGCTATTCTGAACACAAACATATCCAAGTCGCTGCATTAATCGAATTTATCCATACAGCCACTTTATTGCATGATGATGTGGTCGATGAATCGGATATGCGTCGCGGGAAGCAGACAGCTAATGCGGTATTTGGTAATGCTGCAAGCGTATTAGTGGGCGACTTTATTTATACACGATCCTTCCAGATGATGACGGATCTGGATTCGATGCGTGTTCTAAAACTCATGTCTGAAGCCACCAACGTGATCGCAGAAGGTGAAGTTTTACAGCTGATGAACTGTAACGATCCTGATATTACTGAAGAGAGCTATATGCAGGTGATCTACAGTAAAACTGCGCGCCTATTTGAAGCGGCATCCCATGCCTCCGCTATTTTAGCTAATGCAACACCTGAGCAAGAGAAAGCATTGCAAGACTATGGTCGCTATATTGGTACGGCATTCCAATTAGTTGACGATCTTCTGGATTATGATGCTGATAATACTCAATTGGGTAAAAATACAGGTGATGATCTTGATGAAGGGAAACCAACGCTCCCACTATTACACGCAATGCAACATGGTAATGAAGAAGAGTCAGCTCTGATCAGGCAAGCTATTGAGCAAGGTAATGGGCGTCATCTGTTAGAAACCGTTCTTAGCACAATGAAACGCTGTGGCTCCTTAGAATACACATACCAACGTGCGCAAGAAGAGGCACAAAAAGCCATTGATGCTTTAAATGCGCTTGAAGACTCTGTTTATAAAGAAGCCTTGATTGGCTTAGCACATGTGGCAATTCAGCGTCATTCATAACCATAGATAGAGCACGACACAAACAATTAAAAGGGTGAAAGTGATTTCACCCTTTTAATTTCCTACTCTTCTTCAGGCTCAATTTTAGCCAATAATGACGATAGCCCGTGACGAAGAATATATTTTACGAACGTTTTCCGCTCAGCTTCAGTCAATTGATAATAAGCTTCAGACCAAATTTGTAGCGCATCAATCCGCTGCACTTGATAAGGTGTCGATGGCTCGTGAAGTGAGAGTTGCCTTTGGATCTCATTTGGTAAACTTTCTACATAGTATTCAACGGCCTTCCCTTGAACGCCTCTTTTTCGTCGATTTTTCCAACCTTCCCTTCTTGCCATCAAGTTAATGCCTTGAGGTGAAGATGGAAGACCTTCTAACCCTGCTAATTCTTTCGCAGTGAACCACAATTTTTTCATAATATCACTTTTACGCTTAGCTTATATTTTGCAACCTGCTTTTGTCGCTATACCAAAGTTATTTTTCTAAAAATTTATTCGATTCAATACAGTATGTAATTTACATGTGATTATTTTGATTAATAAGATCAATTAACGCTAAAGCACCTTTACGCATAATGAAGGATAAAACTGCCACTCGCTCATCATGGGAAAGCTGGTTATACGCTTCTTGCCAAATATGTGCATGCTCATCACGTTTAACGTGATAAATCCTTGGAGCTTCATACATCACGGTTGGTTCTTCGAGATCAATGGGAATCGAACTAATATGGTATTCAAGTGCTTTACCTTGAATCCCCCTTCGCTTTCGACTCAACCAATTTTCTCTCCTTGCCATCGCATTTATTCCCTGAGTACTTGATGGAAGCCCCTGACGACCAACGAGTTCTTTTGCTGTTAACCATTCTTTAATCATTATCGACGCTCCTTGTCATTACGATGACGACTTCGATTAACTAAAAACTTTCCTTATTTTCTTAATCATTTCAATACCTACTTTTAATATTAAAAATAATTGTTACTAAGTTATATAGATATCGGTATTTTCTGTTTTATATCAATAGACTTATAGTATGGATTAAGAAATTCATTCTTTTTAAATAATTCAATACATTATTAAGAAATATAAATCTTCGCGATAAAGAGAATAAATATAAGAAATTATAAAAAATAGAGAGCTAACCACGATGAGTTATTTTTATTTTCAATGCGTTAGCTAAACTCACAATAATTATCTAAATCTTTCTACTATTTTCATAAAAATAACGACAGTTTCATAAAAATGAATTTTAAGAAAAAATTAGAAATTATTATTGGGAAATTCTGTTATTTTATTTCCAATAACAGAACAATTGTACTGAATGTACCACAATATTCTGTTAGATGTACCACTAACTCTACATGATTCTGAGTGAAAAAAGGATTAAAAAATGATGTTACGGAAATCAAACTGGCACCCAGCAGATATCATTGCGGCATTACGCAAACGTGGAACAACTCTTGCCGCTATTTCTCGTGAAGCGGGGCTTAGCTCATCAACTCTCGCGAATGCACTATCGCGACCTTGGCCAAAAGGTGAATGGATCATCGCAAACTTTTTAGGTATTCACCCATCCGAAATTTGGCCTAGCCGCTATTATGACCCCATGACGGGTGAACTCTTAGAAAGAAGGATTCGAGATAAACCAAGAAAAGTCACAGAAATAGGAGAAATAGAAAACAGGGAGCCAACAGAGGAAAACAGTTAAAATTCGTCTTCATTCCTATTCAGCGCTGAAAGATAAAATATATTATTTCTCTCATTAATAATGAGCGGTATTACTCTATTACACCTTCGGGGGATTTCCCCTTATTTTGATAAGTGAAAACTTATAAAACATGAAAATAAAGGGCTGAATTGCATCAAACAATTCAGCCCTTATTTAAGCGTTAAATCTTAACTAGCATTAGCTGTTAATGAATTTTTCACCTAATTCGATATCTGCTTTCAGTACGCCTAACATCTCTTTCAGCGCTTTCTCTTCAAATGCACTTAACTTACCAATTGGTAAATGTTTTTCGATACCGTTTTTACCTAATACAACAGGTTGTGCGAAGAAGCGAGCGTGTTCACCTTCACCTTCTGTGTATACGCATTCAACCACGTTGCTTTCGCCTTGAAGACCACGGACCAGAGATAAGCCCAGACGAGCTGCTGCTTGACCCATAGATAATGTTGCTGACCCGCCACCTGCTTTAGCTTCAACCACTTCAGTGCCCGCGTTCTGAATACGCTTAGTCAGTGCAGCAATTTCTTCATCAGTGAAGCTAACACCTGGAATTTGAGACAATAATGGCAGAATTGTCACACCTGAGTGCCCACCGATAACCGGCACTTCGATTTCGTGGGTTTTCTTGCCTTTTAATTCAGCAACAAACGTATTTGAACGGATGATGTCCAGTGTGGTTACACCAAACAGACGGTTTTTATCATATACGCCCGCTTTTTTCAGGACTTCAGCCGCGATAGCCACGGTAGTATTCACTGGGTTAGTAATAATACCAACCAGTGCTTTCGGGCAGGTGACCGCGATTTGTTGAACAAGGTTACGTACAATGCCTGCGTTCACATTAAACAGGTCAGAGCGATCCATTCCTGGCTTACGTGCAACACCCGCAGAAATTAATACAACATCTGCCCCTTTCAGTGCTGGTGTAGCATCTTCACCCGCGAAACCAACAACTTTAACGTCTGTAGGGATGTGGCTTAAATCAGCAGCAACACCCGGAGTGACTGGCGCGATGTCGTAGAGGGAGAGTTCTGAACCTGCTGGGAGCTGGTTTTTGAGAAGAAGGGCGAGAGCCTGACCGATACCACCTGCTGCACCTAGGACTGCAACTTTCATTCTAAAACTCCTTAATTGTACTTTAAAATATATGAATTCATCTGACTACGCACTAAACATATTACTTATAAAAAACAATTCTTTAACAGTTAGAGAGAAGTGTTAACGCAAGATAAATCACCAACACAATAGGGCTATTCTAAACAAATTCCTTATCTGTTAATGAGATAACGGGCACTTTTTTAACAAATAGTTTTTATTGCTATTGCATTTAACATCAAATGTAATTTTACTTGATGCTTTATTAATCACCGATTAATAATTTAACATTTTTTTCACAGCAACTTATTGTTAAACCAAATTATTTTTAAACTAAATTTCAAACCAACAATTTAAGATAATCACGCGCTTCCTACCAGAAAAACCGTATCTTAAATCGCTCATTAAACCATCAAAACTCAATTATCTTGCATAAAAATGCACTTTTCCACATAATACAGCTCAGTTTAATACCAAAAAGATGGGTTAATTATGCGCACTATGTCGAAACAAGAAGACTTGGTAAAAGCCTTTAAAGCACTCCTTAAAGAGGAAAAGTTCAGCTCCCAAGCAGAAATTGTGATTGCGCTTCAAGAGCAAGGCTTCGAAAACATTAATCAATCTAAAATTTCCAGAATGTTAACGAAGTTTGGTGCTGTACGTACCCGCAACGCAAAAATGGAAATGGTGTATTGTTTACCTACCGAGCCAGGTGTCCCAACTGCTACTAGCCCATTGAAAAACTTAGTTTTAGATGTTGATTACAACCACTCTGTCGTTGTGATCCGTACCAGTCCAGGGGCAGCACAGCTCATCGCCCGACTGCTAGACTCCCTCGGCAAAGCTGAAGGTATCTTAGGCAGCATCGCTGGTGATGATACGATTTTCTCCACACCAACGAATGATTTTACGACTCGCGAACTGTACGAAGCCATTCAGGTTCTCTTTGAACAAGAACTTTAGTCCTTTCCCGTCGCTTTATATATCTAAAAAGAGGGAACTGAGTTCCCTCTTTTCATTTTTGGCACTATAGTGACCCGTCTTCCACTGATTCTTATCGAGATAAACCTGTGTTATTTGAGATCTTAAGAAACATCGTTCACTACGGTTTCCATTTTTTAGTGCCTTTTTTATTTGGCTATTTATTTTGGCGAAAAAATTGGAAGCTTGCTGGATTATTAATGGTCTCAACGATGGTTATCGATCTCGACCATCTTCTTGCGGATCCTATTTTTGATCCTGATCGTTGCGGTGTGGGTTTCCATCCTATGCATACAATTTGGGCGGCAATCGCTTATGTTGTGCTGTTCTTTTTCCCATCTTGGAAATTAAAAGCTATTGCTGTCGGATGCCTGTTCCATCTATTTACTGATTCTGTAGATTGTTATTTAGGCAACGTGAAGAAAGAGATACAGGGTACGGTATTAAGCTGTTCAGGTCCTCCTGCTTCAGCAAATACCGAAATTCTTCAGCAACTATAAAAAAGCCCCAACAAACTGTTAGGGCTTTTATGTGAAGTTTTGATATTACTCTTCCGGTTTTGCTTCCGCTTTACGCTTCAATCCAGCGAGTAGCTTTTCATGGATCCCACCAAACCCGCCATTACTCATGACTAAAATGTGGTCGCCAGGTTGAGCTGTCTCAATCACCATGTTGGCGAGAGCATCAATATCAGCGTGCCAACGCGCTGGCTGCACACAATGCTCCGCAATTTCCGTTACCATCCACGGAATATTGGCGGGTTGGAATAAAAAGACCTCATCCGCACGACCTAAAGCTGGCGCGATATCATTCTTACTGATCCCCATTTTCATGGTATTTGAGCGAGGCTCCAGCACAGCAATAATACGTGAAGTACCACCAACTTTGCTACGTAATGCCTCTAACGTCGCTAAAATTGCCGTTGGATGGTGAGCAAAGTCATCATAAACACTAACCTCATTCTCAACACCGCGTAGCTCAAGACGGCGACGAGCATTAATAAATTTATCCAATGCTAAACAGGCTTCTTTCGCAGGAACCCCAACATGGTGAGCAGCTGCAATTGCCATCAAGCCATTTTGAATATTGTGATTACCCACTTGGGACCAGTTCACTTCACCCACTTTTTCTTGCTGGTAATACACTTCAAACTGGCTACCATCATGATTGAGTTTCACTGCATGCCATTCGCCGTTTTCTCCCACCAGCTCCTGTTCACTCCAGCACCCCATGTTCATGACTTGTTTGAGGTTACTATCATTACTAGGCATAAAGATTTTGCCACTACTAGGTACAATACGAACCAAATGATGGAATTGCTTTTGAATCGCTTCTAGATTTTCAAAAATATCCGCATGGTCAAACTCAAGGTTATTCAAAATCAGAGTTTTAGGGCTGTAATGAACAAACTTGGAACGTTTATCAAAGAATGCACAATCGTACTCATCCGCTTCAATGACAAAGAAAGGACTCTTACCAATTTGGGAAGAAACATCAAAGTTCCCCGGAACACCGCCAATCAGGAAGCCAGGTTCATAGCCACAATCTTGGAGGATCCACGCAAGCATCCCCGCGGTTGTTGTTTTACCGTGAGTACCTGCAACCGCTAATACCCAACGCTCAGGAAGAACATGATCATGGAGCCATTGAGGCCCTGAGGTATAAGGTAAACCGCGCTCTAATACCGCTTCAACACACGGATTTCCACGGGTCATCGCATTCCCAATCACCACCATATCGGGGATTGGCTCTAACTGTGCGGGATCAAATCCTTGAATTAGTTCAATGCCTTGTTTTTCAAGCAATGTACTCATCGGTGGGTAGACGTTTGCATCAGACCCAGTCACTTTGTGCCCTAAAGAACGAGCCAAAATGGCTAAGCTGCCCATAAAGGTTCCGCATATGCCTAAAATATGTATGTGCATTCTTTTCCATCCAATAGCATGAGGTTTGTCACTATTCTACTATTCTACTCATCAATCACCGGTTTATAAATGTATTAGCCTATTAATCTTTTCTTTATTTAGATAAACTCTCCGCCCGAGGGTACAATAAAGACCCGCAAATTTCTGTCAATTTTATTCAGGACCTTCGTCATGAAAACATTAGGCGAATTCATCGTCGAAAAGCAACAAGATTTTCCTCATGCAACAGGTGAGCTGACTGCATTACTGTCAGCGATTAAACTGGGCGCTAAAATTATCCATCGTGATATTAACAAAGCTGGACTCGTTGACATTCTCGGCACTAGTGGTGTGTCGAATGTCCAAGGTGAAGTTCAGATGAAGCTTGACCTGTATGCAAACGAAAAACTGAAAGCGGCTTTGAAAGCGCGCGGAGAAGTTGCCGGTATCGCCTCTGAAGAAGAAGATGAAATCGTCATTTTCGAAGGTGATCGTGCAGAAAACGCGAAATATGTTGTTTTAATGGACCCACTAGATGGTTCTTCGAACATCGATGTAAACGTTTCCGTTGGAACTATCTTCTCTATTTATCACCGTATTACTCCAATTGGTCAACCGGTTACAGAAGCTGACTTCTTACAACCTGGTAACCGCCAAGTTGCTGCGGGCTATGTAGTTTACGGTTCATCAACCATGTTGGTCTACACCACAGGTTTCGGTGTTCATGCTTTCACCTACGACCCATCATTAGGTGTATTCTGTCTGTCTCATGAAAAAGTCATGTTCCCAGCAGAAGGTAAAATGTATTCCATTAACGAAGGTAACTACATCAAGTTCCCTATGGGTGTGAAGAAATACATTAAATATTGCCAAGAGCAAGATGAAGCAACCCACCGCCCATATACCACTCGTTATATCGGCTCTTTAGTGGCAGACTTCCACCGTAACCTGCTCAAAGGTGGTATTTATATTTACCCAAGCACCGCAAGTCACCCTACGGGTAAACTGCGCCTTCTGTACGAATGCAACCCAATTTCATTCTTAGCGGAACAAGCTGGCGGTAAAGCAAGCGATGGTACTAACCGCGTGTTAGACATCGTCCCAACTAAATTGCACCAACGTGTGCCGTTCTTTGTGGGCACGAAAGCCATGGTTGAAAAAGCGGAATCCTTTATGCGTGAGTACCCTGACGCAGAATAATCAACATTCCGTTTGACCTGAAGGCGAGGCTCTCTCGCCTTTTTTGATCGAATTTCTCTCCAACTAGTGAGTTTTACCTCTCTTTGCGGCTATAATGTCCCCCACGTTATTTTAAGCACTCATAAGGATACATTTTAATGGGCCTGAACAATGTACCGGCAGGTAAAGAACTGCCTGAAGATATCTACGTAATTATCGAAATTCCAGCTAACGCTGATCCAATCAAATATGAAGTTGATAAAGAATCTGGCGCATTGTTTGTAGACCGTTTCATGTCTACTGCGATGTTCTATCCATGCAACTATGGTTACATCAACAATACTCTGTCTTTAGATGGTGACCCTGTTGACGTTTTAGTACCAACTCCATACCCATTACAACCAGGTTCAGTTATCCGCTGCCGTCCAGTTGGCGTGCTGAAAATGACTGACGAATCTGGTGAAGATGCAAAATTAGTTGCAGTACCACACACTAAACTGAGCAAAGAATACGACCACATCAAAGATGTGAACGATATTCCTGAGCTGCTGCGTGCACAAATCACTCACTTCTTTGAGCATTACAAAGATTTAGAAAAAGGTAAGTGGGTTAAAGTTGATGGTTGGGAGAATGCGGAAGCTGCTAAAGCTGAAATTATCGCTTCTTTCGAACGCGCTGCAAAAAAATAATTAATCCCTTCCGTGGATAGAAAAAGCACTGGTTTTTGCCAGTGCTTTTTTTTATCTCAATGTTTATCACGCAAGCTGGCTGTATTTCAAAAAAGAGAATTCAATACGATGAGCCACGCTTAGTGCATATGAAAAAACGCCGGTCACTGATACAGTGCCGGCGTTTTTTTATTACGGATTCACTACGGATTACTCTTCTTCATTGCGCTTTAGCCAATCACCACTTTTGATGCGGGGAAGACCTTCAACTGAATGTTTATAGAGATAAATCCACGCATTACCATAAGGTGTCGGGATTAACTCGCGCTCGTAATCTTGCGAATTTTTCTTTAATTCGTCTAACTCAGTTAAGATAGAGGGATTAATGCGATAAACTTCGCATTCAATCGTGCCATTCCCTCGAACAACCGCTGGATAATATCCAAGGTCATACAGTTCATAGCCTTCTAGCTTATGCTCACCTAGCAGCTGAGCATAAGTCATCCAGTGATGATTCCCTTGCTTGCGTCTTAAACTGCCATAAACAATGATACGCATATATTAAAACTCGAATTGGTAAAGCAGGTCTAAAGCCTGATTAACGCCAGAAATTGCTTCTAAATACAGTTTCGGCATGACTCTATAGCGTAAAGTGAGCGTCGCTAGAGAATCAAATATGCCAACTCCATACTTAACTTGCAAGTCGTTCGTAATTTTCCCACTCACAACTACTTGCGAGCTATCACCTACGCCTTGCGTATCAACTGCTAAATCTGACACGCCAAATGTTTCACCAATTTTACCCACTAATTGACCACTTTGAGCAACGCCCAACCCGATCAACATTGAAGTCATTTGTGACCCATTCGCATCCCCGCTATCAAGCCCTTCTCCTCTTAACAGATAGGAAAGTGCTTCTTGCTGTGTTTTTGCGGGCTCAGAGAATATCTCAACTTTCGGCTTATCGGCAAGTCCTGTAACTTTGACTCCAGCGATAACATCATCGGCTGTATTATCTGGGTTACGAATTGCTTCTAAGTTTAAGAATGGCTGATCCGCAGGTCCAGAGAACTGAATTTGCCCTTTACGCACAATCAAATCTTGCCCATAAGCACGGAAACGCCCAGAAGGAATATCCACTTGACCGTTTAAGCTTAACCCCTGCTTATTCTGAACAACTTTTAATAAGCCTGTTAGTTGAGCTTTCAAACCGAACGCATCCAGACGCACATCATGACCAATATTAATATTTAAATTCGTTTGGATTGGGATCGAGGGCTGTTTCGGGTTAATTGGCTTTAATTGATCATCTAACATGACGACATCAGAAGAAGCGCTAACTGCTGACTCAGGCAGTTCTTGTACAGTAATTCGTGCCCATGGAATGGTCACACTCCCATTTAATGTTAGCAACTTCGGTGAAGCCTCTAAAATGAGATCAGGTTGCACATCAATTTTGATCATCGGTGGCAGAGAAACACGTAAATTGTTCCCTCTTGCCAATATTTTTGCTCGCCACGCATCGATATTTCGCCAATCGGCATCACCATCGATATTGAGGTAACCTTCTGGGGTCTTAATCTGACCGACCATCACCGAACTGGTGCCATTAAAGTTAATCGCTAGTTGGCTATTTTGAATATCAAACGGAATCAAACCAGATTTAATTTCTAGGCCAGATAACGTGACATTACCGTTCATTAATGGATTATAAGCCGAGCCACCTACGCGTAAATTTGCATTCAAATTCCCATTTGCAATGTCTTTTTCACCCAGCAGTGGTTTGATTAAGCCCAACGTAATGGCATTGATTTCGATATTACCGGAAAGGAGACGCTTTCTTTCTAGGTCAGAAATTTGTACATTTCCTTTGAATTGCCCATTGTTAGCAATCTTCAATAACCAATTCAGATCCGCTCTACCATTTTTAAGACCAGCATTTAATGTCAGCGTATCAAACTCAATAGGTAAACGCGCACCATCAACAAACTGCACGACTTTGACGCCATCACCATTCAGGTCGACTTTCACCTGTGGCAGGCTACCATCTGCTTTCCAAACTGCGTTCGCTCGCCCAGTAAATACGCCTGTAGCCCGTGTATCACTAGGCATGAAAGGTTTGATCATCGCAAGATCAAAACGCTCTAATACAATATCTGCGCTACCGCTTTTACCGGCCTTAACAGGCTTAGGTACACACAAGCGCGCATTTGGATTTACCCAGCAATGGCTACCAATCAACACTTCTTGCGTGGTGTTGTTGTAGTTCAAGGACATTGCTTGATTAAGACGCCATTCTCCAACTTCAGTATCAAACAAAGTGTTACTTAAATTACCTTTCCAAACCTCAGTCTGGCGATCGAAGCTACCCGCGAGAGCAAGCTGCCCTGAAACCGGTTTTCCCGTTACATTCAATTTTAAGGTGTGCTGTTTTTCGCTACCTTTGGCATCGAGTGTCAGATTGCTAATCGCGAGATCCCCTTGATGCAATCCACGAACTATTACAGACAAGTCACCCTTAATTTGGTCACCTGTTGCGACATTACCTTTAATCGTTGTGGTCTCCACGGTGAGATCTTGCCATCTCACATTGCGAGCCGTTAAATCTGCAAGTGCTTGTGGCGCCTGTAAATCACCGCGAAGTTTCAGATCCCCAATGATTACACCACCTAATCCAGGTAGCAAACCATTGAGTGCTGGCGCATTTATCTTGGCATCGAGATTCCATTTATCTGCCAAGGAGCCTTTTACATTCACGCTGTTCTTACCCAGCATGAGGTTAAAATCTGGAATATCCCATTGCCCAGCCGCATTCCCTTTCGCGTTACCTCGAGCCTTTAAAATATGCGATTTAACATGACCATCTAAAGTAATTTCAGGAATTTCTAGTTGCCAACTTCCGCCATACATACTGCCTCGCGTGGCAACTTTTCCTTCAACTTTTGCAGGCCATTCTGGATATTGTTTTGCTGTATTGATACCCGATAACGTCAGTACCATATTCCAGCTGATGGCTTTACTCCAATCAGCAACACCAGAAAGGTCGGCATTACCTTGCAATGCGGATAAGCGCAGGCGTGTTAAATCAATTTTCTCTTCATTACCTTTTGCATCTAACAACAGTTTGGATGGTGGTAAATCTTTGCCTGTAATGGCTGAACGTAAAGAGAGATCATAACTGGAAGGACGACCATTCAAACGTAGGCGGGTATCATCAAGCTTATATTGGCTTTCCCCCACCAGCGGCCACGTTAATTTTTTACTTTCTAAGGTCAACTCAATTGGAAAGTCAGCTTGTGCTAAATCAGTTTGAGCTTCTAATGTTGCGGTAATTGGACCATTTAGATTCAGTGCCAGCATCAGCTCATCCATCAGCCCACCTTTAAGCATTAAATCGACTTTTTGCCCATTTAAATCTTCAAAGCGGCTTTCACCAATCACAGACAATGCGACAGGCCATTTTTCTTGCAGTGAAATGGATCCTGAAACGGCAACATCCCCTTGAGGTGCATTTACTTTCAGCTGTTTCAATAAAACATTTTGCCCTGTGTTTTCTAACTGCAAATTCAGGCTGTTAATCGTAATGTCCGTATCGCCTTTCAACTGGAAATTAGAGGCATGGATCCCCTCAACGTTCAAATCAACAGGCAGGATAATTTCAGGAAGATCCGCTAATAACGGTTTAGAGAATAATGCCTTAAGCTGATCACCAAGTGATTGCTGCTCACCTTCAGGTACGACAGGTTCAGCAGGTTTGACTTCCGCAGCTGGTTCACTCGGAGGCAGGCTTATTGCTAAATTAATAATATCAGTCGGGGTGATTTCAATGGCTCTTTTTTGCCATGTAATCCCTGTCGCGAACTTGTCGAGGTCAATAACGGTGCCATCTACATTAACATGGGTATCAACCAGTGCCAGTTGCATAAGACGAATCGTCAAAGGTGCGTTTAGCTCAGTTAAAGGCTCTGATGGTGGAGTCTCTTCCGAGGGAGGAAACTGGCTGGTATCTACATTGACCATCACACTTTCTGTTGATAAATCATCGATACA
Organism: Providencia sp. PROV209; assembly: GCF_028479485.1. Classification (NCBI taxonomy): domain Bacteria; kingdom Pseudomonadati; phylum Pseudomonadota; class Gammaproteobacteria; order Enterobacterales; family Morganellaceae; genus Providencia; species Providencia sp. PROV209. The sequence continues at coordinate 107,841 of NZ_JAMPNR010000004.1, read as the reverse complement.
AACTTCACGGCTGGTCAGGCATTTCAAACGTAATGCTAGGTGGATCTTTTTCGCATCCACATCCACACCTGGCATCTGATATTTTACGCCTGAGAGCGTTAAATCATTAATATCACCCTCAATCGAACCGATAGTGAGCTCAGGCACAAAACGCGTGGCTGAATTCAATGCAAAATGCAAACCTGACCTTGTTCCTAATACCCAATATAGAGCGCTAACGACCAGAACTAACAATAATAAAAGGGTGATTGCAATCCATTTTAGCCACTTCATCCATTTCATAGTTCTGTCCCCAATCCGATGTAAAACTGAATTTTATTATTATCTGGATCGCCAATAGGCTTAGCTAAATCCAATTTAATCGGTCCAACTGGAGATACCCAACGGATACCAACACCTGCACCCGTTTTAAAATCACTGTTTTTAAAATCATCAACCGCTTCACCACTATCGATAAACGTGGCTCCCCACCAATTTCCGGTGAAGTTATATTGATATTCAACGGAACCGACGGCTAGCTTGGATGCCCCGGTTAACTTGCCACTACTATCTTCTGGAGAAATCTTTTGATAGCCATAACCGCGAACACTACCGTCACCCCCTGCGAAGAAACGTAAGTCAGGTGGAACTTTGTCAAAGTTGTTAGTTTCAATCCAACCCACATTACCGCGCACGATAAATCGATGCCCTTCCCACGGCGTTCGAATCCACACATTTTTGGCTTGTAAAACGAGGAAGTCGATATCCGACCCCCAGATTTTATTCGAATAATCAATAGAATAACGTTGACTATCCCCCCACGTTGGCATCACGCCGCCTTTCTGGCGAATTCGGCTCACATTTGCGCCCGGATACAGCAACATGGTCGTATTGGTGACATCGGCTTGAGTAAAGTTACTGAGCATCCAGCGCATATTCACGCCATATTGCCATCCGCTTGAATAATCCCAGTTACGCGAAACGTTCAATGTCGTGGTGTTGGCTTGCGTATCATTTAAATCCGTACGTTTAAAGCCCCCTTGAACCGCATAATACTGTTCCAGAGGATTCGCTTTGAGTGGGATTTTATAGCTAGCATCAATAACTTGTTCTGGCTGTGACAGGCTAATATTCGATGTTAGGCTTTGCCCGCGAGAGTTAATCCACGGCTTATTCCATGTTGCTTTGACACGAGGACCAACATCCGTCGCATAGCCACCACCGAGCTCTAAGAAGTTTTGAGCTCTAGGGCTCATGATGCCTTCCATTGGTAATAAATCCGTGTGTTCCTCACGCGCTTTTTGAATATTCGGGGTCACTATTGCAGAGCTAAACCATCCCGTAGAAGCCAACCGTTGATTATACTCCGCAAGCTGTTCAGAAGTGTAATATTCCCCTTCTTTAAAAGGAGACAGATTTTTGAGGTAATCCTCGCGGATTTGAGAGCCTTCAAAGGTTAATTTACCAAAGCGATAGCGCTCACCACTGTTAAAATCAAAATCCCAATACGCGGCATGATGATCAACAGAAATGCCTAGCTGACTTTTTTCCATCATGGCATCGAAATACCCTTTACGGATAGCTAAGCTGCTAAATTTACCTTTGAAGTCTTCATACTCACCATCATTTTGGATGATGCCATATTTAGGTGTATTTTTTTTAATCATACTGGCGTAATCAGGATCTGTTTTCGCCCCACCTTCGAGTACCACATTAACCCCTTGAAGAAGAATGGGTTCACCTGGCAACACCTTAGCGGTTAATATTGAACGAGCCGGTGGCGTTTTTTCTTCATAACTAAATTCCACCGTAGGATCATAATAACCCAGCGGTTTTAACCCTTCACGAATCGCTTTTTCTACTCGAGCACGAAAACGCCCATTTGCAACCACTTCATCTTGTGAAATATTAGAAAGTTGAATACGGACATTCTGATTGAGTTGCCCTTCAAGCCCTTCAATATTAAGGCGTAGGTTCGCAGAAAATGCTGCGGGTACCGCCGTTGTTAGGCATACTACACAAAGGGTAAGATATTTCGACACGCCTGCTCCTAGGGTGATAGACAATTTGACTTATTACTCAGCAACGACTTATTTTGAGTAAAATAAGCCACTGATACAAGTTTTTATCCCAATTTTTACTTTATTTCTATACTGAGTGTATTTAGGAATCGTTATGACTTTTAATCAATTTCAGCCCGATAATGAATTTCAGGCACTGCCTGGTCGTCACACATCAATGGAAGTGTCACCTTATCATGCGGTGACCCATCATTCGATTGAGATTATTCCTAAGAATATGGAAATTGCTTATTTTGCAATGGGTTGCTTCTGGGGCGTAGAGCGATTATTTTGGCAACAAACGGGAATTTTCTCCACATCCGCAGGTTATAGTGGCGGCGTAACTCTGAACCCAACCTATGAAGAGGTGTGTACTGGACTAACAAGGCATACTGAAGTCGTACGGGTGGTTTTTGATCCGCAAATAATCAGTTTTGCACAATTGCTCGCACTATTCTGGGAAAACCACGATCCGGCACAAGGTATGCGCCAAGGTAATGATATTGGCACGCAATATCGTTCTGCTATTTATACGGTGTCAGATGAACAGTACCAACAAGCGGTACAAACTCGTGATGCGTATCAACACGCTATGGCTGAAAAGCAGGACCATCGCCCAATCACAACAGAAATTCGTCCACTTGATACATTCTATTTTGCGGAGGATTACCACCAGCAATATCTGTATAAAAATCCAAATGGTTATTGTGGGCTGGGAGGGATTGGCGTCTGCTTACCTGCCTAAATAATTTTATAATGACGAATATATAGTCATATAAAATAGGCTAGTGCTATACTTAGCGCGATACCCACCGCGCTAAGGCGCTAATTAATATTGAAATGGAATACCCTTACATTGCCTTTAGGATTTCAATAAGTGACGATTCACTACCTAGAGGGTTGGATAATTTATGCTAAACAGTTTACTGATCGTTCTTTTACTATGTGCAATTAGCGCATTTTTTTCGCTGTCTGAAATTTCATTGGCAGCCTCTCGCCGCATTAAATTAAAATTAATGGCAGATGAAGGTAACGTTAACGCAGCTCGCGTTCTCAAACTCCAAGAAATGCCGGGCATGTTTTTTACCGTAGTGCAAATTGGTTTAAACGCCGTCGCAATTTTAGCCGGTATTGTTGGTGAGTCCGCATTCTCTCCAGCGCTGCAAGAGCTATTTATCAAATTCTTATCCCCTGTATGGGCACAGCAAGCTGCATCTATTCTGTCATTTACCATCGTTACCAGCTTATTTATTTTAGTCGCTGACTTAACACCAAAACGCATTGGCATGGTGAAGCCTGAAGCAATTGCGATACGTATTGTTAACCCAATGCGTTTCTGCCTAGTCGTTTTAAGCCCACTCGTGTGGTTCTTTAACGGCTTAGCTAACTTAATTTTCAAACTGTTTAAATTACCGATAGCACGTAACGAAGACATTACCTCTGATGATATCTTTGCTGTTGTAGAGGCTGGTGCCGTCGCTGGGGTTTTACGTAAGCAAGAACACGAGCTGATCGAAAACGTATTTGAGCTTGAGTCACGTACTGTGCCTTCCGCGATGACCCCGCGAGAAAGTATTATTTTCTTTGATAAAGATGAATCAGAAGAGAGCATCAAGCATAAAATTTCCACACAGCCACACTCGAAGTTTTTAGTTTGTGCTGGGGATATTGACCATGTGATTGGTTATGTAGATTCCAAAGAGCTACTTAACCGTGTATTGAATGGTCAAAGCCTGAGTTTACGTGAAGGCGTGCATATCCAAACCACATTAATGATTCCGGATACCTTATCACTGTCTGATACCTTAGAAGCCTTTAAAACCAGTGGCGTTGATTTTGCCGTCATTTTGAATGAATACGCCTTAGTGATGGGGATTATCACCATCAATGACGTGATGATCACCCTGATGGGCGACTTAATTGGTCCAGGTCAAGAAGAGCAAATTATTACCCGTGATGAAAACTCATGGTTAGTTGACGGAGGTACGCCGATTGAGGACGTGCAACGTATCTTGGATATCGACGAATTCCCAGATTTCAGCAACTATGAAACCATCGCTGGCTTTATGATGTACCGCTTAAGAAAAATGCCGAAGCGGACGGATTTTGTAAAATACGCAGGCTACAAATTTGAAGTGGTCGATATTGATAACTACAAGATTGACCAACTGCTAGTAACACGTATTACAAATACGCCATCAGCAGTTGTGATTCAGCCGGGGACTGAAAACAATAAAACGGCTAACGATACATCACACTCATCAGATAAACACTAGTCGCCAAGCCGTTTTTGTTACTTCTACTTTAGAACGAACACGCCACTGAATGTGGCGTTGTTATTCTACAGTGCTTGAAAATCATTAGCCGAACACTTAACTAGCTAATCTCTTTTCTAGCCCAACTCAGCTCGTAATAGCACCACTTGCTTGTTCACTTCATTCATTACATTGTAATGGGTTTTATCGCTCACTTTGGGTGGTAAAATTTTTCCATTATTGAATTCGAAAGCTCCAAAATCCTTAATGTAGAGCCTACCTCTGAATAATGTTTTCACATAAAGAGCAATTTTCGATGGGTTATAATGCTTAAAAATTTTCATTAGAACGAATCTCCATGTTGTTCTGACGATATCCCACTGCATACCGTTCAGTAATCATAGACTAGAAAATTTTTTTTGGTTCTAGAATTGCAATTTTATTCAAAATGCTGACATAACATGACATTGTCAATACTCTGTTAAATTCACCCAAAACCTCCTTTTTATGCTGAATTTTATCAGTTTGTTAATTTTTGTCTTACTACTCATCCGATGAGCTATGCTATAACTAGCAACACCTGAAATCCCCACCCTACACAACAACGACAATGATTTCTAAAGGTACTTTTTATGATCAAAAAACTGTTCTTATTAGCCTGCTTACTCGGTTTATCTTCAACAGGATTTGCCATTAACATTCAATTAAACCAACCCGTCCCTGCCGTGACCGTTACAGATAAAGGTGAACTCCTGTTAGATAACGCAGGTAAGTTCGATTATCAGCCATGGAAGAGCCAACAACTTGCGGGCAAAGTCCGCACTATCCAACATATCGCTGGACGGTCGTCAGCCAAGGAGCTCAATGCCCCGCTTATTGAAGCTATTAAGCAAGCTAAGTTCCCTCATGATAAATACCAAACCACCAGCATTATCAATACTGATGATGCCATGTTCGGTACAGGTGTTTTTGTCAAAAACAGCGTAGAAGACAGTAAAAAGGAGTTTCCTTACTCCCAATTCATAATAGACAGCGATGGCGTAGTGAAGAATGCATGGAGCCTTGCACCAGAAAGTTCTGCCATTATTATTCTCAACAAACAAGGTAATGTTTTATTTTATAAAGATGGCGCGCTCACTCCACAAGAAATTAATAAAGCGATTAGCGTAATTGTCGCAGAATTAGGAAAACAATAAGTGAACCGATAAGGTTTTGTGTATCATAGGCATGCGATATTTTTCTGTGCGCAAAGATGAGCCTGCGCACAGAAACTTCGTTTATCATGATCAAATTTCAGTGGATATTGCCGCAAAATCACATCCCAACAAGATGTAACAATAGTCGATTATTCCGCAGCAATTCCATGCAGCATTACGCATAAAACAAACAAAATTATTCATTCCAATGAATAGTTACACAGAATCCACCTTCGGTAACATTATTAAATGTCACATTAAAATGGTGCAGCTGAGCCACACGTTTAACAATTGATAAGCCTAAACCACTGCCTGTTTTTTCTTGTCCCGGCGGTCGATAAAAACGTTCACCTAAACGAGCCAGCACTTCAGAAGATACCCCAGCACCATCATCTTTTACTTCTAAATAATGGCGATATAAGTTGATCTCCACCTTACCCGATGGCTTACCATAACGAATGGCATTATGAAGCAGATTTCTTAGCAATACGGACAGTAAAAGCGCTTGCCCCTTAAAAGGTGGCGGTGTTTCGATAATCGATACATCCAAAGTCACCTGATTTTGCTGCGCTTCCCGCTCACTCTCTTTTACCGCTTGCTCAATTAAGTCTGACCAGCTCACCTCCCCCACATTGTCCAACTGGTTAGACGATTCTAGGCGAGATAACGTCAATAGTTGATCGACCAGTCGAGTTGCTCGATCAATACCTTCCGAAAGATTCGCGACCGCATGCTGACGAATAGCCTCATCGCTTCCTGCAATTTGTACCACTTCCGTTTGTACTTTCAGTGCAGCAAGCGGGCTACGTAACTCATGGGCAGCATCAGAGGTAAACTGCCGCTCACGCACAAACATTTGGTTTATTTTGGCAAATAATCCATTAAGGGAATCCAAGATTGGCTTAGCCTCACTGGGAATCGTCGGTACCATGACAGGGCTCAGCTCATCCGGCTTTCTTAGTCGTAACTGTTTTGCTACATCCCGCAGCGGTTTTAATGCTCGAGTGAGCAACCACAAAAAGACTATCAACATAATAGGTAATGCCACCAGCCACGGAATTAACTGGGAAAGCATAATACTGTTAGCCATACTTTGGCGATATTCCCATTCTTGCCCAACTGCAATAATATATTGATTATCTATAGATTTTAGCCAAACAAAACGCCACTCATCATCACTACCTTTCAGTGTGCCTTCACTGAATCCTTCACGAGTAAATTGGAACTCAATTTTGCGTCCATTATCTCCATCATTCAGGACCATCTCGCCACTTGGTGTAAAAATCGCAAATGCCAGCGCGTCATCATCTTGGCTACCTCGATTTTTTCGTAATAATCGCTTAGTTTTACTCAATGATGCTTGGGGTAAATCGATATCCGTTGGTAGCACTGACAAGCGTTTTGCAAATACCATTTGTTGAGTATCAAATAATTCGTTAATGGTTTTATAGGTTTGATACCACGCAAGAGAGCTCGCAATTCCCCATGTCATGACGGCAAGGAGCAATAACATTAACGTCAATTTGAGTCTTAAACTGAATGTTTTCATTCTTCATCACCCAGTCGATAGCCAATACCATGAACTGTTTGAATAAATTTGCTGCCTAATTTACGCCGTAAATGGTGAATATGTACCTCAACTGAGTTGCTAGATACTTCCTCATCCCAGTTATATAACTTTTCTTCTATTGCACTACGGGACAGTACCTTTTTCGGGTTATGTAGAAACAGAGACAATAATGCCAGTTCTTTACCCTTTAACTGTACGGGTTTTCCTTGATAAGTCACGGTCATCGCTAAAGGGTCCATCTCCACATCGCCATGCACCAAGGTTGGAGAGAGCTGCCCACTGCGCCGACGAATCAGTGCTTGTAAGCGAGCAGCAACCTCTGCCAATGCAAAAGGCTTACACAGATAATCATCTGCTCCCTGTTGTAGTCCATTCACCCGTTGTTCAAGCGCATCGCGAGCCGTTAAAATCAATACAGGTTCATCGCGCCCTTGCTTACGCCAAAATTTCAAAATATCCATACCATCGATATGAGGAAGAGAGAGATCCAGTACTACGGCATCATAAGGGGCATCAAACAAAGCTTGCTGACCTTGTTTACCATCCATAAACCAATCGAGGGTAAATCCCAATTGGGTTAAACCCACCTTTAATCCATCGCCAATAAGTCGATCATCTTCTATTAATAAAATACGCATAGTTAACCTCCACATCGAATATTGTTATATTTATCTTATTCAATTCACGATGACCAGTGGTGATTGCCCAAATTAAAAATATATTTAATTAATTTGAGTTCTTAAGATCCTGTTAAGATTTACTTGGTTAAATACATCCCATAGACCAAATTTCTGGTTACGCATGGAGAAACAAAAATGAAAAAATTACCTTTAATCACCTTAATCGCTGCACTTGCTACTGCCCCTGTTTTCGCTGCTACTGGTGGTTTTTCAGGTCCTGGTGAAATTGCCAACACCACCAACACCGACACCATGAAAACCCAAGATGGCGGATTTAGTGGTCCTAATGCAAGTGAAACTACCGTCGCTAAAGCGCTTGAATTATCAGACAATAGCTGGGTTGTTTTACGCGGAAACCTCGTCAAACAACTGGATAAAAAACATTACGAATTTACCGATGGTACTGGCACCATTACCGTCGAAATTAGCCAAAAACGCTTCAATGGTGTGAATGTAACACCGAAGGATAAAATCGAAATTCGTGGTGAAGTTGATAAAGATTGGAACTCAAAAGAAATTGATGTGAAACAGCTGCAAATCATTAAATAATTTACCCCCACAAAAAGCCAGCAAATAAACCTTGCTGGCTTTTTGCTATTTGATGCCTATTTCCCCTCTCTGTTTATAGTGCTAGATTATCTTTACCTTGTCTCTGCTTGCACTTATTTATGAAACAACCTCACGTTAGGAATATCAGCGAAAAATTACTGTCAGATAACTGGTATATACTTAAAAAATATACCTATGAACTACAGCGACACGATGGCACTTGGCAGAAGCAAGAGCGTGAAGTGTATGATCGTGGTGATGGCGCCGTGATCTTGCTATATAACAAAGCCAAAAATAGCATTATTCTGATCCGCCAATTCCGTATGCCGATGTACGTTTCCGGATATAAACAATTACTTATTGAAGCCGCAGCGGGGTTACTGGAAGGGTCATCTCCAGAAGCCAGAATTATTGCTGAAGCAGAAGAAGAAACTGGCTATAAAATCGATAATCTCGAAAAAGTATTTGAAGCTTTTATGAGTCCCGGTTCAGTCACTGAAAAACTGCATTTTTATATTGCACAATACAGCGATAAAGATCGCCAAAGTGAAGGCGGTGGGCTGGCTGATGAAGGTGAGGATATTGAAGTCATGGAATGGTCATTTCCTGATGCACTTGCTGCCATCAAACATGGGGAGATCATGGATGGTAAAACTATCATGCTTATTCAACATCTTGCTTTAAGCGGAATTCTAAATCCAAAAAGTAATTAATCCGTAAAGGGTAAAAATATCCTTTTTACCCTGACTATTTTAGAGAGCACTATATAAACATCACTAAATGACTTCTTTACCCTTTATTTTTCTATTTTATTCATTTATTTTTTATACATTACAATTTATTACACTCTCTATTGTTGAGCATCACAACATGATAATAAAAAGAATAAAATAGAGTTTATTTAATCAAAAAAGTATTATCTTTTATCGTATTGATTTTAATCAAAAATATATCAAATCAACTCATCCAAAAACAATCATCAAAAAAAAATCAAAATAGTGTTTTTTCAATAAAACTCTTCAACTTAAAAATATTAACTTTGACCTTATCATTAAAAAACTTTAGATTTGAAGACATCATATTTTCTAAATTTAACTATTTTTTCTCGTTAAGGTAAAAATCGAAACACTGAACATTATCTTAGTTATTACGCAATATTATTAGGAGCTAAATAAGATGATCCGTTGTATTCGTATGTGGACAGGTGAAGATGGTAATTCTCTATTTGAAGAAGGCACTGTTGAGCTTAATGGTGTCGCTCGTGGAGATGACCAAAGCCCTGTCATTGCCGTCAATGAGCTCACGTTTCGTGAAACAGTTTCGGGCGGCTCTTGGGACTGGCACAAAGACCCCGTTCCTCGTTATGTCATCACGCTCACGGGCACATTAGAGTTCGAAACTAAAGATGGCTCAACATTTATTATTAAGCCAGGCGATATCTTGCTGGCTCAAGACAATACTGGAACAGGGCATAAATGGCGTCTGATTGGTGATGAACCTTGGAGACGCGCCTATGTGGTGTATCAAGAAGGCACCGATTTGTGTTTCACTCCCAATAAAAAATAGGTATTTCCATGACAAAACCCATTGCAGAAAATGTTGATATCGCGCTAATTGGCGCTGGGATCATGAGTGCAACACTCGGTACGTTTCTTAAAGAGTTGGAGCCTAATCTCACTCTTGCTGTATTCGAAAGACTGAATGACTGTGCGCAAGAAAGCTCTCATCCATGGAACAACGCAGGCACAGGTCATGCTGCAAACTGTGAAATGAACTATACGCCACCAAATCCTGACGGAACGGTTGATATCAGCAAAGCCCTTGAAGTAAATACCGAATTTGACCTGTCTCGCCAGCTGTGGTCCTACTTAGTCACCAAAGGAAAAATTAAAAATCCACGGGACTTTATCCACCCATGCCCGCACATGAGCTTTGTGTCTGGTGCAGACAACATTAAATTCCTACAGCAACGCTTCCGCCAGATGTCTGCCCATCACTGCTACCAAAATATGGAATACAGCGATGATCTAAAACAGATTGATGAGTGGGCGCCATTAGTCGTCGAAGGTCGTGATCCTAATGACAAAATTGCAGTCACTCGCGTTATCACAGGGGCAGATGTCGATTACGGCGCCTTAACCCATTTACTGATGGCACAATTGAGTGAACAGAGCGGGTTTTCTCTCCACTATAAACATGAAGTTATTGATGTGACACAGACGCCTGACGGGCGCTGGAATGTCGAAGTGAAGAACCTTCTGACTCACGAAAAAACCATTACGTCCGCAAAATTTGTGTTTGTAGGAGCCGGTGGTCGCGCCATTGAGTTACTGCAAAAATCCGGTATTCCTGAAGGTAAAGGCTATGGCGGATTCCCTGTGAGTGGAATTTGGCTACGCTGTGACGATGAAAAAGTGGCGGCTCGCCACCATGCCAAAGTCTACGGGAAAGCCGATAAAGGCTCACCACCGATGTCTGTACCGCATTTAGATACCCGCATCATCGGCGGAAAACGCTCTTTACTGTTTGGGCCATATGCTGGTTTCTCGAGTAAGTTCCTAAAACATGGATCTTATCTGGATCTGTTTGATTCTATCAGACTGAACAATATTGAACCGATGCTTGCCATCGCGAAAGATGATTGGTCGTTGGCTGAATATCTCGTGGGGCAAGTACTGCAAACGTCTGCTCATCAATTCTCTATGCTGCAAAAATTCTATCCTGATGCGCAGCGTGAAGATTGGAAAGAAGTTGTCGCAGGCCAACGCGTTCAGATCATTAAACCGGATCCGGTGAAAAAAGGCGTATTGGAGTTCGGTACTGAGCTGATTACGAGTGCAGATAAATCGTTCACCGTATTAATGGGTGCATCACCAGGTGCATCGACTGCTGCGTTTATCGCCCTCAACGTACTGAAGACCTGCTTTGCAGATCAACTCTCTGCGGATGGTTGGGAAGCTCGCCTGAAGACCATCATTCCAACTTATGGAATTGATTTAAAACAGGATGCAAAAGCGTGTTTAGATATTCGTACTGCAACGGCTAAAGTGCTGCAATTAGATAACTAAACATTAAATCATGTTATTCAAGTCGGGTAAGTGAATCACTAGCTACCCGACTTTTTACTATCTTGCTATTTTCGTGGTCTTAGCGACATTCAAAACCAGGGTTCAAAAAAGACTCTCTCGGTGAATAATCCAGTGTATTTCCCTGCCAATCCACCACGCTCGCCCCTGCTCCTAATGCCACTGCATGTCCTGCGGCTGTATCCCAGATATTAGTCGGTCCAAAACGTGGATATAACTGAGCGCGACCTTCAGCGACTAAACAAAATTTCAGTGATGAACCAATCTCGACCGTACGGTGCTCCGGCAATTGAGATAAGTATGCTATCAATTGAGGATCTTGATGAGAACGACTGATAACAACCACTGGGGGGATCGTGGGTTTAACGTGAATACGCTGTACTTGTCCATTCTCTTCCTTCCACGCTTGTTCCCCTTCGGCGTAATACATCAGCCCTTTTGCCGGAGCAAAAACAACCCCCATGACAGGAATACCTTTTTCGATCAAAGCAATATTGACCGTGAAATCGCCATTACGATTAATAAACTCTTTTGTTCCATCAAGAGGGTCAATAAGCCAATAACGTTGCCAGTGGCGACGTACCGACCATTCAGGTGGATCCTCTTCAGAAAGCTGGGGAATATCCGGAGTCAAACGCAAAAGCCCCGCGTTGATAATTTGGTGAGCGGCAATATCCGCAGCCGTTACGGGAGAATCATCTTGCTTATGTTCAACTTGCAATGGTGCATGACCATTGTAGATATTCATGATGGCATCACCCGCTTCTCGGGCAAGGTTACATAGCTGCTGACGCATTTTATTTCCCCTTATGACATGACGTTATCAAGAGTAACAAGGGCTGAATACTTACGCTAATAAAAAAGCCTCATTAGCTATGCCAAAATAGCAAACTAATGAGGCTATTATTCTTTTCTGTAAGTCGGTCAGAAAATTATAAAATTTCCAGTAACTCAACTTCAAAAACGAGGGTGCTGAACGGAGGAATAGATGCACCAGCACCACGCTCACCGTAAGCTAATTCATGAGGAATGTATAATTCCCATTTAGATCCTACAGGCATCAGAGTCAGTGCTTCAATCCAACCAGGGATTACACCGCTAACAGGGAACTCTGCAGGTTGACCACGTTGTACGGAACTATCAAATACAGTACCGTCAATTAAACGACCAGTATAATGCACGCGAACACGATCAGAACGTGTAGGAATTGCACCTTCACCTTGGTTGATCACAGAGAATTGCAAACCAGATTCAGTGGTTGATACGCCATCTTTCTTTTGATTTTCATCTAAGAATTTTTGACCTTCTACTGCCAGCTCTTTTTGGCGCTCTTGGCGAACCGCGTCTGCACGCTCGTGCATCTCACGCAATGCTTTGTGCAGTGCTTCGACTGGCACTGAAGGCATATTACCTTCTAAAGAATCAGTCAGACCTGCTAAAATTGCGTCTGGAACTAAACCTTCCAGTCCTGATTCTAATAACTGCTGTCCAATTTGTAGACCAATGCCGTAGCTCGCTTGAGCTTCTACTGAATCAAAGTTTTGGTTTGCCATGAAAATACCCATTTCATTTTTTGAGAAAAACCAAGGATAACAGCCCATCTCTTATGGGTAAACCTAAACCCGATAACAGAAGAATAAAACTGCATAAATTATTCAGTGTTCTCCTAAATTAACCTTTAACTTGTTAAGTTACTCATAAATAGTGCTAGTATGCGTTAAAACGTCTGTGATTTATTATTCCTCAAATATAGGAGGGGTCATGCTGAGACTATCCACTTTTCATCGTTATGGAATTGCGATTTTAGCGCTCATTATTATCGCTGCCATCTTTTGGCCAGCTAGCGATAAGCCTAATACAGTGCACAACAAGGATGGCAACATACCAAACCAGCCTATTGTGATTCCTCCAGCTTCACAGTCTAATCCAATACCTGATACGGTTCTGTCACAACCTGAGCAATCGGCAGCCACCTCTACCAATAATTCGCCATCACTGCCCAGTGAACCTGAAATTATTCAAGAGCAGCCAGAAACAGCTCAATCTACACAACAAGCCTCGACAACTACACCGCCAGCAACACAGTCTTCACAACCAACAGCAACTCGACCTTCTGCCAATGAATGGCAAAATTATCGCGTTCAAAAAGGGAAAACCTTAGCTCAGCTATTTCGTGATAATAATTTGCAGGCAAATGATGCGTTCATCATGGCAAAAGTTGAAGGTGCAGAGAAACCCCTTAGTAACTTACAACAAGGGCAAAAGGTTCGTTTAAAAGCGAATACAAAAGGTGAAGTTCAGCAGTTGGAGATCACCGCCGCCAATGGTCAAACGTACAGTTTTACGCGCTTAAGCGATGGAAGCTACTACCGAACACCTTAATTTATCTTTTAACGTCGGTAATTTTATACAATACGCCGACTTTTCTTTTATTTTCAGAATAAAAATTCAATGGAGACGTTATTTGATGACGTCTCTCACCATAAACTACGTATAATCACTGTTCTTTATTACACTTAATGGTTAAACAGGGAAAAGAACAGGAAAATCTATGCAGAAAAATAACAATACCTGCAAAAAAAAGCTGATAAAAATCATTGGCGCCATCATTTTACTTCTCCTTCTTGGAGTCATTGGTTACATTTCATGGATTAAATACCACGCCGATGGGCTGTGGAATATCATTAACCAACAATGTATTGCTATCGATAACGCCGAACAACGTAATCCATCTTGTCTAAAGGTTGATTTAGACCAGCGCTATGTTCTGTTCAAAGATAAAAAAGGTCCAGTGCATAATTTGGTACTGCCAACCGATAAAGTCAGTGGTATCGAATCCCCTTTATTACTTGAAGACAATAGCCCTGATTATTTTACGCTCGCTTGGAATGAGCGTGAGAGTGTTAGCCCTGCGGGTCAACCCGCTATTAGCGATGATAAACTCGCCTTAGCGATTAATTCACAATATGGGCGTTCCCAAGATCAACTTCATATCCATATTGCTTGCCTAAAACCGCAGGTTATTGAGCTAGTTAACCAACATGCGGATGCGATTAAATCTGAGTGGCATGTTTTTCCAGTGCAATTGGAAGGGCATGAATATTGGGCGAAAAAGTTAGATAAGCAAACAAGCCCTTTCAAGCAGTTAAATGAGTATGTGCAAGCGCACAACGATAGCATGGGGAACTATGGACTGGCGGTGACGGAGCTGAAAGATGGTTCGATGGTATTATTAGCGAATCGTATGGATGTTTGGCAATTGAATTTAGGCAGTACGGGGGAGTTACTGGATTATCAGTGTTCGGTAAATCAGTAAGTTCTTCAAATTCTAGATATAAAAAAACACCGGATTACCGGTGTTTTTTTGTGCCACCGAATTAACGATGGCAACTATCATCATTATTGATTACTCAGCAACGATGATAACGTTCAGCTCTGCGAACACATCGCTGTGTAACTGGAAGTGAACTTCGTGGTCACCAGTAGTACGCAGAACGCCGTTTGGCAGGCGAACTTCGCTTTTCGCAACTTTAACGCCAGCCGCAGTAATTGCGTCAGCGATGTCACGAGTACCGATTGAACCGAACAGTTTACCTTCGTCACCAGCTTTAGAAGCCAGAGTAACAGAACCCAGAGCAGTAATAGCTGCTGCACGAGCCTGTGCTGCTGCCAGAACGTCAGCTAATTTAGCTTCCAGTTCAGCGCGGCGAGCTTCAAAGAATTCAACGTTTTTCTTAGTCGCAGGAACAGCTTTGCCCTGTGGTACTAAGAAGTTACGAGCGTAGCCCGATTTAACGTTAACTTGGTCACCCAGGCTACCTAGGTTAGCTACTTTATCAAGCAGAATAACTTGCATTACCTTATCCTCTATTAGTCGTTAATGGACTGTACCAATTACTGATGACGATCAGTGTATGGTAACAGAGACAGGTAGCGAGCGCGCTTGATAGCACGAGCGAGCTGGCGTTGATATTTTGCACGAGTACCGGTGATACGGCTTGGTACAATTTTACCACTTTCAGTGATATAGTTTTTCAGCGTTGCGATATCTTTATAGTCGATCTCTTGAACGCCTTCCGCTGTGAAACGGCAGAACTTGCGACGACGGAAATAACGTGCCATATGGCTAGTCTCCAGAATCTATCAAATCAATCTGCTCGGCATGTAAGACTAATTTACTGATTCCATTACGTCCCTGATGGGTACTAATAAAACCTGTAACAGTAATCAGACTGCCGACCGTTATACTGTGAGTATGGGTTTGTAAGGTTTGTCCGCTGGCAATGACGGGCATTCTGCACCATGCTTGCCGTGACATTCCTGCTTCCTGTTGTCCAGAACGATGTTCTAAAACAAACTGGCAATGAGGAATGCCGGACGGACTCACTTTTCGAATCAGCGCTTTACAGACTGTGCCTGTCAGCACCAGACGATTAGTGATCACCTGAGCAATTACTCTTCAGAATCCCCAGTTTCTTCTGCTTCTTCGTCTTGATAATCATCAGACATGTCACGGCCACGACGTTCGTCTTTGGCTTTGACCATTGGAGAAGCTTCTGTTACTGCGTGTTTTAAGCGCATAACCATGCTGCGGATAACGGCATCGTTGAAGCGGAAGTTAGTTTCCAGCTCATCAATCGCTTCCTGTGGAGCTTCTACGTTCAGCAGAACATAGTGAGCTTTGTGCAGTTTGTTGATTGGGTAAGCCAGTTGACGACGGCCCCAGTCTTCCAGACGGTGAATCTGACCTTGTGCGTTAGTGATAACAGCACTGTAACGCTCGATCATGCCCGGAACCTGTTCGCTTTGGTCAGGATGGACCATAAAAACGATTTCGTAATGACGCATTAGTAGTTGCTCCTTACGGATTATTAGCCTCCTGTCTGGGTTAACCGCGGCCCGCGGAGGCAAGGAACTTGTTGAGTGCGGCTAAAAAATTGACGCGTAACTATACCCATCCCAGATAAAAAACTCAAGAGATGGGGACAAATTAAGCAAAAATTATTTTGTGATGCGTTGACGCACTGCTTCAAACAGGCACACGCCCGTTGCCACCGAAACGTTCAGGGAGGATACTGAACCCGCCATTGGAATGCTGATTAACTCATCGCAATGCTCACGGGTTAAGCGACGCATGCCTTCCCCTTCAGCGCCCATCACTAACGCAACTGAACCAGTCAGTTTACTTTGATACAAGTTATGGTCAGCTTCACCAGCAGTACCCACAATCCACACGTTATATTCTTGCAACAAACGCAAAGTTCTTGCCAAGTTAGTTACGCGGATCAACGGAACATTTTCCGCTGCGCCACACGCCACTTTCTTTGCAGTCGCATTCAGCTGAGCAGATTTGTCTTTCGGGACAATCACTGCATGAACGCCCGCAGCGTCTGCACTACGTAAACATGCGCCCAGATTATGGGGATCAGTAACACCATCGAGGATCAGCAAAAATGGCGATTCGGTGCTTTCCAGTAAATCCGGGAGATCCCCTTCCTGATACTGTTTTCCCGGTAACACCTTCGCAATGATCCCTTGGTGAACCGCACCTTCTGTTTGTGTGTCCATCCATTGGCGATTTGCTACTTGCACCACAATTCCCAACGCTTCGATTTCATGAACGATAGGCATCAGGCGGCGGTCTTCACGACCTTTTAAAATATAGACTTCTTTAATACGTTGCGGAGAACGCTCAAGCAGGGCTTTCACGGCGTGAATGCCATAAATAATTTCGCTCATAAATATCTTTTAGGTTGAGAACATTAAATTGGTTGAAAATCAAAAGGTGACGATCACCGCCACCTTTTATCATGAAACGCACTTATCCCTCTTGTTTTTGGGATTTTTTAGCCACGCGTTTTGCTTTTAACTTGGCACTGATTTTTTTGGTTTTATCTGACGGCTTTTTGCTTTTAGCTTTACCGTTTCCGTTTCCTTTTCCATTTCCTTCAGGCTTTGCGTCTTTTTTGCCTTTCTTCTCTGAACGACGAAATGCAGAATCAGGTTCGAAGTTTTTCTCTTTGCTCACATCCCCTTTCCGACGAGCGGAACGTGTCGCATTTTTAACTTCTTTCTTCATCTTATCACGGGTGGTTTTACCTGGATTTTTTGCTTTGCGCGTCGTTGAGATTAACGCGAAATCAATCGTGCGCTCATCCATGTGAACTGCTTCTACACGGATTTCAACTTCATCACCAAGGCGATAGGTTGTATTAGAAGACTCACCAATTAAGCGCTGTCCAACCGCATCGTAACGGTAATAATCGTTATCGAGGGTAGAAATGTGCACTAAACCATCAATAAACAGGTCATTTAAACGAACAAAGAAACCAAAACCAGTAACGCTCGTGATCAAGCCCGTAAATACTTGACCCACTTGGTCTTGCATAAAGTCACATTTTAACCAATCTGCCACATCACGGGTAGCTTCATCTGCACGGCGCTCGGTCATTGAACAGTGCTCACCTAATTGGAGCATACTGTCCATATCGGAATGCCATCCCCCCGTTTCTGTCCAGCGCTTATCGCCATGACCATGCTCTTTTGCCAGTAAGTATTTAATACCACGGTGCAAAGTTAAGTCAGGATAACGACGGATTGGCGAGGTAAAGTGCGCATAGGATTTCAGACCTAAACCAAAGTGACCGCGGTTTTCTGGATCATAAATCGCTTGTTTCATTGAACGTAAAATCATGGTCTGTAACAGTTCATGATCAGGACGCTCAGCCACTTCGTTCATCACTTGAGCATAATCTTTTGGTTCAGGCTTCATCCCGCCAGGTAATGTTAAACCTAACTCGCTGAAGACAGAACGTAAGTTCATGACGCTTTCTTCTTTCGGACGATCATGCACTCGGTATAATGCAGGTTCTTCATTTTTCTCAACAAAGCGCGCCGCTGCAATATTCGCTAAAATCATGCACTCTTCAATTAATTTATGTGCATCATTACGCTCAACTGGCTCAATACGCTCAATGCGACGCTCGGCGTTGAAGATAAACTTAGCTTCCTCAGACTCAAATGAGATAGCACCACGCTCAATACGTGCCGCATCTAAGGCTTTGTATAATTGGTGCAAATGCTCAATATGCGGAACCAACGCTTTATAGTGCTCGCGTAACTCTTCGTCCCCTTGCAGTATTTTCCATACTTTTGTGTAAGTTAAACGCGCATGGGAGCTCATAACGGCTTCATAGAATTTGTACGACGACAATTTTCCTGATGCTGATACAGTCATTTCGCACACCATACAGAGGCGATCAACGTCTGGGTTCAGCGAGCATAATCCGTTAGACAGGACTTCCGGTAACATCGGAACAACTTGGGATGGGAAGTAAACGGAGTTACCACGGCTACGAGCTTCCGTATCCAAGGCTGTTTGTGGGCGTACATAATAACTCACATCCGCAATCGCTACCCATAAGCGCCAGCCACCACCTTTTTTCGGTGCGCAGTACACGGCATCATCAAAGTCACGAGCGTCTTCGCCATCGATAGTCACTAATGGCAAATCGCGCAGATCCACACGCCCTTTTTTCGCGGACTCGGGGACTGTCTCGCTGAAATCCGCAACCTGTTTTTCAACTTGTGGTGGCCAAGAGTGAGGAATTTCATGCGTGCGCAAGGCAATTTCCACCGCCATACCCGTCCCCATGGTTTCTCCGAGGACTTCAATCACATTACCAACAGCTTGAGAACGGCGTTGCGGTCTCGACACCAATTCAACCACAACCACGTTCCCCATACGGGCTCCGCAAGTTTGGTCTTTCGGAATCAAAATATCAAAGCTCAGACGGCTATCATCAGGGACAACAAACCCCATACCAGCTTCAATAAAATAGCGACCTACAATTTGGTTATTACGCGGTTCTAATACACGCACCACACGCACTTCGGTACGACCTTTACGGTCTTGCCCATAAGGCTGGGCTAAAATAACGTCGCCATGTAAGGCGCGTTTCATCTCGTCTTGAGATAAATAATAATCTTCTTTTTTGCCTTCAACACGTAAGAAACCATAACCATCACGGTGGCCAATAACTTTACCTTTGAGTAAGTCAAGGCGTTCTGGCAGTGCATAACACTTACGACGAGTGAAAACTAACTGACCATCACGTTCCATCGCGCGTAAGCGACGACGTAATGCTTCCAATTCATCTTCGGTAGAGAGATTGAGTAGCTGTGCAATTTCTTCACGATTTGCGGGAGCTGTTCGCTTAGATAAAAGATCTAAAATAAACTCTCGACTTGGAATTGGGGATTCATATTTTTCTGCTTCTCTTTCCTGAAAAGGATCGTTTGACATTGTTACCTCCATTGTCATCAGAGTGATAAATGACTGAGACATTAATCGAGCAATAATTGGTACAGCGGGCTATTGTCTTTCACCATATCCGCTAGCGTATATTGATCTAGTTCTTGTAAAAATTGTTGTATTGCCTTTTGCAAAGCGCCTTTAAGGCGACAAGCTGGCGTAATATGACAAAATTCTCCACTACAATTGACTAGAGTGAGTGGTTCTAATGCACGGACCACATCACCGATACGAATAGATTCTGCCGGTTGACCTAGCGCGATCCCGCCATTTTTACCACGGGTAGCTTTAACATAGCCAAGGTGACTCAGCTGATTAATAATTTTAACCATGTGATTACGAGAAACCCCATATACCTCAGTAACTTGAGTTATACTCGTCATCTGCCCTTTTTCTAGGGCGGCTAAATAGATTAGGGCACGTAACCCATAGTCAGTAAAACTTGTCAGCTGCACAATCACCTCAAAATTTTTGGCGCTACAAATATGTTGTGAAATACTTATCTGCCATTTTCGTTATATTTGTTTTCTGGCTACCATATAAAGTACATTTTTAACGATTTTCTACAGTATATCGCCTTAGTTTCAGTCTAGCCCATCCTTGCCCGTAAAGATGCTTACAATGGCACAGAATGTTCAACTTTATAGGTATTATGTGGAAATTTTAGCGTTTTATCAAAAGGGAATTTATCGGAAGGAAACATGGAATGCTAAAAAAACAGCGCCCTAGTGAGCGCTGTTCATGTGATTACTCAACGTCAAACGGATCACGCAGGATCATTGTTTCTGAACGGTCTGGACCCGTTGAAATAATATCAACTGGGATACCCGTCAGTTCTTCAATACGTTTGATGTAATCTAAAGCCGCTTGTGGCAATAACGCTCTTTCTTTAACACCAAAAGTCGTTTCGCTCCAACCAGGCATAGTTTCATACACTGGCTCTAAGCCTTCCCACTCATCAGCTGCTAAAGGTGTAGTTTCTAACACCGTACCATCTTTACGACGGTAACCTACGCAGATTTTCACTTCTTTTAAGCCGTCTAAAACATCCAGCTTAGTTAAGCAGAAACCTGACAGAGAGTTAATTTGTACCGCGCGGTTGATAGCCACGATGTCTAACCAACCAGTACGACGCTTACGACCAGTAGTTGCACCGAATTCTTGACCTTTCTCACGCAGGAACTCACCAGTTTCATCGAACAGCTCAGTTGGGAATGGACCCGCACCAACACGCGTTGAGTAAGCCTTGATGATACCCAGTACATAGTTCACATAACGTGGACCTAAGCCTGAACCCGTCGCAACACCACCAGCCGTTGTGTTTGAAGAAGTTACATACGGATAAGTACCGTGGTCGATATCCAGCAGCGTACCTTGCGCACCTTCAAACATCACTAATTCATTCTTCTGATGTGCTTTATAGAGCAAATCAGAAACATCAATTACCATGCTAGTCAGCAGATCAGCAACAGACATGATGTAATCTAATGTTTGCTGGTAATCAACCGCAGGTTCTTTGTAATAGTTAACCAGTTGGAAGTTATGGTAATCGATGATTTCTTTTAATTTTACAGCGAAGGTTGCTTTATCGAATAAGTCGCCAACACGCAGACCACGACGAGCAACTTTATCTTCGTATGCAGGACCGATACCACGACCCGTTGTACCAATCGCTTTTGCGCCACGCGCTTTTTCACGCGCATTATCTAATGCGATGTGGTAAGGCAGGATCAGAGGGCATGCTTCAGAGATGCGTAAACGCTCACGAACAGGAACACCGCGATCTTCCAGTTCTTTCATCTCTTTCATTAAAGCATCAGGCGCAAGAACAACACCATTAGCAATAATGCTGATGACATTTTCACGAAGAATACCGGATGGAATTAAGTGGAGAACGGTTTTTTCACCGTTTACAACAAGAGTATGGCCAGCATTATGGCCGCCCTGATAGCGAACTACATATTTAGCACGCTCTGTCAGCAAGTCAACGATCTTGCCCTTCCCTTCGTCACCCCATTGGGTGCCCAGTACGACAACGTTCTTACCCATTTCGAAATACACTCGGTTGCTTAAAAATGAATTCTACCATCAAAAATGAACTGTTCCAGTGATATTTTGGCATTACAAAAATTTTTTTCTAGAAAGCAAGTAAAATGGTAGTTTTATTTCTGTCGTAGACTCAAAGTGAATTGCCTCAACCTGAGCAGCTAAAATTTTCCCTGAAAAATCCGCAACTTAAAACGACAGGCGAAAAAAAGCCCACCGAAGCGGGCTTTTCTTTATTAGATTAACAGTAATTTAAGTTCGTTGCACGTAACTTAAGTTGTTTATCATTTAATCCGTTGCACGTAGCTTAGTCGGTGCTTTCATAAAGCGGAAGAAGTCAGTGTCTGGGCTAAGCACCATCACGTCATCACCACTTTTGAAGCTTTGCTCATAAGCACGCAGGCTACGAATGAACGCATAGAACTCAGGATCTTGGTTGAATGCATCAGCAAACAGTTTTGTCGCCATTGCATCACCTTCACCTCGCAGGGTCAGTGCAGTACGCTCTGATTCTGCCAGTGTCTCTGTTACCGTCTTATCCGCTACCGCACGAATTTTAGTTGCTTCTTCTTGACCTTGTGAACGATGCTGACGTGCTACCGCTTCACGCTCTGCACGCATACGTGCATAGATGGCTTCAGAAACTTCATTTGGTAATTCAATACGCTTGATACGTACGTCGACAACTTCGATACCTAACGCCGCCATACTGTTCGCATTCACAACCAGTGGCTTCAGGTTAGTCTCTTTTTCAACGCGCGCCGCAGCATCTGCAATCGCTGCATCTGCTTCTTTAGTCGCTTCGTCGGTTGCCGTACCTTTGTTCAGTGCATCACGAACATCAACAGTTAAACGACCACGAGAATCAGTGATGATGTCTTTAACACTTAAACGACCAAACTCAGAACGTAAACGGTCACTGAACTTACGTTTCAACAGGGTTTCTGCTTGGAATGGGTTACCACCACCAGTCGCTACATAGTAACGGCTAAAGTCAGTGACACGCCATTTCAGGTATGAATCTACCATTAAGTCTTTGTTTTCACTTGTCAGGTAACGGTCAGCTTGGATTTCTAATGTCTGAATACGTGCATCTAACATTTTCACAGTTTCAATAAATGGAACTTTGAAATGCAGACCCGGCTCATAAACGATCGGTTTGTTTTCAGAATCACGCAGAACTTTACCAAAGCGTAAAACGATGCCACGCTCAGTTTGTGGAACAATAAAGATTGATGCGTAGGCAACTGCCAAAACAGCAATCACTATAAAAATAAACGACTTACGCATGATTATTGTCTCCCTACTCTAACTGCATCACCACGCACAGGGCTGTTTGGCTGTGCAGGTGCTGAACCCACGGATGATGAACCATTATTGGAGTTCGTCATTCTTGCCGATGATGGATTCGATTTTGACGCAGGTGCGACGTTACCATTGGTTCCACGCATGATCTGGTCCAGTGGCAGCACTAACATGCTGTTACTCTTATCGTTCGCAATGACTTTACGTGTATTACCTAATACGCGTTCCATCGTTTCGATGTACAGACGTTCACGGGTAATTTCAGGTGCTGCACGATATTCAGGTAACATTTTCGCAAAGCTTGCGACCTCACCCTCGGCTTTAAAGACGACGCTCGCCTTATAAGCTTCAGCTTCTTCGATCATACGCTGTGCGTTACCTTTCGCGAGAGGTAGAACTTCGTTTCGATAGGCATGCGCTTCACGAATCGTTTTTTGTTCTTCTTCCCTTGCGGAGATTACATCATCAAATGCCGCTTTTACATCTTCTGGCGGACGAGCCGCTTGGAAGTTGACGTCCAGCAGAGTAATACCCATTTTGTATGGTGCAATTGTCGCTTCAAGCTCTTTCTGTGTCACATCACGGATAAAGGCTCGATTCGTAGTCAATACTTGCTCCATGGCAGATTGACCAATAACACCACGCACAGCACTATCTAACGCTTGGCGCAGGCTGTTGTCAGGGTTCGTCACACTGAACAAGTATTGAGCTGGGTCAGTCACACGGTACTGAACGTTCATTTCAACGCGAATCACGTTTTCATCAGACGTTAGCATCATGCCGTTAGTTGCTTGCTCACGAACAGTTTCAACGTTCACAGGAACAACTTGGTCGATAAACGTTGGTTTCCAGTTCAGACCTGGTCCGACGATGCCACTATATTCACCAAAACGTAATACTACGCCACGGTCACTCTCTTTGATGGTATAGAAGCCAGAACCGGCCCATACCACGACAACCGCTGCAAGTGCTAACATACCTAAACGACCGCTGATTGGTGATGACTGTTTATTATTGCCTTCACCACCACCTTTGTTCCCGCCGCCGCCAAGCTTGCTGCCTATTTTACGAAAGAGATCGTCGAGATCATAAGCCCCAGGTTTCCGACCACCTTTGTTCCCGCCAGAGTTGCTGCCTTTATTGCCGCTTCCCCACGGATCGCGGTCTTGTCCGTCATTACCGGGCTGATTCCACGCCATGTTTTAGCTCCATTCTTTATGATTGATTTTTAGGGCTAAGAGCGATATTTCTCATCGTTCATTTCACCAATTGGCGTCTTGAATCACACTGAGGATATTGGGCTCTTAATATCAATTCCATTGCCTAACTGTGTTGCGGTTAATTCAACCAATCGGCTGTTTTAACCTCATCTTTAAACAACATAGTTAGGTAATTGCTGCTCTTGTTTGCATAAACGTCGCCAATCCACCATTGGCATACGCACCTCAAGTCCAATAGTGCCGTCTTCTTCTTGCCATTCACGTTCGATGGATTGAAGTTGATAAAAACGGCTCCGTAAGCGACCTTCATTCGGTGGTAAACGCAATTCAACATGTGCGATCTCACCTGAAAGACGTTCCGTTAATGCTTGGAGCAACAAAGGGATACCTTCGCCTGTTTGCGCTGAAACCCAGACACGAACTGGCTTGTTATCCTCATCTCTGTCAATACGCGGGACAAAATCGTCGAGCATATCAACTTTGTTCATCACTAAAAGTGTTGGAATTTCATTCGCGTCTATTTCTTCCAATACACTGTTAACTGCTTGGATGTTTTCATCTAGACGAACATCAACTGCATCAATCACATGGAGCAATAAATTCGCTTCACGGGTTTCCTGCAGAGTCGCTTTAAAAGCGGCAACCAAGTCATGTGGAAGATGACGAATAAAACCCACTGTATCCGCTAAAACAACCGTTCCAACATCATCAACATCAATACGACGTAACGTTGGATCTAGCGTAGCGAATAGTTGGTCTGCAGCATAAACATCCGCTGACGTCATCCGGTTAAATAAACTGGATTTTCCTGCGTTAGTGTAACCAACCAAAGAAACGGTCGGGATATCCGCTTTGCTTCTTGATTGACGACCTTGTTCACGCTGTTTTTCGACACGCCCTAAACGAGATAAGATCTGTTTGATTTTATCCCTTAATAAACGACGGTCGGTTTCAAGCTGAGTTTCACCAGGACCGCGTAAGCCAATCCCGCCTTTTTGTCGCTCAAGGTGCGTCCATCCTCTCACTAAACGAGTGGATAAATGCCGTAATTGAGCTAATTCAACTTGAAGTTTACCTTCATGCGTACGCGCACGTTGTGCAAAGATATCTAAAATTACCCCTGTACGATCCACGACCTTACATTGGCAAACCCGTTCGAGATTACGTTCTTGGGCAGGGCTAAGAGTATGGTTAAATAACACCACATCCGCGCCACTTGCTTCAACAGCTTCAGCGATTTCTTCAGCTTTCCCTTCCCCAACGAAGTATTTTGGGTGGGGAGCCTTACGGCTGCCAGTCACTATTTGTACAGGTTTTACCCCTGCAGAAGTCACTAGGGACTCAAATTCTGCCAAATTATCCACGTCTTTTTCTTGATCAAAAAAAACATGAACAAGTACAGCTAGTTCACCGCCTTCATACCTATCAAACAAGGTGCAACCTCTTTAGGCTAAACAATAATTGCAAAGGAAAGACATAGGTATAGTCTCCCTACCCATGCTTTCCTTGTTTTTAGCGTACAGTCTTACTCAGCTGATTCGCCATCTTGCCCAGCAGAAGCACCACCGTGGTAGTTGCCATTACCTGCGCCAGCAGTACCAGTACCGCTATGATGAGAAACAGGGCGTGCTGGAACAACAGTAGAGATAGCATGTTTATAAACCATCTGACTCACTGTGTTTTTCAGCAAAATAACAAATTGGTCAAAAGATTCGATTTGACCCTGCAATTTAATACCATTAACGAGATAAATAGAGACCGGAACCCTTTCACGACGTAATGCGTTCAGGAACGGATCTTGCAAAGATTGCCCCTTAGCCATTCTATGTTTTCCTTATTTTGTTGTTTTTAAAATGAGAATCTTACGATTCCTAAAAATTACTACTCAAAAATTACGCTTAACGCTTTAATTGTACACAAAGAATAGCCCTATGCACTAATAACCTGTATAACGGTGTCAAGCGCTTGCTGAGGTTGCTCACTATCTAACCGATGAACATTATCCCAGCTTCTCAACCAAGTGATCTGCCGTTTAGCCAATTGGCGCGTCGCGCAAATCCCTCGATAAACCATTTCATCATAATCTATTTCACCATCAAGATAAGACCACATTTGGCGATAACCTACACAACGAATGGAAGGTAAATCAACATGAAGATCACCCCGTTGGTATAGCGCTTTAACTTCGTCTTCAAACCCTGCATCTAGCATTAAACGAAAACGCTGTTCGATACGCTCATGTAAAATTTTACGATCTTGTGGCTCAATAGCAAACTGAAACACATTATAAGGCAATTCCGTGCCCGCTGTTTGAGTCATTTCAGTCAAACTTTGTCCCGAAATGAGATATACCTCTAAAGCTCGGGATAATCTTTGTGGATCATTAGGATGGATACGTGCCGCAGAAACAGGATCAACGTCCGCTAAACGACGATGTACTTCAGCCCAACCGTGTTCTTGTGCTATTTGTTCGATTGTCTCACGAACCTCTGGTGAAGCAGAGGGCAGCGGCGATAAACCTTCTAATAAAGCTTTAAAATAAAGCATTGTTCCGCCAACTAATAATGGAATTTTACCTTGAGACGTAATTTCATCCATTACATTTAATGCGTCACGACGAAAATCTGCCGCAGAATAAGGCTGCGAAGGATCAAGAATATCAATTAAACGATGCGGAGCTTGGCTAAGTTCTTCTTTATTAGGCTTCGCCGTGCCAATATCCATTCCTCGATAAATCAGTGCCGAATCGACACTGATAATCTCCACAGGCAAATGCTTGCGTAATTCGATGGCTAATGCCGTTTTGCCTGAAGCCGTTGGCCCCATTAAGAAAATGGCATTGGGTCTTTTTTGAGTTACTAAATCACTCATTTGTTAGTGTAGCTACCACAGGTTGTAAATTAATTAATTGTAATAATGTTGGCGGTGGATTTTTTACCCACTGCGGACAAATCCGCTCAACATCAGCCAGCAGTTGAACTGCCTGAGCTAAACTCCAACTTTCTTCGGTTTTTGCCTGTGAAATCGCACTTGCGAGCCATTGTGCGATACTTTCATTTGGAATGCTTTTTTTTGTCGACAAAAACACAATTAAATCAGAAAAAAGCTGCGATAAATTTTGCGTTCTTAACGGTAACGATACCGTATGAATAGTCACTTTTCCATGAAATATCGAAGCATCGATACCAAATAGTGTCAATTGTTCCTTATAACGCTGCAAAACCTCTATTTCGTCACTTTTTAGTGACAATTTTAAGGGGATTAACAACGGCTGAGGCTTTAATCCGCCATTTTCTGGCATCAACTGAGCCAACTTTAATAAGTAGTTCGCTTCATTTAAGGATAACAGGATTATCCCTAATGAAGACTCAATTAATGCAAAGTTTTTTGCGTAAATTGTCAATACTTTACCGAATTGATAGTCATCCGCACTTTTCGCTACAAACTGGTGTTCTACTGGGCTGACATTCAATGGTTTTCTTTCTGGAAATAACGGTTTTTTATCTTCAGGTTCAACCGGAATGGACATTAAGCGCTGATACAGCTCTCCGGTGTTACGTTCATAACTTGGTGCAGGGTTATATGTTCCTATATTGCCCGAAGAAAAAGAACGGTTTTTGCCTATCATCGCCCCACGGTTTTTATCGCCGTAAGAAACTTGAGACTCTTGAGTATGAACATGTTGAGATTGCTGCGGTTTTTGTGTTGTCGTTGCCACTGGAGAAGCAAAATAATTATCTCCGGCTGATGCTCGATTTTCAACTTCAACAGTCACGGGCTCAACTCCAGGAAGTTCACTCTCAGTAAGTGCATTGAGCAATACGGTTCGTACCGCTTGGTAGATAAAATCGTGTACAAGTCTGGCTTGATGAAAGCGTACTTCATGCTTGGCAGGATGAACGTTGACATCAACTTGTTTGGGGTCAATCGTCAAGTACAGTACATAGGCAGGTTGCTGATTATCCTCTAAATGCCCTTCATAAGCTTGACGAATAGCATGGTTGATCAGCTTATCGCGCATCATGCGACCATTCACATAGCAATATTGAATATCATTGATGCCTAACGGGGACGTTGAAGGAGCAACGACCCATCCTTTGATGCCTAAATCACTGTGCTCCCAAGAAAGTGCAAGTGCGCCTTGCATAAACCCTGTGCCGCAGATGGCACCTAAACGGCGCTCTTGCTGGTTAGCATCTTGCGCAGCTCGGTATTGTTTCACCAACTTGCCGTTATGAGACAGATTCATCGCAACATCAGGGCGGGAAAGTGCGATACGCCGCACAACCTCATCAATATGCCCAAACTCGGTTTTTTCTGTACGCATAAATTTGCGACGAGCAGGTGTATTGTAAAAGAGATCAAGCACTTCTACCGTCGTGCCATTAGGGTGTGCGGCAGGTTTCACCGTCACTTGCATGTCACGACCTTCTGCATAAGATTGCCATGCTTCACTCTGTTCCGCAGGCTTGGAGGTTAATGTCAGTCGAGAAACTGAGCTAATACTGGCAAGGGCTTCGCCACGAAAGCCCATGCTCATGATGGCTTCGAGATCATCCAATGTCGCAATTTTACTGGTAGCATGGCGTGCTAAAGCAAGAACCAACTCATCCTTGTTGATCCCGCAGCCATTATCCCGAATGCGGATCAGCTTTTCTCCCCCTCGCTCTATCTCGATGTCGATACGAGTCGCACCAGAATCAAGGCTATTTTCTACTAATTCCTTCACAACAGAGGCGGGTCTTTCGACCACCTCTCCAGCCGCTATTTGGTTTGCTAATTGAGGAGAAAGGATCTGGATTGCCATAACCTAATTCACTTATTTTGGCGCTGCTTGCAGCGGGTTGGCTAAAAAGTACTGGCGTAGCCCTTGATGGATACCATCTGCCACTTTTTCCTGATAGTCATTCGATTTCAGTAACTGCTCTTCTGAAGTGTTACTAATAAACCCCGTTTCGACTAAGATTGATGGAATATCAGGGGAACGCAATACCCCAAGGCTCGCATGTTCTGGTGTTTTCTTATGAATGTTACCAATTTTTCTTAGTTGCTGAATCACATGAACTGCTACATCGTAACCAACACGCTGGGAGTGCCCAAATTGTAAATCCAATACGGCTTGGCTGAGGTATGGATCCGCACCGCTCAATGCATCTCCTGCTCCACCTAAAAGCTCAGATTGTTTTTCACGTTGCTCTAACCAGCTACCTAATTCGCTGTTTGCACGGCGGTTTGATAACACCCATACAGAGGCGCCGCGAGCGCTACTGTTAGGTGCAGAGTCTGCGTGGATAGACACTAACATGTTGGCACCTTTTTTACGGGCAACATCCGAACGACCACTCACTGAAATAAAATAGTCACCGTCCCTTGTCATAACAGGTTTAAACATCGGGTCTGCATCCAATTTCTGGTACAGCTTACGCGCGACACTCAGGGTAACATCTTTTTCTTTATATCCATTTTTACCGATTGCCCCAGGGTCTTTCCCTCCATGACCCGCATCAATAGCAATCACGACCTGCTTGGTGCCTTTTGGCAAAGTTTTAGTCGGTGTTGTTGATACTGGAACCACCGCAGGTGCTGTGGCTGGCGCATTCATTTTTAATGATTTTTCTTGCGCAGGCTGAGCAGGTTGCGAATTTCGTGTGGATGGCGTGACCGCAGACTGTGTTGGCATCACGGTATTATTAAATGAGCTTGATGCCTGTCCTTTACCTGTAGATAAAGTGAATATGACCTGATATTGACCTGAAACCTGCTGAACGGTCGCTTTCGTTTTCGCCGCTTGGGCAAGCTCAAGTACAATACGTTTGTGCTGGCTATCTGGCGCTTGGCTTGCACGTACTTGTTTCACTAAATCCCCTTTAGCGAGCTTTAATGGTAGGCCAATAATTTCACCACGTTGCTGGACATCTATCACTAAACGTTCTGGTGAATGCAGCGGAAAGTACGAATAATCAGGCTTTCCATCAACAAATGTTAATGTAACTTGAGCCTGTGAAGGGCTATTACTGACTTGAATATTAGACAGTGATGCAGCTTTGGCGGTCGATGTCACCAAAGCCAATACAAACATCATCAATAATAGGAAAAAAGAAAAAATACCCTTGGTAGTTATTCTGTTCATCGATGCATTCATCATGAGCTATATGTTCCTTAGAATACCGTTAACGCTTCCAATAATGACTCTCCGGTTGCCGAAAAAGCGACAACGCGAGCCTGACGCCCTTCATTTTGATACGTTAAATGGATCTCAAGATCCGCTTCAGGTAAGAAGCCTTTGCCTTGCTGTGGCCATTCAACCAAACAGACGGAGGTGTCAGAAAAATAGTCGCGAATCCCCATAAACTCAAGTTCTTCAGGATCGGCTAAGCGATATAAATCAAAGTGAAAAACATGTCTATCCGCTAATTCATAAGGCTCAACTAATGTATAAGTTGGGCTTTTAACATGGCCTTTGTGACCCAACGCTTGCAAAAATCCACGGCTAAACGTTGTTTTCCCCGCGCCAAGATCCCCATAAAGGTTAATTATCGCGCCTTGTTTGCAAGCCATTGCAATCGTGCGCCCTAGCGCTACGGTTTGCTCTTCATTAGCAAGTTGTATTGTGCGTTCTTTCATAGTTGGTGCAGCCAATTATAATGATGAGATCTATTCAAGATTGATATTAACGCCTATTTTAACTCAAGCGGATCTATTTTTGTTATTTAACATTGTTGGAACATCGAGATCGGAAATATCCGACTAAGATCGACCCCACAAGATCCGTTGATTTTGAGAAATCAAACGATCGTGTTAGAGTGCCTGCGAATCCACTTTTATCTAGATATTTCCCATGTCCACACGCCTCAATCTTGAACTTCTCGCCCAAAATATTAAGCAATGGGGCATCGATGCTGGCTTTCAACAAGTCGGTATTTGCGATACGGATCTTACCCTTGAGGAACCCAAGCTCCAAGCCTGGCTGGATAAACAATATCATGGCGACATGGAGTGGATGAATCGCCATGGCATGATGCGGGCAAGACCCCACGAATTACATCCCGGCACACTACGGGTCATCAGCGTCCGCATGAATTATCTCCCTGCGAAGGCGGCTTTTGCCAGCACGCTTAACAACCCTGAGCTAGGCTACGTCAGTCGCTATGCTCTCGGTCGAGATTATCATAAGCTATTAAAAAAACGCTTAAAAGTGCTTGGAGATCAAATCTTAGACTATTGCCAACAGTTTGAATGTTCCGATGACATAAACTTTCGCCCGTTTGTTGATTCAGCCCCTATCCTTGAACGTCCATTAGCGGTTAAAGCGGGGTTAGGTTGGACTGGTAAGCACTCATTGGTACTTAATCAACATGCGGGATCTTGGTTTTTTCTTGGTGAGTTACTGATCAACCTGCCACTTCCTGTCGATCAACCCGTTGAAGAACAATGTGGGCGCTGCGTTGCTTGCATGACAACCTGCCCGACAGGTGCGATTGTTGAACCCTATACTGTCGATGCAAGACGCTGTATTTCCTATCTGACCATTGAATTAGATAGTGCAATTCCTGAGGAATTTCGCCCATTGATGGGTAATCGAATTTATGGCTGTGATGACTGTCAGCTCATCTGCCCATGGAATCGCTTTTCTCAGCTCACTGATGAAAGCGATTTTAGCCCAAGGGCTGCATTGCATACGCCAGAGCTATTAGATCTTTTTTCATGGAGTGAAGAGAAATTTCTACGTATTACAGAAGGATCGGCAATCCGCCGCATTGGCTATATTAAATGGCTTCGAAATGTCAGTGTCGCTTTGGGTAACGCGCCCTATCAAGATAGTATTGTCCTCGCATTGCAAAATCGTCTTGGAATGAACCCAATGCTAGACGAACACTTCCAATGGTCTATTGAGCAGCAATTAAAGCGCCGAGCAGAAAATCAAGTCACAATTCAAACTTCGCAACAAAAACGTCTTGTTAGGGCAATTACTAAAGGTTTACCGCGAGACGCCTAAAAAAAGCCCACCCTTATATCCTAAGTAGTAAATTGTCAAACTGATGTGAATAAAATAAAAAAAGGCTTAGCCGACAATAGGTAAAGGATTTGCAAGTTGTGCTTAGCACATTTTGAACAAATATTTTTTTACTTTAATTTCAATAGATTAAAGTAAAAACGATGAACATTCATTTTGTGATAGTCAAAAGTTAACCAACACGCAACCTGTGGATAACTCTGTGCAGTAAAGTGTTTCCGTCTAGGATAGATTGAACCCAGACCCACTCAAATTGTGGATAACTTTCTCATGGAAAGAAATAATAAAAAACGCTGAATTTTACTTAACTAACTAAAGTAAAGTTGGTAAAAAATCAGGTTGAGAAGAAATTTTAGCTGAAATGGCAAAAATAGGATTTTTTACTATTCCGTAGAACGTTCGTCATTTTAGTCGAAGTTCTTATAGAGTGCCCTATTGCTAAGGGGTGGCTATTCTATGGCGCTCTGCTTATGAATGCAAGCAAAAAACTCACTTGGATCCTAAAAAGATCATAAATAATAAAAGGATCTTGGATTCTCATGACAAAAATTGTTTGTGCACAAAGAATAGACGCTAAAAGCCAAAATAAGTATTAATGATTAGCTATAAAACTAAAAATCAGTGAAGTATATTGAGGAGATACTAAGAGAAAAATTTGGAGCGGGAAACGAGACTCGAACTCGCGACCCCGACCTTGGCAAGGTCGTGCTCTACCAACTGAGCTATTCCCGCATTTGGAAGGTACTACTTTTGCTAAAACACTAAGAAAGTTTGGAGCGGGAAACGAGACTCGAACTCGCGACCCCGACCTTGGCAAGGTCGTGCTCTACCAACTGAGCTATTCCCGCATTCCGAAAATAGTGCTCTAGCTAAAACATCAAGAAAGTTTGGAGCGGGAAACGAGACTCGAACTCGCGACCCCGACCTTGGCAAGGTCGTGCTCTACCAACTGAGCTATTCCCGCATAACCAATTCTTGGTGCTTTAATCGTGCCGACAAAACAGTAAAAACTTCATCGGTACGGGGAGCGCATTATACGAAAAATTAAGATACTAGCAAGGGTTTGAACTCAAATTTTTTATTTTTTTGTTCGTTTGATGATAAAACAATCACAATGATGATTTTGTCATCGCTGATTGTTAAATAAGAATTTCAACGTGTTAAGTTTGTTAACCTTTTACTTTCTTATAATGACGTCACCTAATCTTCCACTCTCAAACCATCAACGCTTTCAAACTCGCGAGTGTAATTTGCCATGATGATATCTCCCAAACAATGCCATATAACTTGAGCATATGGCATGCTTAAGATTGCTATAATACTGGGTAATCTAGAGCCCGTTATTTAATAAACGTTTCTCGGTAATAGACCAGCTCGGCAATCGACTCGCGGATATCATCCAGCGCTTGGTGGGTATTTTTCTTGGAGAATCCAGCAAGGATCTCAGGTTTCCAACGGCGGGCTAACTCTTTTAATGTACTCACATCCAAATAGCGGTAGTGAAAATAGCTTTCCAATTCTGGCATATAATTAAATAAGAAGCGGCGATCTTGACCTACGCTGTTCCCACAGATTGGTGATACGCCTTTTGGTACCCATTTTTCTAAAAATTCAAGGGTCGCTAACTCAGCTTCACGTTCACTAATCACACTTTTACGGATTCGCTCGACTAAACCGCTATTGGTATGAGTATTTACATTCCACTCATCCATTAATGCCAGCTGTTCCTCGGTTTGATGAACCGCAATAACCGGACCTTCCGCTAAAATATTCAGGTTACTGTCAGTCACAATAGTGGCAATTTCAATAATACGATCACGAATAGGATCGAGTCCGGTCATTTCTAAATCGATCCAAATTAAATTATTCTCATTCTTTTGCATGATATGCCCTAACTGAATACGGTGGAGTTAAGGTATGATAACACCCTTCGTGCTATCAGTTATAGGTATGTCATTTTTGAACAACGTACCTATCGGTTATAATATAGACGCCAAATTATTTATGTGAGAGAGGTCAGGTGGCTAAGCAGAAACTTTCGAAAGGCCAACAGCGCCGCGTGCAAGAAAATCATCAAAAAAGACTCAAAAAGCAGAAAACGATTGAGATTGATGATAGCCAATTAGGTGAGG
Source organism: Providencia sp. PROV209 (assembly GCF_028479485.1). Lineage (NCBI taxonomy): Bacteria > Pseudomonadati > Pseudomonadota > Gammaproteobacteria > Enterobacterales > Morganellaceae > Providencia > Providencia sp. PROV209. Next base: position 73,435 of record NZ_JAMPNR010000004.1, on the reverse strand, counting down.
CTCAAGAGGGCTTAGTGATTAGCCGTTTTGGTCAGCATGCGGATATTGAAGCCGCAGATGGCACCATACAGCGCTGTAACCTGCGCCGAACCATCTCATCCTTAGTAACGGGTGATAATGTTGTCTGGCGCCCTGCTCTCAATACCCAAAGTGACATTAAAGTGAACGGAATTGTGGAAGCGGTTCATGAACGCCACTCTGTCTTAACTCGCCCTGATTATTATGATGGGCTCAAACCGATCGCTGCTAATATCGACCAAATCGTGGTAGTTTCTGCGATTTTACCCGAATTATCTCTGAATATTATCGATCGGTACTTAGTTGCCTGCGAGACAACAGGAATTCAACCCATTATTGTCTTAAACAAAGTTGACCTGCTAGATGATGAAAATCGTGAGTGGGTTAGCGATTTAATGACAATTTATACGGATATTGGTTATCAAGTTCTCGAAGTGTCCAGCCACACAGGCGAAGGAATGGAAGCACTCACTAACATTTTAGCAGGAAAAGTTTCCGTCTTTGTCGGTCAATCTGGGGTAGGTAAATCCAGTTTATTAAATACATTACTCCCTGATAATACACAGAGCATCTTAGTCAATAATGTTTCCGATATCTCTGGTTTAGGACAACACACCACGACAGCATCTAGACTCTATCATTTCCCACATGGGGGCGATGTTATTGACTCACCTGGGGTACGCGAGTTTGGTCTATGGCATCTCACGAAGGAACAAGTTACTAAAGGGTTTGTCGAATTTAAAGATTACCTTGGCGGCTGCAAATTCCGTGACTGTAAACATTTAGATGATCCTGGATGTTTGCTGCGAGAGGCGATGGAAGATGGCAGGATTGCCGAATCACGCTTTGAAAACTATCACCGTATTTTAGAAAGTATGGAACAAGTGAAACTGCGCGGTAACTTTACCGCTAAAGAAAAATAATCCCCAAAATCAGTCTAAAATAAGTTAGTGGGCGCTTACATTCGATCGATCGTTTCACCCGCTTTCTGAAATAATTCGAAAGCGCATTAGTTTCGGTTACAATAGCGCCCTTTCACTAACTTACCTTTAAAATTCAGAGGTTAACGTGCTAGATAAAATCAAAATCCGCTTGCAGTTTATGCTGCCTAAACAAGGGCTTACCCAACTTGCAGGATGGTTTGCTAGTCGAAATGTGGGCTTTGTCACCCAGTGGGCCATAAAACTGTTCGCTAAAGCGTATAAAGTGAATATGAATGAAGCTCAAAAAAGTGAGTTAACAGCGTATTCAACCTTTAACGACTTTTTCATTCGTACGCTAAAAGATGACGCACGCCCAATTGTGGCAGCCGAACATCAACTTGCACAGCCAGCAGATGGCGCAGTTAGTCAGTTAGGCTCTATTGATAATGATTTGATTTTCCAAGCAAAAGGTCATAACTATACCGTTGAAGCCTTGCTGGCAGGTCAATATGAATTAGCGGATAAGTTCCGTAATGGTGATTTTATCACCACCTATTTATCCCCAAGTGACTATCACCGCGTCCATATGCCGTGTGATGGTTTATTAACCGAGATGATTTACGTTCCTGGCGACCTTTTTTCTGTTAACCCATTAACCGCAGCCAACGTACCTAATTTATTTGCACGTAATGAACGTTTAATCTGCGTATTTGATACCCCTTTTGGTGCCATGGTACAGATTTTAGTCGGGGCAACCATTGTCGGTAGTATTGATACCGTTTGGAGCGGTTGTGTTAATCCACAACGTGAAGGCGTAATCAAACGTTGGACTTACCCAGAGCAAGATGAAGAAGGGGCAATTTTCCTACGTAAAGGGGAAGAAATGGGTCTATTCAAGCTGGGTTCTACTGTCATCAACCTGTTTGAACCAAACAAAATTCGTTTTAATGCATCATTGATCCCTGGCTACGCAACCCGCATGGGTGAGCTGTTAGCAGAGTCTGTTGATGGACAACAACGCACTGAAACTGTTAGCTAATCATTTAAACTATAATTAAGTTATCTATCGCTGAAGGAGCTCCTCACTGTGCGTTTGATTATCAGTTTTTTACTTAGCCTGTTAATCGTTTTTTCATCTTATGCGGCGCCAGCCTCCGTACAAGATGAAGCACAGATTACGCAGGAGCTTAAACAGCTTGATCCAAGCAAAAACCCGAAGGACGCTGAGGTTGCTCAAGCGTTACAAGGGGCATTGAGCTGGATTAATGAAGCCCGTGAGTCAGATAGAAAAGCCAAGTCATACCAAGATGCGATTGATAATTTTCCTAAGATTATCAAAACAATCCGCCAGAATCTGCTCAATGAAGCGGATACACCGCCTGCCATTCCCTCCAGCATTAGCTTAAGCGAATTAGAGCAACGTATTACCCAGCTCAGCAGCCAGTTGCTTGACCAAGGTCGATTAATGCAGCAAGAACAGGATAAAGGGCGCGAAATTAGCGAATCCCTAAATGTTTTGCCGCAACAATTATCTGAAGCGCGCCGCCAGTTAACCGATGCATCAACACGGCTTCAATCGCTCAATACTCCGGGAACACCATTAGCAGAAGCTCAATATACACTAGCTCAAGCCGAAGTAAGCGCCCGCAAATCTACTGTGAATGAGCTAGAAATGGCGCAATTGTCTGCCAATAACCGCCAAGAAATTTCCCGAATGGCGCTTGAGCTTGAGAAAAAGCGTTATCAACGCCTAGAGCTTGAGTTACAACAGTTACGCGATTTCCAAAACACTCAGCGCCAACAGAAAGCCATTTTGGCGTTAGAACACACGGAAATGTTGGCGGAACAAGGTGAATTGACGCCGTTCTTAAAAGAGCAGCTTGATATCAACCGTAAGATGTCTCAAGAGTTGACCGAGCAAGCTCAACGTATGAGTGCCATCACCACCAATCAAACAGAGATTTCCACAAGCATTCGTAATGCACGACAAGCGCTGTCAACGATCCGTGAACAAGCTCAGTGGATCAGCAGCTCAAGCACCTTAGGGGAAGCACTGCGTACCCAGCTTTCTCGACTGCCTGAAATTCCGAAAAGCCAACAGCTTGACCGAGAAATGGCAGATTTACGTGTCCAGCGCTTAAATTACGAAGATATGCTTGAGCGCCTCGCTAAACTCGACGTTTCTGTACAAGAAAGTGCGAATGATTTAAACCCTGCTCAGTCGCAAGTGTACCAATCCTTAATGAAAACCCGTAAAGAGCTATTAACCTCACTTATTTCGGGTTTTGACGGTGAAATGTTGGAGCTAACCAAGCTCAATGTGGCGACAGGACAATTGACTGATGCATTAAAAGAAGTGAAAGATGCATCAAACCGCTATCTCTTCTGGGTTGCGGATGTTCCAGCAATTAGCATCAATTACCCTGTTATTGTGGTCACAGACATGACCCAATTACTATCGCTGGATACCCTCTCCCAGTTGGCCGGGGCACTAGAGGTCATGGTCACCAGCCAAGATTCATTCTTGTATCTGCTGGGTTCTATTATCTTAGTGATTTTTAGTGTCAGTACACGTCGCCATTATCAAGCTTTCTTAGACCGCTCTAGCTTGCGTATTGGCAAAGTGACACAAGACCGCTTTTATCTAACGATTCGTACAATTTTTTGGTCCATTATCGTTGCACTTCCCCTGCCCATGATGTGGTCGGCTATTGGTTACGGGTTGCAAAGTGCTTGGCAATATCCGATGGCAGCCGCTATTGGCTACGGTGTTAGCGCAACCACCCCGCTGCTCTGGCTATTTATGATCAGTGAAACGTTTTCACGACCAACAGGACTATTTATTGCGCATTTTGGTTGGGATAAAGACGCGGTCAAACGGGCAATGCGCCATTATCGTTTAGCGATTTTTGTGATTGTCCCACTTGTGATGGCCATCATCACCTTTGAACACTATAGCGAAAGAGAGTTTTCTGCGACCTTAGGGCGCCTCTGTTTCCTCATTCTGTGTGTCGCATTAAGCTTAATCACCAATAACTTACGCCGTTCTAAAATTCCATTATATTTGGACCGACACGGCTCCGGTGAAAACTTAATCAATACCGCATTATGGTGGCTGATCTTTATTGCCCCTGTGATTGCTGCATTTTTCTCCGTATTAGGGTACTTCTCTACCTCTCAAGCGTTATTAGCTCGCTTAGAAACATCTGTGGCGATTTGGTTTGTGATTTTGATTGTCTATCACACTATCCAACGCTGGATGTCGATGCAACGCCGTAAATTGGCATTTGAACGGGCTAAGCAGCGCCGTGCGGAAATGTTAGCCCAACGAGCCAAAGGGGAAGAAGACGCACAATTTCCGAATGCCAGCGGCGAAGGGAATATTGATATCGAAGAGCAGGTTATCGATCTGGATGCCATCAGCTCCCAGTCTGTGGGATTGGTCCGCTCCATTCTCACGATGATAGCGCTGGTGTCATTAATTTGGTTGTGGTCTGAATTGCATACTGCATTTTCATTCCTTGAAAATATTCGTTTATGGGATGTCACCTCATCTATCAATGGTGTAGAAACTGTTCAAGCCATTACCATGGGGTCGATTTTTATCGCCATCTTGGTCATTATCGTCACTGCACAATTAGTGAGAAACCTGCCTGCACTCTTGGAACTGGCTGTACTTCAACATCTTGATTTAACACCCGGTACCGGGTATGCCATCAGTACCTTAACCAAATACAGTATTACCATTATAGGGACCATTGTCGGTTTCTCCATGTTAGGGATCGACTGGTCGAAGCTACAATGGTTGATTGCCGCAATGGGGGTTGGGTTAGGATTTGGTTTACAAGAGATTTTTGCCAATATTATTTCTGGTTTAATGATCTTATTTGAAAAGCCAATCCGTATCGGGGATACCGTCACTATCCGTAACCTAACGGGCAGTATCACCAAGATTAATACCCGTGCGACCACCTTAACGGACTGGGATAGAAAAGAAATTATTGTGCCAAACAAGGCATTTATTACCGAACAGTTTATTAACTGGTCTCTGACTGACACCATTACCCGTATCGTGATGACTATCCCTGCTCCGGTGGATGCCGATAGCGAAAAAGTCACTGAAATTATCCTTCGTGCAGCGAAACGCTCGACAATGATCCTTGAAAATCCTAACCCTGAAGTCTATTTAGTGGACTTACAGCAAGGGATTCAAATTTTCGAGCTACGGGTGTATGCCGGTGAAATGGGGCATCGTTTACCTGCACGCCACGAAATTCATCAACATATTTTGGAAGCTTTTGCGGAACAAGGAATTACCTTACCATTCCCACCTTTCCAAGCGCGTGTCGATGTGCGTAATAACACACTGCAAAGTGCCACAAATAACCTTTCAGGTCGCAATCCATCACGTGGTACTGGGGAGCTCTAAGTTTTAAGTTTATAGAGGGAGCTTGCTCCCTCATTCTTACTCGCAAAAAAGGCAATATAATGATCCATACAGTGGAAGCCCAAGACGAATCCATCAAATTGAGAATCACGCAATATGAGCGAGTGGGCTCCATACTGTTTTTTCTGATCCCATTGGTGATTTTACTGATTGTTGGCAAAAGCTTTGCCTTTAATACACTCTATCTATGGCAAGGCTTGAGTCTGCTATATTTGGTGGCTTATCGCTTACAAATTCGTCGATTGTCGACCCAAAAGCTACAAATCATGGTGCGTCGAAGCTGGGGATATAATCGGTTTTATCGCTTCTGCTGGGGATATTTGATTCTGTCGATTATTGGATTGACGGGATACCTACTGATATCCCGTTAAATTGAGGTAGATATTTAGCTTTCTTGGTTGTTACCGTAGGTTTTAATGTAATTGTCAGCAAGCTTCTGTGCTTGTTTTAGCTCTTCTGCACTCAGCTGTTCTGCAATTTTTTTCTGTAAGCGCTGACTCTCTTTGTTTCCACTATACACCGCGGTAGACAACCAAGCATAAGCTTGCTGAAGGTTCTTTTTCACCCCTTTACCCTCGGAGTACATAACCCCTAAACGGTCTTGGGAGTTAGCATCACGCTGTTTCGCTGCTTTTCTGAACCAGAATACCGCTTTTTCATTATCTAATGCGACACCACTACCTATCGAATACATTTGCCCAATTTTAAATTGCGCAATGACATTGCCGCTTTGTGCCGCTTTTCTAAACCAATAAGCGGCTTTTTCGAGATCTTGCTTGACCCCTAAGCCCTGTGCATACATGGTTGCCATATTTGTTTCTGCCCGAGTATCACCGTTTTTGGCAGCTTCTTCATACCACAACATCGCTTTATCATAGTCACGGCGCACACCAAAGCCATTAACATACATCGTTCCCAGTCGGAACTGCGCGTCTGAGTTACCTTGATCCCCTGCTTTGATAAACCACTCAGCGGCCACTTTCGAGTCTTGAGAAACCCCCTGACCTTTGAAATAACGCTCACCTAATAGGAATTGAGACGCGGGATCGCCTTTTTCAGCTAACTGCGTGATTTGCTCTATCGTCGTCTGTTCACTTGCTGTTGTAGGTTTCGCCGGTGTAGCAAGTAATAATGAACTATAACAAACAGATCCTAACAACAGCGCTAACGCAATTTTTTTCATCCTAAACAACCCTCAACAGTGCAGTATGGCAATTGGCAACACAGTAATACCCGTTATTATCGGCTGATCTTTCAGATTATACAGCCCAAACTTGCTTTTCATCTGAGTAGTTTAAATTTACTCGCCAACAGACAAAATAGGATAAACACCTTAATTTAGATAAATAGCACTTTTCGTTGCCATTTCATCTCAAAGGCAAATAAAAAGCCAGATAGTTTTTTATTCTATCTGGCTTTCTACTAATGCACATACAAAAACTAATTATTTGTTGTCTAAATATTTACTTCTCAAATAACGCGCTACCGCATCATCTTGGTTAGAACCGATCACTTCCATATGAGGCAATGCATCTTTTAGCAATTGATGAGCATTCTGCATGATGCAGCCTTTACCCGCTAGCGTCAGCATCTCTTTATCATTCATGCCGTCACCAAACGCAATGCTATCATGGGTTCCATAGCCATGTAATGCCGTCACTTGCTTTAACGCTTCCCCTTTAGACACAGAGCCTGCCATCACTTCAAGGCAACTACGTAAGGAGAAAGTCACATGCACTTTATCTTTCCAGCGGCGCTGAATTCGCTGTTGAAGATCCACCAGTAAATCATGATCTTCACTGGTGTAGTACACCTTACAGACTTCAGAAGTTGGAAAATCATGACGATCAAACAACTGATAATTAAAGACGGATTCCTTAAAAAACTCTTTTTGCTCTGGGCTTTCACGGTTAATAAACCAATCATCACCATGATAGTAGTTAGTGATGATTTCTGGATGATCAAACTCCATTAAGCAGAGTTCCTCGGAGATATGAGGATCAACATTATGCTCAAAAATCAGATCACCATTTGTATTGTGAATACGAGCACCGTTCGAAGTGATCATATAGGCATCAATGCCCAGACCATCACGGATCTGTGCAACATCGATGTGATGGCGCCCCGTTGCGAATACAAACCGCACACCTTCTGTTGCCACAAGCTGCTTGAGCGTATCTTTGGTGTATAACGTTAAATCATGATTGGGAGATAAAAGTGTTCCGTCCAAATCGGAAGCAACAACCGGATATTTCATACAGGATCCCTAACTATGGCTAATACTGCTCAAAAAAATCACAAATTGCATTGAGTGCCATGGCTCTCAGTGCATCTATTTCAAATAGGATTTCGTGGTGAGCCCCTTCGATAATGAGGGGTAATTTTTCTTCTCGTCCTATTTGCGCTTTTTGCCGACTTTGACAAAAAGCTTGTAGCTCTCGATTGCTGACCACCTTCTCTTCGCTCGCTTCAAGTAGCATCAGAGGGGTCTCAATCTCTCCCGCTTTCGCAACCAGCTCTTTGCCAATCGCAAAACTTTCTCGTAACCAGTGGTAAGTTGGACCACCGAGACGTAATTCAGGATAATCCGCATAGTAACGTAAGTAACGTCGATAACGTTCTTGGCTATGGGTTAATACATTGATTAAATAAGGTAATGGCTGCCACTTCCCCGTTGATACAGCGTAGTCATTTCGCACACTTCGGCGCGGTTCTGCCCGCTCAACAATAAAGCTTGCTAACCAATGGGGCATCGGTAAATTGACCCCAATCATGGGAGCACATAATGCAGCAGCATCAAATGTCACGTTGTCTCGAAGTAAATAACCCGCGAGAATAGCTCCGCCCATTGAGTGCGCCAGTGCATAGCATTTAAGATAGTGGCGATCTCTGACCTCTAAATCAATGAATTTAGCGAAGTCATCAATGTAATCTGTAAATTTTTCAACGTGTCCTTTTTGCGGATCGGCTAACATACGCCCGGATCGCCCTTGTCCACGATGATCAATAATAAAAACATCAAAACCTAAATGATAAAAATCATAGGCAACTTCAGGGTATTTAACGTAACTTTCACTGCGACCTGGTGAGATAACCACCGCTTTGTGATGCTTTGCATGAATAAAACGCACATAGTGAATAGGAAGCTCATCAACACCGAGAAATTGTCCCTCTTCACGTAACTGCCAAAAATCTAAAAGCGGACCGTTGGTAAAGGCCGAAAACTCAGTTTCTCGATTTAACCAACTGGCTTTTAGACTATCTGGCGACATGGCGTTTCCTCATTCATAACCTTCTAGATGGTCTTGGATCAAGGTCATAAATGCCTCTCCAAAACGTTCTAACTTACGCTCGCCCACCCCATTGATCAGCAAGAGTTCAACCGGTTTAGTTGGGCAATGCTCTGCCATTTCAATTAACGTTGCATCATTGAAGACCACAAAAGGTGGGATATTCTCTTCATCTGCGATGGATTTACGTAATTTACGCAATTTGGCAAACAGCTTCTTATCATAATTGCCATGGTAAATTTTGTTTTGTTGATTCCGGCTTTTGGTGACTAAAACTCGAGGAACCGCCAACTGTAATGGCATTTCGCCTCGGAGTATCGGTCTGGCCGCTTCGGTTAACTGTAATGCTGAAAAATGGGTAATATTCTGGGTGATCATCCCTAAATGAATCAATTGGCGCAATACACTCACCCAATGTTCATTCGTGTGTTCTTTACCAATGCCATAGACTGGTAGCTTATCGTGCCCTAAATCACGGATCCGCTGATTATTCGCTCCCCGTAGCACTTCAACAATATAGCCAATACCAAAACGCTGTCCAACACGATAAATGCACGATAAAGCTTTTTGTGCATCCACTAATCCATCATAGCGTTTTGGTGGATCGAGACAAATATCGCAGTTACCACATGGCTTTTGGCGGTTTTCACCAAAATAATTCAGTAACACCAAACGGCGACACGTTTGTGCTTCTGCAAACGCGGCGATCGCGTTCAATTTATGACGTTCAATATCCTGCTGCATTCCTGCCGGCTTTTCTTCTAAGCACCGACGCAACCATGCCATATCCGCAGGATCATAAAATAGAATAGCTTCCGCCTCGACGCCATCACGCCCTGCTCGTCCTGTCTCTTGGTAATACGCTTCAATATTACGAGGGATGTCAAAATGCGCCACAAAACGCACATTGGATTTGTTAATTCCCATCCCAAATGCGACGGTCGCCACGACAATTTGCAGGTTGTCTTTCTGAAAAGCATCTTGTACCCACTCACGCTGAGCATTTTCTAAACCCGCATGGTAGGCCGCAACACTTAAACCTCGCTTTTGTAATCTTTCTGCGGTTTCTTCCACTTTGCTACGGCTATTACAGTAAACAATACCGGACTTGCCTTTTTGAGCCTTAATGAAAAACCAGAGTTGATCTAACGGCTTATATTTTTCGACTAAAGTATAGCGAATGTTTGGTCGGTCGAAGCTGCTAACATGGATTAATGGGTCGTTCAGTTCCAATAAACGAACAATATCAGCGCGAGTAGTTTCATCGGCTGTTGCCGTCAGAGCCATCACTGGTACATTAGGTAACGCTCGGCGTAATTGACCTAATGAACGGTATTCTGGGCGAAAATCATGGCCCCATTGGGAAATACAGTGTGCTTCATCTACCGCCAGTAAGGCGATATCCCAACTCTCCAACTGTTGAATAAAATAGTCAGTCAGTAAGCGTTCTGGTGCCACATACAAGAGTTTAATTTTCCCTTGGGTGCACTGTTCCATGATTTGGCGTTGTTCGAGAGAAGTTTGCGAAGAGTTCAAACAGGCGGCTTCAACACCGTGTAATTTCAGTTGGTCGACTTGATCCTTCATCAAGGATATCAAGGGAGAAACCACCAATGTTATCCCTTGTTTCACCAAGGCTGGAACTTGATAACAGAGCGATTTTCCGCCCCCCGTAGGCATCAATACTAAGCAATCGCGACCATCGAGGATCCCACCAATGACAGCATCTTGCCCTGGACGAAAGGATTGATAACCAAACGTGCTGTTTAGCACATTTTCAGCGAGTGAAAGTTGATTGATAACGCAAGCGGTAGACACGAATTTCCTCTAGAGGTTGAAACAAATAGCTGCCCGAAAAGAGCAGCTATTGGCAAGATATTACCTTGAATTGACCGGAATGTCTGCCCAGATCACATGATATCGTTCAGCATAACACCGATACCAAAACGCGTTTGACGGTAGTTATAGTCTATCATCGACTCACCATAACCACTAAACAGTTGGGTATAAAGGCGCACATGTTTCGTCATCGGGTAGCTCCATCCCAACTCTGCATTGCCATAACCAGAGTTCCAGTTATAGTGTCCTGCTACCGAAATTACACTTTCGCCAAGGTCATAGCCCACTTTGACGCGATAATAACCAAGGTATTTATTGATATCTGGGTTGTCATCACTGCTTTCGCTTTCAGGAATGCGGTACCACGGTTTTAACTCAACTTGCCAATCCCCTTTTTGTGCCATCGCTCGGGCATAAACTCGATTCCAGCTACGAGATGTAGGATCTGAACGACCGTTCGACTCGTGGTTAAAACCTGTTTCAAACTCACGTAACGTCCAGCCAGCAAATTGGTTATCTAGCGCCCATCCCACAAAAATTTGGGGTTGATAGTTGGTTTCACGAAATGGTGAAGATTCTTTCTTGTTACTTAGTTGCCACCAAGAACGCTGAGTATAAGAGGCGGCGAGCACTGAGTTTTCCCCTGCGATGCCACGCCAAATTGGAAATGCCAAACTCAATTGGAATTTCACTTCATCGTTAAGCGCATCATTCCCCCAATCATAGCTCGCGATAGCTTTTTTATTCATCGACGAAGTATAGGTATAAATGATGTAGTTAGGTTCGTAAGGATATAAAACAAAGGGGTTATCATAATTTTGCAGTAACCCAGAAATAATACTTCCGCGAACGGGGGTATGATTTGCTGCATCCTGCTGTGCCGGTTCTTCGGTATTATCAGATGCAAAGAGTGAAACAGACCAGAAACAGAGCACAGAACTCAACAACATTTGTAAAGCGCGCATTTGCCATTCCTATTTCAACAGCAGTGAAAAAAAATTTGTCTCATTTTACACCGAAACATGATTAACCGTTGAAAGATTATTCATTTGTTTTCTAGATATTAGCACATACATAATGTTAACTTATGATTAACATCATAGACAAGGATCCTAAAATGAATGACCGCATCTATACCTTCGAAGAAGCCAGTAAATTTATGAGTGATGCTTTTATCTACAAAATGCCATTTAATCAACTGCTTGGGATTGAGCTTTTGCAAATGACGGATGACTTAGTTCAATTGTCCGTAAAAAATCGCCCTGAACTTATTGGAAATTTTACCCAAAATATTCTGCATGGCGGTGTTATTGCATCCCTGTTAGATGTGGCAGGAGGCATGGTCTGTATCAATCGGATCCTACAACGCATTGACACTCTCACATATCAAGATATTGCAGATAAGATGTCAAAGATGGGCACTATCGACTTACGCGTTGACTACTTACGTCCTGGTCGTGGTGATGTATTTATTGCGAGCGCCAGCTTACTCCGTGATGGCAATAAAATAGCAGTAACTCGCAGTGAATTGCACAATGAAAAAAACCAACATATTGCGACGGCAACGGCGACTTATTTAATCGGATGAAACATCCCAATAAATAATTAATAACCTCATTAACTAATAGCTTGTAAAAAAACCTGAGCAATGTCACATTAATGGCATCACACATCGAACCATCCGCTTTCTTGGTTTCGATCTCTCAGTTTGACTTTATATCAATTTCAGAGCTATTCATGAGCCAACAAAATACTACCAAAGGCGTGTTATGTGCCTTAGGCGCTTATTTTATTTGGGGTGTTGCTCCCATTTATTTTAAATCTATTAAAGAAGTTCCAGCCGAAGAAATTTTGACTCACCGGATTATTTGGTCATTTTTCTTTATGCTGCTACTGCTCACTATTTCACGCCATTGGAGTTATTTCCGCCAAGTATTAAAACAACCTAAAAAAATCTTAGTCTTAGGTGTCACTGCGGTAACAATTGCGTCTAACTGGTTGATTTATATCTGGGCAGTAAATAATGGGCATATGCTACAAGCCAGCTTAGGATACTTTATCAACCCTCTGGTTAACGTACTGTTTGGTATGCTATTTTTGCATGAACGTTTTCGTAGAATGCAATGGGTCGCGGTTGGACTAGCATTGACGGGCGTGTTAATTCAGCTATGGCAGTTTGGCTCTGTACCTATCATTGGGTTAAGTCTTGCGGTGACATTTGCAACCTACGGATTATTACGCAAAAAATTGGGGGTTGATGCCCAAACAGGCATGACATTTGAAACCTTATGGTTGCTACCTGTTGGTATCATTTTCTTATTGTTCTTTGCAGATAGTCCGACAAGTGACATGACGATGAACAGTTGGCATTTAAATATCCTCTTAATTGCCGCAGGGATTATCACCACTGTTCCATTGTTGCTATTTACTGAAGCTGCCAATCATTTAAGGCTATCAACATTGGGCTTTTTCCAGTATTTAGGTCCAAGCATTATGTTCTTACTGGCCGTCTTTATGTATGGTGAAGTGATGACCCAAGAACTGCTCATCACATTTGGCTTTATCTGGATTGCATTAATTTTATTTACTTTAGATGCGTTATATACACAGCAGAAGCTTAGAAGAAAATAACATTTAATTTTTCCTATTATGGGCATTCGTGCCCATAATATCGGACTTAAATTAGTGCTAACACGCTAATTATATTATTTTGTTTATATAGGTTTCATTTAATGGAACTAGAAAGGTTAAATTATTTTATATAAATAAGTGATTTTTATTAAAATTCAATTTAACTTTTTATCATTTTTATCCCGTTTTCAACCTCTTTAAAGCAAACCTGTTTTATTCTTTTATTTCAATAAATTACAAATATTTTAATCACTTGATTTTAGATAAAAAATGATTCATATTTAACTTACATTAAATTCTACGTTATTTATTTACCTTTCAAACATCAACTCGTTGAAATAAAACAGTATATTTATTTATTGAAATAAATGATTGCTTAATAGGAGCTTGATAATTATATTGTACGCCGCTTGTATTCACCCCAGCGGATGGTAATGGTCCGATTCATTACTGACGTTTCATTAAAGTGCGCACGATGACAGTGATTTTATATTCTGTCCTGGTGCGAGGTTTTCTGAAATTGAATACAAAGCGTCTACCACATACCTAATTCAATAATTAGCGTATGTAAAAAACAAGACATGTAGTGCTATAGCTGAAGTTATATGGCTGCATTTTTAGGTTCACTCGGCCTGTGTATTCAGACAGAGTTAACGTTGTTAAGGGCTTTTGGGAAGGGCTTCAAAATGCAACAGAATACCGTTCAAATGAAACGTGTACTGACCACCCCTGCGTTAGTGTTTTTCGGGCTTGCCTATATGGTACCGCTCGGGATTTTTACCACCTATGGACAAGTTACTGTATTAAGTGAAGGCCACCTGCCTATCGCTTATTTAATTACACTTGCTGCTGTCTTCTTTACAGCCATGAGCTATTGCCGCATGACCAGCGCACTCCCACTTTCTGGGTCTGCCTATTCATATGTGCAAAAAACCTTTGGCGGCACTCTTGGATTTCTTGTTGGTTGGGCACAACTACTGGATTATCTATTTCTTCCGATTATTAACTACATTGCCATTGGGATCTTTGTCCACGAAGCACTCCCCAATATCCCAATGCCAGTGATAATCTGCTCAACCATCGCGATTGTTAGCATCATGAACATTCTGGGTATCAAACTGGTATCTTGGATGAATATGCTGATTATTCTGATGCAATTTGTGTTTATCGCCATCTTCTTATACATCTGCTTCCAAAATGCCTATGTTTTAGATGTCGAAGCACTAATGGCGCCATTAACGGTGATGTCATCACAAGTATCAGGGCTCTTCGCCGGTGCTGCGGTACTGTGCTTAGCCTTCTTAGGCTTTGATGCTATTTCGACGATGGCAGAAGAGACTAAAGATGCTCGTCGTGCTTTACCAAAAGCCATTTTATATACCGTATTTATCGCGGGAGCGATGTTCATTGCTATCTCTTACGGCGCACACTTAATGTACCCGGTATGGCAAGACTTTATCCCGAACACCGATGTTGCCAGTATTGCAGTGATGCAACAAGTGGGCGATAAAATGAAGTGGATCGGCGCATCCTTAATGGCATCAAGCTTTATTACCGCTTATGTTATTGGTGTATTTGCTTCCGCAATGACATCTCAAGCCAGTATTGTGCGTATTTTCTATGCTATGGGTCGTGAAGGTGTGCTACCGCGTTCTATCTTTGCCTATTTACATCCACGCCTGAATACACCGGTATATTCCATTATTTTTGTGGCGGTAGCTTCGCTGCTGTCTCTTGTGCTATCTCTTAGCATGGTTGCCTCCATGATAAGCTTCGGTGCACTGATCGCCTTTACCTTCGTGAATTTATCGGTCATTAAACATTTCTATATTGACCGTAAAGCTTCCTTGGATAATACCAAACTGCTCACGTGTTTGATTATGCCATCGATAGGGGTTGTTTTAACCTTGTGGTTATGGACAAGCCTAGATGCAGAAGCCTTTACAGTGGGTTTATGTTGGTTAGCCGCAGGTGCAGGTTATCTCACTTTATTAACCCATGGTTTTACTCGTCGTCCGCCTGCTATATCCGATGCCGAGACTGAGATGATTATCAATTAATTTTCCCAGTACCTTTCGTTGATTATGGGGAAGCTTATCTTCCCCATTGAGGTTGTTGACAAAGCAGGATATAAGCGTCGTTTTTCCTGCTTTGTGTTATCAGCCGAAAATCAATGAATTGATTTTCCTAATTATTTTCAAAACCTATTCAACCTGCCACCAAACCTAGCCGGTTTGTCAGCAGTCTGTATGGGGAAGTCTATCTTCCCCATTATTTTTTTGGTTCTGGCTCCTTAGGAGCCCCTGATACAGACGGTTTACGATGAATAATAAAATTGCTGATGTGATTTATTTCAACGGTTATATCTATACCGCAGACAGTCAAGATAGCGTTGTTGACGCTATCGCCTTGAAAGATGGTTATATTCTTGGAACAGGGACTTCAAATGAATTGCATCAATATGTAGGTCCAGAAACAGAGAGCATCGATCTTGAAGGCAAAATGATGATGCCAGGGATCATCGATGGACATATGCACCCATTTTGGGGAGGCATTCAGCTTTTTGGCTGCCATCTGAACTATGAATCCCTGACTATCGAGCAAATTTTACAACGCGTGCAAAGCCACCTCGATAAAGACCCGCGCACGGGAGAAAATGACTGGCTAAAAGTCACTGCGTGGTTACGTCAAGGCATGTTACCTGCGGGTATTGATATGTATCGTGAAGATATGGATAAACTCAATACCAAACGCCCTGTAGTCCTGTTCTCCAATGACTGCCATACGCTATTAGCCAATAGCCGAGCGCTCGAATTATTTGGGATCACTAAAGACACCCCTGAGCCGCCAGATGGCAAAATTGGTAAGTACGAGAATGGTGAACTCAATGGTATTCTCGAAGATGCTCCAGCCATGCGTGCTGCCGATAGCATCCCATCGATCCGCGATGAACAAGCAGTAGAAGTCGCTGAGTTAGTTCAAAAAGTATTAAACCAACAAGGTGTCACGATGGTGATGGATGCCCGTGTTTCTGAGCAGCAATTAGATGCATTCCACCAACTTCAACAACGTGGCGAACTGACATTACGTTTCCAAGCTGCGCGAGAAATCACGCCTGATGATACGCCAAATGTTGCTGCGGTTGCCGCTGCGGTTGATAAAGCTGTTGCTTTCGCCAAAAAATGGCACCAAGCCGAATGGACGCCAGCACCTGGCATCGGATTACGTAACATCAAAATGTTTGTGGATGGCGTGCTGCAATATCCAACCATGACCGCATCATTGCTACAGCCATATCGTGTGAATAAAGGCACCGATGGCGCCCCTAATTGGGTTGAAACCGATAACTACGGTGACCTCTATTTTACCGCTGAGATCCTCAATGAACTGCTCGAAAAAATCGCTGCGGCAGGTTACGATCCTCACTTACATACTGTAGGAGAAGGTGCCGTTTCTATCGTGTTAGATGCGATTGAAAAAATGCGAGCTGCACATCCTGAAAAAGATATTCGCCCAGGACTCGCTCACAATGAGCTGGTTGACGCTAAAGACTATGCGCGTTTTGCACGTCTAAACACTATCGCCTGCTTATCATTCCAGTGGGCTGCTCCAACACCTGAACTGGCTGCATTCGAGAAAAACATGCTCGGTGAAACCCGCTTCCAGCAACTAGAGCCTATTGCTAAGTTTATTGATGCAGGTGCCGTGGTTGCTTTTGGTAGTGACTGGCCAATCGATGATTTTGACGAATGGTATGATTTGAAAGTCGCAGCCACACGTCGTGGACGCGATATTAATGGTCAACCCGCGCCAAGACTCGATAATGATCGGGACATGACTGTGATTGAAGTTTTGCGTTCTGCAACAATAGATTCCGCTTATGCACAGCATCGTGAAGATGTTGTCGGATCCCTTGAGGTGGGTAAATTTGCAGACATGATCGTGTTAGATCGCAATGTATTTAAAATACCTGCTGATGACATTGAAAATGTGAAAGTCTTGCGCACTATTGTTGGCGGTAAAACTGTTCATATTGCTTCGTAGTTTTTTAATTAGTTAAAATAGTAAAAAGTGCCCCAATTATATTGGGGCACTTTAGTTTGAGTGCTTGATATCCCAACCGGTAATAAGAAAGAAGAAAGAGTGGGGAATTCATTGTCATTAAATTGAATTAATTAAAATTCTCTCCCCACTCGGTGATTAATTGATTTCGTAATCCAATTTCACCTGAACGACTGTATTGTCATTATCAATATGCAAATAGCTTAATCTATCCTTTATTAAAAATGAGCAACCCAATATTGTTACGCAAATAGAAACTACAGCTATCATTGCGTACTTTGTCATTTCTCCTTGACCTCTCTTTTATTAAGAGGCACACTCCCGATTGTGTGGTTGGGAGTGCAGCCTCGTTGGTGAATATCACTAACGGGGCTTTTTCTTTCCCAGACCAAAAATAAATGCTTGAACTGAGCAAGATCAAGCACCCAGCAAAAGAGTAGCAAAGTTACAATAGCGAAAATATACCTGTTTGCACTTATCTTAATGAAATATTTTAATAATATTCAAATCTGTAATTAAATATCAATTTTCGTTTTGGATTATTATTTATCATAAAAATAATTAATTTCTAATTTATTAATTACTTTAGGATAAAGATTAATTTTACTTTTTTCCTCTTTTCTCTCTTGCAAAAGAAAAAAGTTCCCGTTAATATCCGCCGCGTTTTCATTCATTCAATCAATTCACTGCAAGGAGGTTCATCATGACAACAATTAATCAAACTCTTTGCGGGCAGACCCAGAAATAGTCTTAAACGTAAAAATAATCTTAAACGTTAGTCCAGCTATCTTCTCAAAACTTGCCTGCTAATTACCTTATTTTTCACTTTAGAAATGAGTCAATAGCTTATGGGCAATACCCTTCATTCTGTGAGCGAACATGTTAATTACATCGCTACAGAATCTACATGGATTGAAAGTAAAGCAATCCAACAATTACAAACAACAGCAAATTTACCCAACATGCTTGCCGTCGTTGGTATGCCAGATTTACATCCTGGTCGAGGTTATCCAATTGGTGCCGCATTTTTCTCAGAAAAACGCTTTTACCCTGCACTGGTAGGCAATGATATTGGCTGTGGAATGAGCCTATTCCAAACAGATATTAAGCGAGCAAAAGTTAACTTAGATAAGCTAGAAAAGCAGCTTTCTGATATGACTGACCACGCTTCCCAAGAATGGCTAGATGAGCATGTGCCTGACAAAATGAAATCCCACCGTTTTATGGCGTCACTTAGCTCGATTGGTGGTGGTAATCATTTCGCAGAATTTCAAGCCGTTGATAAGATTTTGAACACTGAGCTGTTCGAGCAAAGCGGTCTTGATAAACAGAAATTACTCTTGTTAGTACACAGTGGCTCGCGTGGTTTAGGGCAGTCTATTCTGCGCCAACATGTCGAACAACATAGTCACAACGGGCTCGATGAACATTCCGATGAGGCCGCAACTTACCTAAATGCTCATCAAGATGCATTGGATTTTGCGCAGCTCAATCGCCAGTTAATCGGGCTACGCATGATGCAACAAGTGAAAACGTCAGGCGAACAATATTTGGACTTGAATCATAACCTTGTAGAACCTTGTCGTATTCATGAGACAGATGGCTGGTTACACCGCAAAGGCGCAACCCCCGCTGATCGTGGTATGGTGATTATTCCCGGTTCTCGAGGTGATTACAGCTATTTGGTCGCACCCGTAGCTAATGAAATTAGCTTGAATTCCCTCGCGCATGGCGCCGGTCGAAAATGGATGAGAACTGAGTGTAAAGGGCGATTATCTCACCGCTACACGCCACTCCAATTGTCTCGAACATCCTTAGGTAGCCGAGTCATTTGTGCCAATAAGCAATTGATTTATGAAGAAGCTCCACAATCCTATAAATCAATTGATACCGTGATAGACAGTATGGTTGATGTGAGGATTATTCAAGTCATCGCACGTTTAACCCCCGTAATCACCTATAAAACCAGCGGAGACTGCGAATGATCTTATTACAGTTTTCTTCTGCTCAAGGTCCTGAAGAATGTTGCATTGCAGTAGAAAATGCATTTGCATGTTTTGTAAAAGAGGCTGCTTTACTCAAGGTGAATGCCGAATTACTAGAGTCATGCCCATCTAAGCAAGGGCTAAAATCAGTGCTGATTGCTTTAGACGGTATACATGCCGAAAAAATGGCAGAACGTTGGAGTGGGACGATTCAATGGCAATGTCAAAGCCCGCTGAGACCACGCCATAAGCGCAAGAACTGGTTCATCAGTGTGATGATGTTTACACCAATACAACCTTTAGAAGACAGTGAAATCGAATATGAATTTACTCAATCTCAAGGTGCAGGGGGGCAGCATGTGAATAAAACATGTTCCGCCGTTCGTGCCAAACACGTAGCAACCGGAATTAGTGTCAAAGTACAATCGGAGCGTAGTCAACATGCTAATAAAAAATTAGCCAAGGAGCTCATCCATTGGAAGCTTTGCGAATATCAATCTCAACGGCTAAACACGTTAGATAAACAACGCCACCTTTCTCACTACCAGATTGAACGAGGAAATGCGGCATTAATTTTCACCGGCAAAGAATTTAAGCAAATGAACTAAAAACAGGGGCGCCACACTATTGCGTGGCACCCCATGATTACGCATTAAGCACAAACAGGATAACCAAGATAAATATCACAAGTAGGATACGTCGAGGCAAATGAGCTGATGGTATTATTACCCATAAAGCTGCTATCAGCAGAATCCATCGCTGTGATCTGCTCAACTAATCGTGTTGCACGTGAAGAACCAAAGCAATCAGGTAATTGAGGTTCATTCAACGCATCTAGCTCTGCGCCCACCGTCTTAGAAAAACGAATACGCTGCGCCTCTAACGTTGCGAATTCTCCATTTATCCATTGATTTTGGATATATAGCGATATTACCGCATGGCGCACAAAGGGTGAATCTGAAGGGATTACTGAAGGGAATGGGGATTCCGTATTCGAAAATGACGCCAAACTCAGCTCTAGCGCATTAATACTGTCCATAACTTTATCAAAGTTGTCTGCATCACCAATAGTATTAATATATTTTTCTATTTCCACGATGTTATTTTTAATAATTGAAAGTTTTTCTTTATTATTATGTAAATTCATCTTTTCCTGATATATGAACTTATCGGTGGGTTTAATCTCCCGGGTTGTTAACGTATCTAAACTTCTGCCTGTATGTTCTCTTAAAATATTAATATTTATTTCCAGCTCTTTTTCATAAACCGCAAACTTTGCACTATAATCTTCAAATTTCAACTTAAACGAATTGAACTCGATTTGTGACTTAAATTTATCATTTAAACTCATTATATAATTCATCCTTTATTTATATTTTGAAATAGAAAATAAACTCATCTGATTTTCATTAGAAATCAAAATTAAAATAATCTAAAATATGAAAAATGACAAAATCATAGTTTATATACTACGTTTAGTTTTATTATTATGATGATTATATAACAACCAGCCCCCTAACGGGGGCGGCATACAAGGAGAACGTTAAAGTATTTTTTCAGTTAAAAACCAACCCGCTATACTTTCACGCTTATTTTCTGTGGGTAAGACTTCATGAGGAAAATTTTCTGACATAAAAAAGATCATTCGCCCTGCAACGGGTTCTAACTTAAACAAATGATTATCTTCATGGTCATAAACAACCAATTCTCCACCATCTTGAGGCTGCCATCGCTCATTCATATATAAAACCGTTGTGATTTTACGACGTCCAACCCCTCGCGGGTTATCAACATGTTTTTTATAGAATCCGCCATTGGGATAGCGGCAAAAATGGGTTTCAAAATCACGTAAACCAAGATAAAGCTGGCGATTTAATGCTTGCCTGATGTGCTCCATCTTATCCATATAACGAGCAACAGCATCTCCCATCTCGGGTTCTAACCAAATTGTTTGGTCGCCACGAATACTTTTATTGCCCTGCAATGAATCACGATGCCCAATGCGGGCGTCTTGTAATTTATCGGGGATACAATCTTTAATGGTATGAATCTCTGACAGATTCAGAAAATCGTCCCACACATACCAACCTTGTGAAGCAAGTGAATCAATAAGTTGATCAATCGACATGATGAATTTAAGAGTGATTACTAGGTAAGATTTTATACTTTATTAGTGGAAAAATTTAAAATTAAAAACTCAAATCCTAATGATTCAATAACCCTATCAATGCGAATCACTAAAACATTATGATTGCGAGAGTAAAATAAACAACTCCTTTTATATCATTAGCATAGAAAAACTGGAAACAAAAAAAGGACTTAAACAAGATTAAGTCCCTTATCTCATCAGCGAGAAATTAGTTCACTAATTGTAAAACTATTTAAAATTAAGCGCACATTGCTGTTCGACCAACACCGCCACAGTCACAGAAAGGAATTGATGCTTTCATAGAATTTATAGGCATAGAATTGATTGGGTTCTCTGCTGAAAAATAGCCTTCATTCGTGGGTTCAAAGCCTGACTGCTGTTCGGAAAGCATATCCAATAATGCAGGTTGTACATCTAATTGTACGGGATCTTTCATTGCCTTAAGCGTATCTAACTCAATATTCAAACGTTCTTCATTTATCTTTTTAACTAAAACGTCAATTTCATAGCGCACTTTGGCTAGTTCATTATTTTTTTATTAAAATGAGCAATAGGCGTGAAAATCAGCCCTTTCAATCCGTCATGATTAGTGAAGTCTATTTTTTCAAAATTATTTTTTTGGCTGATTCCAAATTTCATTATTCTTTAAATCTTGTTGAGCTTGTTTAATATAAAAATCAATTTCATTTTGACTATAAAATACATTATTTTCTTTCAAATCAGTAAGGATGGATTCTTGTTCCAATAGGGTATTATGGCTTAGGCTTACTTTATTCACTTGCTCACGCAAGCTATTATTTATTTCATTCTTAACTGCATCCATAGTTTGTTGCATTTTATTAACACCATGCCTTCCAGATATTAATAATTTTTCACTCACAGAATTCATATTCTCTATGGCTGCATTGGCTCTATCATTTAATTCAGCCAATAATTCTTTACTTCTTTTTATTTTCACTCTAAGTAAATCTAATTTTTATCTAAATTAACAAATCTGTCCATTTCCATATGATAAATCTCCATTGATTATTTTGATTAATTAAAATTCAATCGGAGACTATAGTAATTTAACATAGAAAAAAATATTTTAATATTATGTTTTTAATATAAAAATAAAGAGAATTTATTATAATTTTGGGGGATTTACTTTTGAGTGAGCACCGCGATTCTTTGCGGTGCTATATTTAATCTGGATCTACAACATTTCTAACCGAGCATAAGATGCTACCAGCCATTTAATACCTTGTCCCTGAAACGCAATTTGTAATCGGCAATGCTCACCACTTCCCTCAAGGTTAATGATGGTGCCTTCGCCAAACTTTGCATGTCTGACTCGCTGCCCTAATGCATAACCTGAATCATTCTGGCTGATTGGCGTACCAAGACGTTGATGACTGACAGGACGAGAAACTGTCGCTCTTAAACGTACCTCTTCCACACATTCTGTTGGCAACTCACCAATGAAGCGAGAAGGACGATGATAAACTTCTTTACCATATAAACGACGGCTTTCTGCATAGGTAATCGTCAGCTTTACCATCGCACGAGTAATCCCTACATAAGCCAGACGACGCTCTTCTTCAAGGCGGCCGCTTTCGTCCATAGACATTTGACTTGGGAACATACCTTCCTCCATTCCCACGATAAATACCACAGGAAATTCAAGCCCTTTAGCAGAGTGCAGCGTCATCAATTGAACAGCATCTTGGTTGACATCAGCCTGTCCTTCACCAGACTCTAATGCAGCATGAGATAAAAACGCCTGTAATGGCATTAAATCTTGGTCTTCATCTTGATAGCTAAAGTCACGTGTCGCGTTGACTAACTCTTCCAAGTTTTCAATTCGAGCTTGGGCTTTCTCACCCTTTTCTTGCTCATACATTGCTCGTAAACCGGAATCATTGATCACTCGGTCGGCTTGAACATGTAATGGCATCTCTTGGGTCTCTTTCGCTAATGCTTCGATTAACTCAAGAAAACGTTCAATTGAACTCGCAGCCCTGCCGCCCAAGACCTGTTCGCGAAGTAAGTACTCACAACTCTCCCATAAAGTCAGTTGCTGATCCCGAGCAGTTTGACGAACTGTATCCAATGTTCTCTCACCAATGCCTCGCGTTGGTGTGTTCACCACACGCTCAAAAGAAGCGTCGTCATTACGGTTAGCAATCAATCTCAAGTATGAGAGCGCATCTTTAATTTCTTGGCGCTCAAAGAAGCGCTGGCCGCCGTAAATACGGTATGCCATCGCACCTTGAATTAACGCTTCTTCCATGACACGAGATTGGGCATTACTTCGGTAGAGGATCGCGCAATCTTGTAAAGCACCACCGTTTTCATGCCATTGCTTGATGCGTCCAACCACATAGCGGGCTTCATCAAGCTCATTGAAGGCACAATAAAGGGAAATAGGTTCGCCATCGCCGCCCTCTGTCCACAAATTTTTACCGAGTCGGTCACTATTATTGGCGATGAGCGTATTCGCTGATTTCAAAATATTATTGGTTGAACGGTAATTTTGCTCAAGACGGATAGTTTCAGCGCCGGGAAAATCATTCAAGAAACGCTGAATATTCTCAACTTGTGCACCACGCCAACCATAAATTGATTGGTCATCGTCCCCCACGATCATCACTTTGCCCGTATCGCCAGCTAATACCCGAATCCAAGCATATTGAATGCTGTTGGTATCTTGGAATTCATCCACCAAGATATTAGTAAAACGCTCACGGTAATGCTGGAGAACATGAGGCTTGTTCAGCCATAACTCATGAGCACGCAACAGTAATTCAGCAAAATCCACCAGCCCAGCGCGATCACAGGCTTCTTGATAGGCTTGGTATACCTTCAACCACGTCGCCTCTACTGGATTACCATAACTTTCAATATGCTGAGGACGCAGCCCTTCATCTTTTTTACCGTTGATGTACCACATACCTTGGCGAGGTGGCCACTGTTTCTCATCGAGATTCATAGCTTTAAGTAGACGGCGGATCAAACGATATTGGTCGTCACTGTCTAGAATTTGAAAATCTTGTGGCAAATTGGCATCTAAATAGTGCTGACGGAGTAAGCGGTGTGCTAAACCGTGGAAAGTACCAATCCACATTCCACCTTCGCTGGTTCCCACTAACTGATTAATACGATGACGCATTTCTGCGGCAGCTTTGTTGGTAAACGTCACAGCCATAATCGAAAACGGAGACGCATTTTCCACCGACATTAGCCAAGCAATGCGATGTACCAACACACGCGTTTTACCGCTCCCCGCCCCAGCGAGTACCAGTAAATTAGTTCGCGGGGCGGCAACCGCTTCGCGTTGTTTGTCATTAAGACCTTCGAGCAGATATGAGACGTCCATAGTTACCATCAAAGCAAAAACAGTGACTTGCACCACTGTGGGGTTACTGACAAAGAGGGAGTAAAATGTGGTTTTTTCACTCTTTGTGTTATTAGGCGAAAATCAATAAATGATTTTCCTCGTTTATTTTCATAAACCCAAGAAGCCATTTCAAAACCCGATGGATTTGGAAATAGTTTAACAGTGGCTTACACCACTGTATTTTTATACAGAGAAAGGATTATACCAATGACAAAAGAGAATCCAACCGACAAATTTCTACGTGAGGTAATAAATGCCCTTCCTTCTCGTTCATCAACGTTGAATGGTCCACGTTAAACCAGCAAGCTTGCATTCCACTTTTGATTGCCCCTTCCACATCCGTTAGTAGGTTATCCCCAATATGTAAAATTGCGCTAGGCTCAATGTTTAAGCGCTGAGAGGCTAGATGGTACATATCACAATACGGTTTTGAGCGCCCATCAGGACCTGCTTTTAAGACAAACTGGAAATATTGCCCTAACCCACACTCTTGTGGTTCTGCATTACCGTTAGTGATGGCTACCAGTGGTAATTTTTCGGCTAATTTTGCTAACGTTTCATGTGTTGATTGCGGCACATCGATTTGGTTACGCCAGTAAGTAAAGTGCGACATAATCTCATCCGCACCTTTCAGAGCATCTTCTTTACTGTAACCATAGTGGCATAACATCATTTTCGACGATAACCAGCGCCAACGGGTAATATCATGGCGAATATTGGGTTCTTGCTCTTCAACTAAATAACGAAATGCATAAATATCATCGTTAGTAAAATGATGAAAACGCGGGTCATATTCACGGATAAACCGTAAAACTTCCTCTTCGGTTTTATCAATTACTGGGTGGTTGTCGTACAACGTATCATCCAAATCAAACGTCATCGCTTTGATGGGTGATAACGGACGGTAAAAGTGCATTAAGATTTCTCCCTCTTCGCTCGCGGATGCGCCACATCATAAACATTTGCGAGATGTTGGAAATCAAGGTGGGTATAAATTTGGGTTGTTGAGAGATTGGCATGACCCAATAACTCTTGTACCCCGCGTAAATTACCACTTGATTCGAGAATATGCGTTGCAAAAGAGTGGCGTAATTTGTGGGGATTGATATGGCTATTCACCTCTTGTTTGATTCCCCATTGTTCGAATCGCTTTTGCACATTACGATTCGAGATACGTTTACCACTTTGCGTCGAAATAAATACCGCACCATCAACTGGCTCATACAATTCACGCATTTCAAGCCAGCGCTTTAACCAGCTTACCGCTGTTTTTCCTAGGGGAATTTTACGTTCTTTGCTACCTTTCCCCATCACCCAAACCTCGCCTAAATCGAGATCTAGATGCTTCACATCTAAGCCAACTAACTCAGATAGACGTAATCCTGCGCCATACATCACTTCTAACATCGTCCTATCTCTCACGACGAGAGGGTCACCACTGTCCATATTCAATAATTGAGAGATTTCATCCACATCCATATTTTTGGGCAGACGTTTTTTGGCTTTAGGTGCATGGAGAGTTTTCACCGGATTTGCAGGTAGCTCCCCTTGCTGCACCATCCAATCACAAAAACTGCGAAGGGCTGAAAGCCTTAGTGCCATACTCGCGGCTTGTAAGCCAGTTCGACGGCTTTTCGCCGCAATACTGCGCCCTAAGGTAATATCCAGTTTTTGCCATTGATTGACTTTTAGCTCACCCAAAATTTGGCACACGACACTTAATTGACGACGATAATTGGTGATAGTCACTGGACTTAACCGCCGTTCGACGCGCAGATAGCGAAGAAAGGCTTCGACTTGGATCATCAGCCCTTCTGGCTGAACGTCTACAGACGCTCTATCCATTGACATAATAACCTCGGTAGGATTTGAGCCACTTTTTCCAGCATCACTGTTCCCATACCATGTTGATAGTGTTCACGGTCGCGGCTACTAAAAATAACCATACCTGACTCACCATGATGACCAAACAGTGAAATCGCCACTGAACCTACATTTTGTGCATCAGGCAGTAAAAGTTGAAGTTCAGGACCATTAAGACGACCAAGATAATTGAGGCGATCCCCAAAACGCTGAATACGTACAGGCTCGAAAATACGACGCGGAAGCACTAATTCGTGAGCATCTAATGGGGCGGATAACCGCCAACTGTCACTAAACAGACGTACTGACGCGCCTGATAAACCCAGTTTTTTTGCCCAACGGTTTAATGAAAATAACATCTCCCGCAAACTGTTTGCAGAAGACATCTCAATCACAAGATACAGAAGTTCATCGAACAGCAGCCCATTTTCATGCGCCTGTTCCACCATGAAGCGAATATCCTGTTCAAGATTTTTAATTTTTTGACGTTGACGACTCATCACGAGCTCAGGAAGCGAAATAGCCTCCTGAACAACGTGAGGAACCTTGATTTGCTCAGCAAGAGATACATTGCGAATAAAGAAATAAGGGTTCTGTTTTAAATATTGCACCACATCCTGCTCATCCATTCGCTGAGCAATCTCTGGCACCGTTTCACGCTTATCCATTATTCCCCTCTTTGCACTCAATCAAGATTAAATTTGGATCACTCCATCATAGACATGGGTTGCAGGTCCCGTCATGTATAACGGCGATCCGGGACCATCCCAACTAATATCCAGAGAACCGCCTGGTAAATCCACGCGAACTCTGTTCGCTAACAACCCCTGCCCAACACCGACGGCCACAGCCGCACATGCCCCACTCCCGCATGCTTGGGTTTCCCCTGCACCACGTTCATAAACACGCAGACGAATGTAATCCGCACTGACAACCTCCATAAACCCGATATTGGCACGTTCAGGGAAGCGCTCATGGCTTTCTAGTGCAGGACCTAAAACTTCCACTTCAGCGGTCTGTACATTATCGACTTGTACAACACAATGGGGGTTTCCCATCGAAACAACCCCCGCAAACACTGTACGTTCTTGTGCTCGAATAATATAGGTTTTTTCCGCTTTCACGGCGCGAAATGGAACGTTTTGTGGCTCGAAATCAGGCTCGCCCATATTCACGCAAACATCATCATTTTCATTAATGGTAAGAGTCATGCGCCCTGATTGAGTGCTCACTTTAATTTTTTGCTTGTTCGTCAGTCCTTTTAAGCGCACAAAGCGGGCAAAACACCGTGCGCCATTGCCACATTGTGCCACTTCGCTACCATCCGCATTAAAAATACGATAATGGAAATCAAGATCGGGGTCATAAGGGGCTTCCACCAGCAAAAGCTGATCAAAACCAACGCCAGTATGTCTATCTGCAAGGCGGCAGATCAGCTCTGGTGAAAAATAGACGTTCTGTGTGACGCCATCTACCACCATAAAATCATTGCCTAGACCATGCATTTTTGAGAACTGCAATTCACGTTCCATAGCAGAGGCTTACTGTTTATTCGCAGCAGGCTCTTTGTTTGAGCTGCTTGGAGCTTTAGGTTGCACGTCAGATTTAGCAGGCGCAGCTGCATTGTCTTCAGGCGGAAAATACAACGGACCTTTTAAGCCACAGCCTGAAAGGGTAAGTAAAACGAGGAGTGCACTAAGCCCAAATAAACTTTTTTTCATTATGTTTCGCCTGTAAGACTAAATTTTGCAATCTGATATTTCACACAGTAACAGGAGTCGCTTTTCAAATCACGCCTGTTTATCAAACATATTAATATTATATACGTTAAATAATTCAAATGGCATCTCACATCTGAGATGTGAGCCGTTTGACCCCTGAACACATTCAACCCTATAATTTCGCCTAAATAAAAGTATAAACAGGAAATACATCATGAACGATAGCGAATTTCATCAGTTGGCAGAGCAATTGCTTAGTTCGATTGAAGAACATTTAGATAATTACGATGGCGATGCAGATATTGATAGTGAAATTAATGGCGGCGTCATGACATTGAGTTTTGAAGATGGCAGTAAGATTATCATCAACAAACAAGAAGCGTTCCACCAGATCTGGTTAGCGACAAAACAAGGTGGCTATCATTATGATTACAAAGATGGAAAATGGATTTGTGACCGCTCAGGTCAAGAGTTTCTGTCTATGTTAGGCAATGCAATTACCTTCCAAAGCCACTTCCCTTTTTCGTTCTAAACACGCACTGATTCTAAAACCACAGGCAGAGGCAATAATATACTCTGTCTGTCGTTTATCACGATTAAAACCAATAATCATATTACGCGTGCTGTTTAGATAGGCTTAGCGGCTCAGGCGAGCTTAATGGTGGTGCAGAGGGGTAATCATCATTATCTTCTTCGTCTGCAGTAAATGGCCAAGTCGCATCAGAAAAGACCATGACTTGCTTTTTGCCTGCCTCTTCTACAATTTGATAAAACTGAGGTAAATTGAAATTAATAAAGTTCGCACCGTAAGTAAAACGGTCATGGGAAGATGAGTAAAATTTACTCACATCACGCACCAATTCTTCTTTTGAACCTTCGCAGTGAGAATAGATTTCCACGCGATTGGCTTCATCCAACACGTAAATATTAAAGCCAGTGTTGTCGTCAGTATTTTCAAAGAAAAACTGCACAATACCTTCACTTGCGTAGCCATCAACAACCGCAGGAAGATGATTATCCCCCTTCGCTTGTAATTTTACTGGCCAACCATGCAATTTGTTATGGGAGATAGCGCCATAGAACTCAACCGCATTTTCAAGCTTTTGCACAGAAACGTTTAAACGTTCAAAGAACAGACCCCATGTTTGCCCAGCGATACGCAGAGCCTTAAAGCGCCCTGGCTCATTATGGTTACTGGATAAACGCAGCTCAATACACTCTGATACCAACTGTTGGACACGAGTACGAATAAGACCGCGTAAATGTTCGCTATAACAAAATACTTCAACTGCCTCTGGCGGCGCCGCGTCTTGGTGCATTTTGCCAAGGATGGTTTTCAGCGCTTCTAACATACACTGCTCACCACTGAAATGCAGAGTACGAACCTCATTCCATGAATTACGGTACAGCAGGTCAATGCTGCTAATCAGGCATTTTTGTGATTCACCAAAGCTGAAAATATCTAGCTTTCTAAAATCCACATGCACCACTTGCTCAGAGTAAACCTGAGTCGGGTCTTTCTCCAAGTTAACAATAATGGCTAAGTGGCGGATTTCACATGGGCTATACAATGCTTTAGGGGTTGGAGCTGGCAATCTTATTGGGAAATGGCTCGATACATCATGCATTAATTCCAATAACTTACGCTCATCGCATTGGGACTTGCCATGATGCATATGGACTTGCGTATTTTCAGTCAGTAACCCATTAAAATAGGCCCACGCCACTAACTTATTCAAATAGCGGTTATATTCTAAAGGTTGATGACCAATAATGGTGTCAATTTGCGGTGCTTGGTTATACAGGTACCAACCACTGCGATTTGCACGACCTTCAGGGACATAAATAAACGTCAGATGCTCTTCACTGAGGTCTGGCGAAATCTGAGGGTTAACCAGAGTCACTTTCCCTGGTAGCGCTTCAAAGGCCGCATATAACTTACGGGTTAATACCCCAATATCTTGTGGGCTAGCACTAACACTTAAATTATTACGGCGCGCAAACCGAATTAAATTACGGTAACTTTGCATCATCGTATCGAGCAGCTCATTATGCGCTTCACGTACTCGCTCAATTTTCCATTGGTTACGCGTATCCAATAATGCCAAACGCTCTGAACTCCATCCCCACGATTCCACTAACTGAGACAACACATCACGACGCCAACCTGAACACGAATTACCTTCATCTTCAGACAGTTTTTCACAGACTTTGAGATAGAAACAGCGGCGAATTAAATCTAAACGTGTTGAGTCGTTAATTTCAGTCAAATAACGAGTAACACGTTCCAACATCAAACAGTATGAATCCAGCCCGTAACAGACAATTTCGCCCGCATGTAAATGACGTTTGAATTCTAACGCTAATAATTTACCGTGTGGATAATCCCAAGAATAGGATTCCAGTAAAATGCTTTTTAATACCGCTTTATAAGGAGAATCGACACTTTTATACAGCTGCCACAGGCTCGCGCCAAAGTATTCCGCAGCTGAAAGTTCACCAAGGCCCCCTAAATCTAGCCATTCGTTTGGTGTCAGAACGCCTTGCGCATAGAGTCCCATGACATATTCGTCATAGTGTTGCTCTTCCTCAACAGGGACCATCGTCCACAATAAGCGTTTTCCGGCCATTCTTACCGCAGTACGGTAAAATTCATCCAGCAGTAAAATATGTTGAGTAGAACCGCAATCTTCACCACCGATATGTCCACTCGCATTATGGCGAAAACGGTTTTCATCAATTAAAAAAATCGTGACATCAATCCCCAGAGAAGTTGCCCACTGTTCGATTAATGTGCATTTTTTCTGTAGGAATCGTTTCTCTTCGTTATCTAACCAAGAAGGATGACAGACCCAAACGTCAATATCTGAACAGTGACTTTGGCCCACTGAAGACGTACTTCCCATCGAGTAAATGCCCGTAATTGGCAATTCACCATTCGCTTGGTTTTTGGTGGGTAAAAAACGTTCTAAAGGTTGTAACCATTTGAGTTGTTCTGCATCGGGAGAAAAGAAACAGACACCATGAGGGACGTTGCCTTCAATATAACCTGGCATCATTGGATGATGATAATGAAACAAAACCGGCAACAAGTTGTAAACCTTCGAAAAGGTTTCACTCATAGAAGCCGTCGCGCGTTCCAACCGCAGTTGGTTTATCGCATCAAGTCTTTGCTTTAAAGTTTCAATATAGAGGTACAAAGGTTACGCCTGACTGAATGAATGTAATGACAAACCTGGGGGAATTTTCCCAGCACCCAACAGATAGAGAAAAACTTAAATTACTTTTCAAAGGGATTGTCGGAAACGTGATCAATTTAACACCTTGGAGCAAAAGGGTAAAGTAGATCACAGAATTTTTCCCGTCTATTTTTAGTACAAATTATTTTTCAACATATTGTATAAAAAGACTTTTTATTTTTGCATCACGGAAATATCCCTTGTTTTTCAATGGAATAATATCAGTGCCGTCGATTGTCTAACAAAAAGGCAGCCATAATCTAAATCCAGCTTAGTGCTGTCCGGCTCTACGCTTACTCGCTTCAACAAAAATCGCTTAATCCGCTCTCCATTTTATTTTAAAAAAAGCACGAATAGCTAAAGAATTTTGTTATGTAGATCCTTTTTTTACCCGTTTTTCTTCACTCTCTGCCCCAAAAAGATGTAAAAAAGCGAACGTAAGATTATTCACTCTCTCTGCACACTCACTGAATATCGTTCATTCTGCGACCAACTGGAAAAATGGCCGCTAACATGTTAAAACTAACGCCAATTGTATGGTTAATCTGCGGCAATATTCGCCTGAGAAAACAGTGAAATGACATCAACAAATATCGTACGCATCGCGACGCGTAAAAGCCCTCTCGCTCTATGGCAAGCTTATTTCGTCAAAGCGAAACTCGAGCAACTCCACCCAGGTTTACAGGTAGAGTTAGTTCCAATGGTCACCAAAGGGGACATCATTTTAGATACCCCATTAGCAAAAGTGGGTGGAAAAGGATTATTCGTCAAAGAGTTAGAGTTGGCTTTACTCGAAGGGCGTGCAGATATTGCCGTTCACTCCATGAAAGACGTCCCCGTTGAATTTCCTGAAGGGTTAGGTTTAGTCACCATTTGTGAGCGAGAAGACCCACGGGATGCATTTGTTTCAAACCATTATGCCAATATTGATGCGCTTCCTGCGGGTAGCATCGTCGGAACATCCAGCTTACGTCGCCAATGCCAATTAAGAGAATTACGCCCGGATCTCGTTATCCGAGACTTACGCGGCAACGTGGGTACCCGCCTATCCAAGCTTGATAATGGCGAATATGATGCCATTATCCTTGCAGTCGCTGGTTTAAAACGCTTAGAGCTCGATGAACGTATCAAAACCGCGTTGGAACCAGAACAATCTCTACCTGCGGTAGGACAAGGCGCGGTAGGCATTGAGTGCCGTTTAAATGATCAACGTACTCGCGATTTATTGGCAAAATTGAACCATGATGCAACATCGATTTGCGTTCTCGCGGAACGTGCAATGAATATGCGCCTCGAAGGGGGTTGCCAAGTCCCTATTGGCAGTTACGCCATCTGGCAAGGCGATAAAATCTGGTTACGTGCCCTTGTGGGAGCGCCAGATGGTAGCCAAGTCATCCGTGGTGAGCGTTTAATCGCACCTGCGGATGCAATCCAAGCCGGTATTTCTCTCGCGGAAGAGCTGCTTAATAAAGGCGCGCGCAAAATTCTAGCTGAAGTCTATAAAGGAAATGCACCAGCATGAAGGTCCTTGTTACTCGCCCTGAGCCATCAAGCTCAGCGTTGATAACAGCCATTAATGCAATAGGGGCACAAGCTTATGCTGCCCCCCTAATTACGATTGAAGCTGGCGCGGAACTGAATACGTTAATCCCACGCTTAGATGGATTATCGAAAAACGACCTCGTCTTTCTTTTGTCCAAAAATGCCGTCTGGTATGCAAATTTAGTGCTGCAACAAGCAGGACGAGACTGGTCAGATAAGTTATCCTATTATGGTATAGGACAATCGACAGGACACTATTTTCAACGGTTAACTGGACAGACTATCCATTGGGCTGAAGCGGGTGAAACCAGCGAAGTGTTACTCACTCACCCTGACCTACAAAATTTAACCGGAAAATGTGCCATACTCCTGCGAGGAAATGGTGGGCGTGAGCTTCTTGCCTCAACATTGCGCGCACGAGGTGCCAATGTTGATTACTGCGAATGTTACGCAAGACGCCCTGTGCCGTATGATAAAACTGAGTTTAACCAAACTTGGTTTAACGCTGATATCACTGACATCGTCATCACCAGTGGAGAAATGTTAACGTTGCTTAATGATTTGCTCTCTGAAGAGATGAAACAATGGTGGTATTCCCGCCGACTACTGGTTGTCAGCGAACGAATTGCAGAAAAAGCCCACCAAAGTGGGTGGCGTCGAGTCTGCGTAGCAACTAGCGCAGAGAATAACGCTTTACTTGAAGCATTAATTTCAACCGATATGGGATGCTAATTTATGACGGAACAAGACAAAATTACCGATACTGTTAATGATGAAGTGGTCACCGAGAAGCAAAAATCTCGCCAGCCTGCACCTTCATCCAAGCAGAAACGCTCTGGTCTTGCAGTCAGTGCGATTGCTATCGCAATCCTCGTCGTCATGGGCGGCGGGATGTACTACTTTACTCAACAAAGCAATGCGCAATTAGTTCATGATAACAATCAACTGAAACAGCAAGTTAGTGAGCTAGTTGAGCAACAAAATGCCGATAGACAACGTGTTGATGCGCTCATTGCCACCAATACCGAACTGAAAAACCATGCTCGTGATTACGAAGATCAACTCAATCGTCGCATGCAAGAATTACAAGCCCATGTCACCGCACTTTCCAGCTCTGATGTAAAAAACTGGCTGATCGCACAAGCTGATTTTATGGTGAAAATGGCAGGTCGAAAATTATGGAATGACCATGACCCTGTTACAGCAGCGGTCCTCTTAAAAAGTGCGGATACCAGCCTGGCGGAAATGAATGATCCGAGCCTACTCGATATCCGTAAAGCCATCGCTAATGATATGAATCGTTTAGCCGCTATCAATCAAATTGATTATGACGGTATTATTTTGCGCCTGAATCAATTAAGTAATGACGTTGATAACTTGCGTCTTGCTGATTTAAATAATGGTGATGCGCCAGAAGAAACTGGAACAGATGTTAGTGAGGACATCGCTGACTGGAAAGATAACCTCGCGCGCAGCTGGAAAAGCTTCACGAGTGATTTCATCACCGTTCGTGCTCGTGATGGCTCTGAAGCCCCACTGTTAGCGCCGAATCAAGATATCTATCTACGCGAGAATATCCGTTCCCAACTGCTTATTGCGGCACAAGCAGTACCTCGTTATCAAGAAGAGACCTATAAACAGTCCCTTGAGCAAGCCTCAACATGGGTGCGGGCGTATTTTGACGTGGATGCTCCAGCAACTAAGGCATTTTTGACTGAGCTTGATGATTTAATCAATCAACCTATCGACGCAGATATGCCTGAAGCCTTAGAAAGCCAAGCTAAGCTGGAAAAAGTGATGCAAACGCGAGTACGTAATTTGTTATCTCAAAATCCAGAACCAACTGGTGCCTCCGAAGATGCCGCGCTTGAGGCGGTAAAAGAATCTGACAAAGCCGCCCAAGAGGCAACGGCTCCTGCGGATACGCAAACCAACAAACCGGACGTTGCCGTCGAAGCTCCTGTAACGGATGCGGCAAACGCCCCTGAGCATAAGGGGTGATCATGATTAAAGTCTTTGTTCTGTTTATCGTTCTGATTGCTGGCATTATTTTGGGTCCCCTGCTCGCTGGACACCAAGGTTATGTGTTTATTCGTACCGATAGCTACGATATTACGACCAGCGTCACTAGCCTTGTGTTGTGCTTTATCTTGCTGCAATTTGTCTTGTTATTCTTAGGCTGGTGTTACCGCCGTTTTATGAGTACTACCTCACGGACAAAGGGTTGGTTTACGGGTCACAAATACCACAAAGCCCATACCCAAACCCAAAAAGCGTTGCTCAAATTAGCGGAAGGGGATTTAGAACAAGTTGAGAAGTTGATGAGTAAACATGCTGATTTCTCGCAGCAACCCGTCATTAACTACTTGATGGCTGCAGAAGCAGCGCAACAACGTGGTGATAGCTACCGTACTCATCAATATTTAGATAGAGCCGCCGAAGCCGCAGGAAAAGACCAACTCCCTGTCGATATTAGCCGCGTTCGAATTCAGCTAGCAGAAGGTGAAATTCATGCTGCGCGTAATGGCATCGATAAATTACTCGACCAAGCACCACGCCACCCTGAAATTTTACGCCTAGCAGAGCAAGCTTACCTTGGTACTGGCGCATACCAAGCATTAATCGAGCTGCTACCAATCATGGCGAAAGTTCAATTACATAGCGAAGATGAGCTTGAAGCCCTAAAACTCAAAGCTTACAAAGGGCTAATGAACCAGTGCATGGCTGAAGGTGGAAGTGATGGGCTAAAAACGTGGTGGAAAAACCAGCCTCGTAAAGTCCGCCATGAAGTCCCTCTACAATCATTCCTCGCTGAACATTTAATCGAGTGTGGGGATGCCCGTAGCGCAGAGAAAATGATTATTGAGGGATTAAAACAGCAATATGATGAGCGTTTACTCCTCCTGATCCCAAAATTACACAGTGATCAGCCAGAAGCTATTGAGAAAACGTTACTAAGCCTTGTAAAACAGTCTGGCGCAACGCCATTACTAAATAGTACATTGGGCATCCTTGCACTACAGCATGCCCAATGGGAAAAAGCAGAAACCTACTTTAAAGCTGCATTAGCACAGCGTTTCGATGCCTATGATGCAGCTTGGTTAGCGGACGCTTATGATAAGCTACATAAACCACATGAAGCGGCGAAGATTCGCCAAGAAGCGCTAACGCACTCTCTGAAACAAGAGCGAACATAGTCTTAAATTTCTACGCATACCTATTTAAAAACGCCTCCTAATCCGAGGCGTTTTTTTGTGATTAAAATCGAGTCATCTTTAAAAGATAATCGTTCTAGGCGTCATTTTTAGGCAATCGAGGTAAACCGCATATTGCTATGTTATAAAAGAGACACATAGTGTATAAATGGTCGTATACATTTTCGTTTTGAATGGTTTTAGGATAAAGATATGAATGTAGTGAAAACTCTCTGGCGTTGGATTGTAGCGAGTCAAAATCGTTTACAGATCTTTTTTGACCTGCTACTTCTGATTTTATCTCCATTTATTTTTATTTCGATCATTGGATTCAATACCGCCGATCTGAATAAAGATATCTTTATTATTACCTTTATTATTATTGCCTACACATATGTAACTCGCTGGATCAGCAAGTGGTTAAGCAAAGAGAAAAAAGCGTAAGTACGATAATGACTTTTCTTTCCTAATGCTAATCAGGTTAGGAAAGAAAATAAAAACGCAGATTAATACCAAAAAAAACACCTGCCGAAGCAGGTGTAAATACAATCAGGTCTACAGACGGATGGTGCCTCACTCAACGTTTCGCCCGTTCGCTGATGGTAAGAGGATTAGCTCTTGATCATCTAAATTGGACAATAGGCACCGATAATCGGCTTTGCGTCATCCCTGGGTTTATGAAGCTAGGCTGTCATAATAAGTGGGATGAGCATCTACATAATAGATAATGCAGAATACGTGCCAACTTTTCTCACTCCTGCATTCTTTCTTTTCACTTCCCGTATCTGTGCTATTTTAAACGAGATTTTTATCTCTTACTCTTTGTGATTCTTTCATACTCATTTCATACCAAATCATCTTCTGTTCGATTCAGCAATTTTGTCTCAATTTAGAGACAGCTTATCATCACTATCACTTTCTCTATATAAATCAAACAGTAAAATGTCTCTTTTTGACGACATGAAAATAGGGGTTTGTATCAGATCTGAGACAACCTTTTTTATCCATTAAAAACATAGCATTACAAATATCATTAGATACGAATCATTATTATTCGATGACCCTCAACGAATCCCCGAAATAAAGATAATGAAATACTCAATGAAAAAGAAAAAAGGAGGGAGTGAACAAGAAATTGGAATGAGGATTTTTACGAGTGACAGAAAAGCAAAAACCCCACTCGATTGAGCGGGGTTCTTTAAATTGGTCGGCGAGAGAGGATTCGAACCTCCGACCCACTGGTCCCAAACCAGTTGCGCTACCAAGCTGCGCTACTCGCCGAAATTTAACTGCTTAAGGCAGTAACTCGACATCATTTTTTTCGTGGTGCGAAAGGGGGGACTTGAACCCCCACGTCCATAGGACACTAACACCTGAAGCTAGCGCGTCTACCAATTCCGCCACCCTCGCAATATCACAAAAAAAATGGGGTGGCTAATGGGACTCGAACCCACGACAACTGGAATCACAATCCAGGGCTCTACCAACTGAGCTATAGCCACCATAACTTCACTTATTTCAAAGCGTTGTTATACTACTACATACAACCTTGTTTTGCCACCGTAGCTTGTCACCTTTTGATGGTGCGCCCGACAGGATTCGAACCTGAGACCTCTGCCTCCGGAGGGCAGCGCTCTATCCAGCTGAGCTACGGGCGCTTAACGCCGTTGCGGGAGAGGATAGTACGGATTTATCCCCCTGCTGTCTAGTCCTTTTTTCAATAAAATTATCGATTGCTTGCCTTTTATCCATTTCGTCGAGAAAGAGAGCATTTTTTCCCTCTTCCTCGCTTATTTTGATGTTTTTTACTCACAAAATATTTTTACGATGGGCTTTTTTCATTGCGCCTAAAGCAACGGATCACAAAATATAACCCAGAAACGGTCAATAAAAAGATAGCGCCGACAATCAGTGACAATCGCGTCTCAGGATTAATTGCCATTCCGACCAGTACGCAGGCTAAAAATAATAACGTCGCATAGTTAACCCATGGAAATAGAATCGATTTAAACGTATGCCCAGCCATATGTTGCTGGTTCTGCTTACGAAAACGTAGCTGGCTGGTTAAGATAACTAACCAAGGCACCATTCCGGGTAAGACACTGGCGCTATACACATACACGAAGACTTGTTCTGGGTTTGGAATGATGTAATTCAAACTTGAACCTGCCACTAAGCATAAGATAGTAAAACCGACACAACGCGCTGGAACGCCATTTTTCGTCAGTTTTAATAGTGAGCTAGGTAACTGTTTATTTTGAGCCAGTGCATACAGCATGCGCCCGCCGCTATACATTCCGCTATTACAACCAGATAATGCTGCCGTCAGAACAACAAAGTTAATCACCGCAGCCGCAGAAATAATACCCACTTTAGCGAAAGTCATGACAAACGGGCTACCTTGTTGCCCAACTTCTGTCCACGGGAATAAGGTCACAACAATAAAAATTGCCCCGACATAGAAAATTAAAATTCGCCACAAAATATTATTGATGGCTTTTTTCAACGTTACTTGTGGATTTTTTGCTTCGCCCGCGGTGATCCCAACTAACTCAACACCTTGGTAAGACGCCACCACAATACACAGCGCAAACAGGAAACCTTTCCAGCCCCCCGCAAAGAAACCGCCATGCTCTGTTAAGTTGGCAAGCCCAATCGGCTCAAAGTTATTGCCAATCCCAAAGAAAATCAGCCCCAGACCAATCAAAATCATCACGACAATCGTGGTGACTTTGATCATCGCAAACCAAAACTCTAATTCACCATATAATCTCACTGCCGCGAGGTTTGCCAGTGCCACTAAGGCAACCGCAATCATCGCAAATATCCATTGGGGGACATCAGGGAACCAATATTTGGCATACTCCCCTATGGCTGTAATTTCTGAAATGCCAACAGCCACCCACATAAACCAGTAGCCCCAAGCCGTTAAGCACCCCCAGAATGGGCTTAAATACTTATAACCAAATGACGCAAATGACCCCGTGACGGGCTCAAGAAATAACATTTCTCCCATGGAACGCATGATGAAAAAGACAAACAATCCCGCAATGATATAGGCTAATAACACTGACGGACCGGCCCACTTCAACGTACTCGCTGAGCCCATAAATAGCCCAACCCCAATTGTTCCGCCCAAAGCAATCAGCTCAATATGACGGGCTTCTAGCCCTCGCTGAAGACCTTGCTGTGGCTTATCCATAATTTCCCCTGTCGATAATAATCATTCGATATTCGCAGCTTTAATTGCAATAAACTTTTTAGTAATCGCGGCTTGTTATCGAAAATAAGATAAAAAATACAATCCCCCAAGATACCGTGAGATCCCTTAGGTTGCATCTATTTTTGAAAAATTGTAGGTATATTTGAAGACAGAATAAAGCATCATTGATATAAATAAACCCGCATTGCGCGGGTTTATTCAGTTAAAAAGAGGCTTAAAGCTTACCACCGTAATAGTAGCCTAAAAACTTCAACAACTTAAACTGTCGTTTGATTCGAGTTGGCTGCGAAAGCAAGCGATACAGCCATTCTAATCCTAAGTTTTGCCAGACTTTTGGTGCACGCTTAACGTGTCCAGTGAACACATCATAAGTGCCACCAACACCCATATACAGTGCATCTGGATGGACTACACGGCAATCACGCATAAATATTTCTTGCTTAGGAGAGCCCATCGCTACCGTGACAATTTTTGCGCCACTCGCATGAATACGTTCAAAGAGCGCATTGCGATCTTCCGCTGTGAAGTAACCATCTTGAGAACCGGCAATATTCACATTCCATTGCGCACGTAACTTCGCTTTAGTTTGTTCAAGAATTTCAGGCTTTCCCCCCACCAAAAACACTGGCGTGCCTTCTTTTCCTGCGCGTTCCATCAAGCCTTCCCATAAGTCAGCCCCTGCCACGCGGGAAACGTCTGCTTTGGGATATTTACGGCGAATCGCACGCACAATGCTAATCCCATCAGCATAAAGATATTCTGCCTGCCCCAACAAAGTATTCAGTGCAGTATCTTGCTCAGCAATCATCACTTTTTCTGCGTTGATAGCGACAAGTGTGCCGGTTTTAGTCTTACCGTCAGCAAATAGATAGTCCAAGAAATGGGACATATTTTTAAAGCCCCAAATGTTATGACCTCTGATGCTATATTGAGGAATTGACGACTGTTCCATAATGCTCCTTTTAACGGCTTTCCCGTTGACCACTTTTGAAATAGGAAGTGGCTTTAATACGAATAAGACCGGCACTTTCAAATAACCAGTACAGTAATTTTGCTAACACTAAACATAGTCCGAAGACTAAACAGAAAAAGACCACGCGCGAGACAAAGGAATCAACTCCTTCACGGGCTAGGACGATCATATTGAAGATGGCACCGAAACAAAATGCCTGCATGATAGCGGCTTTATAGCGGTTAGATTCTTTCAAACTCAAACCATAAATCCAGTCAAACCATTTAATAATCAAACCAACTACGATGGCACCTAATGGGATAAACAGGACACCGCCCATCACCACCAGCGAGCCAATTAAGGTCGGAGAAATGGCTAACCCAGAATGGTTATTGAGCACTTCCCAAGTAAAATAGTTAGCCGAATTTAATACGGTATCTGGACGTTCTGGCCATACCCATGATGGAATAAACACATAGAAATCACGGATAATCGGCGCTAAGCCTTGGAAATCCATTTGGTCATAGTAACTGAGCAGTAACCCGAGGTTTTCCCACGGAGAGAACGTATCGCGGGTTAGATACAAGAAAGTGTAAAATGCCTCCGCACCGCTCACATCAAGACCGTAACGCTTGAGAGCTAACCAGAACATTCCAACAATACTCGCCACACCCGCTGCTGCCAGCATCCAAAGTGTAATCCAACCGCGAACAATCCCAATAAATAAAAACAGCGCAAAAGCCAAAATAATATTCGCGCGCGTTCCACCGACGATCACATAGGTTAAAAAACCAAATGACACGGTACTGACGAGGAAGAAAATCCAGCGTTTTTGCGTTGGCTTCAGGAAGTAAACAATCAGCATGGCGGGGATAAAGAAATAGAAGAAACGCTTCAACGCCACGCCGGATACCTGACTCGAGAATATCTGACTATAAGACTTCAACTTAAACAGTAAGAAGCCATTGTCCATGAAGAAAATGCCCACGGTTACCACAGCAACTGCGATTAACAATAAGCAAGTTAAGTTGGTTTCCACTTTATTCATGCTAAATACCGCACGACGCTGAACATCAACGCGCTTCGTTAAGCGGGTTTTGTACGTCACATAGTAAATAGCATAGAAGCTTGTTGACGCTAGCATGGCATACATCAGGTAATCTGCGGGAACTATCGCCACATCAAACTGGAAAACCAATGCACATGTCAGAGGAAAGCCGAAATAAAATGTCAATAAATACAACAAAGTAAAGAAAATATTAAAATTAAAGCGCACACGAAGAAACTCTTTGTACATCAGTGTGCCAATAAAAATAATGGAGATCAGGTAGATCAGTGATAATCCCCCCAATTCAAGCAATGTCATACTTTCGCCTCCGCAATGCTGAGGATCTGTTTCCAGCCATCAGTAAAGTTAGGTGCAAAGAATTCAATATCTTGCTTATTAAGGGTATTCATTTGACGCTGAGCTTCATCCACTAACGGTAGTGTGAGCTTGTCACCATAGAAAAAGACCGGGACATTCTGTGCCGTTAAATCTTGCCAGAAGGTATTTTGACGGCTAATGACAAAAGGAATAGAGAACTGGATAAGCAAACAAACCGTTCCAACCCCTTGTTGGCGATTAAAAATAAAGTAGCCAAGGTCGCAGGTTTTCAGCAAATTCAGGTAATCATCGAACGCCATACGTTCTTTAAGAATATCCACCTGCCCCTGAGGGAATTCACTTTGTGCTGCTTGTTCGACTTCCGCAATATAGTTTTGGTTATTGGCAGGGTAGCCCATTGGCACTATCACCTTAACGTTATCACCAAACTGCTGTTTAATCGCACCCAGTGCTTCCACATGACGATTAGAACGATCCCCCGAGTTACCAAGCAATATTGTTAATTGCTCGCTCTCACGAGGCTCTCGTTCACTTAATGTCAACGCAGGGTCCATACGTGTTGGGAAATAGAGCACCGACGATTGCACATTCGGATTCGACTGATGAAAATAAGACAGGTCTCCCCGAGTGGCACACACATGCCCTACTTTCTTTTGCGCCAAGCGACGTAAAATATAAAATAGCTTAAATTTCAGTGAACTAGACTCTTCATATAAGTCTGCTCCCCAAATATGCCACCAAAATTGATGGGATTTTATCTTACCAAAGAGCAGCGCTAACCAGATTGGCGCATTAAATTGCCCATGGAAGAAAAAGCGCGTGCGGCGCTCTGCTTTAGCGCGACGAATAACACTATCGGCAATCGATTTTTTGCTGTTAAAAACTTCAATTTCGAGCTTTGGATAGGCAGCAGCTAGCTGCGCATCTTGGCTCACCACCATAAAATGCGGCTTTTGAGACGGTGCCATTTCTTGGCAAATAACGTCATTAAAAAACGTTAAAACCGTCTGATTATGATGCGGGAGGTCAGATCCCAGTACATGTATTAAGGTTGTCATGCTCGCCTACGGTAGATCAAAAATACGCAACAACAGAGAGTAAAATATACGATATACGTTGCCATATAGGCTTGTGTTGCCCCGACTGCGCCGTGTTCAGGAATAAACCAATGGGCAAAACCTGTTAACAGAACAAATTGGCTAACTTCCGTGAGAACATAAAAGCGCAATGCCGCTTTCGCGATGACTAAATAACCAAAAACGTAAGCACCCACTTTCAATACATCGCCGACCAGCTGCCAAGCAAACAGGTCTCTCATCCCTGTAAACTCTTTTGAAAATAGCAACCAAATCGCAAAATCACGCAGTAACCATACCGTAAAGCTCACGGCAGCAACCGCAGGTAAAACAAACTTCAGCGCCTTAATAATTTCGGCAGAAATTTCATTTTTATGCTGTAAACGCGACAACGTTGGCAATAAATACACTGAAAACGTTGCGGTGATGAATTGTAGATAAGCGTCCGAAATGGTTGTCACACCCGTCCATAATCCAACTTCATCCCAGCTATAGGTTTGTGCCAATAAGTTTCGCATCATGATATAGGCAACAGGCAGTGTGATTGCCGTTAACATTGCCATGATGGTGAACTTACCGAGATTGGTGGCTATCGCTTTGTCCCATGCAGGCTTTAAGGATGACAACGCAAATTGCTTACGTCGTATAATCAGACCTGCGGCGGGCAACACCACCAATGCGGGAACCAATGCAAGCCCCGCCAACGCACCGTCATACCCTCCCATGAGATAGCATAAATAATAGGCGACTACACCGATTATGCTACCAAAAATGATGGCCGTCGCATTCCCAGCTGCATCTCGGTAACCCTTTAAAATCGCCAAAAAATAGTTCGCATATGCGATACCCATCTGAATTAAGGCGACCATACGGATCACAGAGCTATATTGCTCAGTATCAAATAACGCGGCACTAATAGGCGCGCTGCATAACAAAAAGACAATGGCCAGTAACGTCGAGAACCCAAGAATAATCGTTGAAGACGTTCCCAGCACGGCTCGTAATTTTTGAGGATCTTGATGGTGCTCTGCCACATATTTTGTGACGCCATTGAAGATCCCTGCGCCAGATAAAACACCTAGCACGGTAATTAATTGACGAAAATTTCCCGCCAGCCCAACACCGCTAGGGCCAAATGAGACTGCAAATAATTTCACGATCAACAGGCCCACCCCGATTTTAATCAGGGTAGACCCAGCAGTCCAAACCGATGCTTTAGCTAATGACATTAGGCAAAGAACGCTTTAATTCGCTCAATGACCACTTGCTGCTCGTCATCTGTCATGTTGTAGAACATCGGCAGACGCACTAAACGGTCACTTTCAACCGTGGTGTATTTATCTTCACCGTGGAAATAACCAAACTCCATTCCAGCTGGGCTGGTGTGCAGTGGCACGTAATGGAAAACAGTTAAAATACCGTGAGATTTCATATAGTCATTAAACGCTGTACGCTCTTCCACATTTTTCAGTTTGATATAGAACATATGCGCGTTATGTTTCAAACCGTCTGGTACAGTTGCTAATACTAAACGACCCGCAGTAACCAGAGGTTGTAACGCTTGATAATAGCGATCCCACAGTAATAAACGGCGTTCATTAATTTTGTCTGCTTCTTCTAACTGAGCCCATAAATAAGCCGCTTGTAAGTCGGAAAGCAGATAACTTGAACCGATGTCACGCCATGTATATTTGTCAACTTGACCAC
This sequence comes from Providencia sp. PROV209, assembly GCF_028479485.1. Classification (NCBI taxonomy): domain Bacteria; kingdom Pseudomonadati; phylum Pseudomonadota; class Gammaproteobacteria; order Enterobacterales; family Morganellaceae; genus Providencia; species Providencia sp. PROV209. Next base: position 28,808 of record NZ_JAMPNR010000004.1, on the reverse strand, counting down.
GGAAGAATTGGCTACGGTTAGTACCTTTTTCGCGGATCACTTCTGCACGGTTAATCAACGCTTTATCATTGATTAACGTTGCTCCACCTTCACCACCTGAAGAGTAGTTTTTGGTTTCATGGAAGCTGTAGCAACCAATGTGACCGATGGTTCCCAATGCTTTGCCTTTGTAAGTCGACATCACACCTTGCGCAGCATCTTCAATCACAAATAAGTTGTGTTTTTTCGCAATCGCCATGATGGTGTCCATTTCACAAGCCACACCTGCGTAGTGAACAGGAACAATTGCACGTGTACGATCAGTAATTGCAGCTTCAATTTTGGTTTCATCGATATTCATGGTATCTGGACGAATATCCACAAACACAATTTTAGCGCCACGTAACACGAATGCGTTAGAGGTCGATACGAAGGTAAAGCTCGGCATGATGACTTCATCGCCCGGCTTAATATCAATCAGGATCGCGGCCATTTCTAATGAAGCGGTGCAAGACGGCGTTAACTGGACTTTCGGACAGTTAAAACGTTTCTCCATCCACTCTTCACAACGTTTAGTGAAACCACCATCACCGCACAGTTTGCCACTTGCCATAGCCTGCTTCATATACTCAACTTCAGTGCCTACAACGGGTGGTTTATTAAATGGAATCATGTTGTCCCCTGTATAACCAATATGCTGTGCTGGCAATCGCCGCACCGCTGCGTGAATAAAGATTTAACGCCGCAACATTACTCATTTGCGTGGCAACATTTAACTGTCTTTTTTGGTGTTGCACACACCATTGATAAGCCGCTGACATTAATTTCCGACCGATACCGCGCCCTGTTGCATTTGGTATTGCCGCTAACAACCCAATTCGCGCTGTATCAGCATCAAGACTACGTAGGCTAACGAAACCTAAAATATCACCTGCTTGATCTCTAAGGAGTAAACAGGTGTGGTCAAATGTCCCAAGAACCGCTTTTTCTATCCATAATGCATAAAACCGACCGCTATCCCCTTCTCGATACCAAGGCGTACGAAAGCGGCTGTTACTAAACACAGCTGCCGCGGTGTCGCGCAGAAAAACAATATCCCCTGTTTGTGCGACAACCACATTATCCGTCTCTGATAACGCTGTGTTTAGATAAGCATTTTCTGTGCCAACCGTTAACGCAAAATCGATTTCACCTTCAACAAAACTGAATCCCATACTGGCAAGATTATCAATTCTCGCAGTCTCAGATGCCGCAACTTTCGCTTGCACAATTTCAAACTTATCCAGTTGATAAGCTAAGATAATTTGCGCATCTGTTGCGGCGAAATCCAGTTTCGCCGTAGAACGTTTAAAAAAATCAGATTCCCAATCTAAGGGATCAATATTGGCGCGGACGGACACGAAGTAAGTCCTCTAAGTATTTGCCATAACCTGTTTTATTCAGGCGAGCGGCGGCGTCTTTAACTTGGTCATCAGATAACCAGCCATTGCGCCATGCAATCTCTTCTAAACAAGCCACTTTGAAACCTTGGCGTTTTTCCACAGTTTGAACAAAGGTTCCTGCTTCAATCAAGCTGTCATGGGTACCCGTATCTAACCAAGCAAATCCACGACCGAGTAGCTCAACGCTGAGCTCACCACGTTCCAAATACATTTGGTTGATAGACGTAATTTCTAATTCACCACGTTCAGAAGGCTTTACTTGTTTAGCAAAATCAACCACTTGATTATCATAGAAATATAAACCCGTCACCGCCCAATTAGATTTTGGCTGCTTTGGCTTTTCTTCAATAGACAACGCTTTAAAGTTGTCATCGAATTCCACGACACCAAAACGTTCTGGATCCATCACTTGGTAACCAAAGACCGTCGCACCTTTTTGACGCGCAGCAACTGACATTAATTTAGGGCTAAATGAATGACCAAAGAAAATGTTATCGCCAAGCACTAAGCAACAGGAATCCCCATTGATAAACTCTTCACCAATGATGAATGCTTGCGCGAGCCCATCTGGAGATGGCTGCTCTGCATAACTCAGTTCAATACCAAATTCATGACCATCACCCAATAAACGCTGGAACATCGGCAAATCATCGGGCGTCGAAATGACCAAAATTTCACGGATCCCTGCCAGCATTAATACCGACAGCGGATAATAAATCATTGGCTTATCATAGATAGGCAGCAGCTGTTTTGAGATACCGCGTGTAATCGGATGTAGACGCGTTCCCGAACCACCAGCCAGAATAATACCTTTCATGCTTCCTCCTAGCTACCTAAGCCCAGACGCTCGCCTGCATAGGAGCCATCTTGCACACGACGCCACCATGTTTCGTTGTTTAAATACCACAGTACCGTTTTACGGATACCAGATTCAAACGTTTCTTCAGGTGTCCAGCCTAATTCACGCTGGATTTTATCGGCGTCAATGGCATAACGCATATCGTGACCAGGGCGGTCTTTCACATACGTAATTAAATCACGGTAATGCGTCACACCTTGAGGTTTCTGCGGATGCAACTCTTCGAGTAATTCACAAATTGTTTCAACAACTTGGATATTACGGCGTTCGTTGTGCCCACCAATATTGTACGTTGAGCCCGGTTGCGCTTGAGTGGCAACTAAATGCAGTGCTCGAGCATGATCTTCCACAAACAGCCAGTCGCGAATTTGTTCGCCCTTGCCATACACTGGCAGTGGCTTACCAGAAATCGCGTTCAAAATAATCAATGGGATCAACTTCTCTGGGAAGTGATACGGACCATAGTTGTTCGAGCAGTTAGTGATCATGGTGGGTAAGCCATATGTTCTTTGCCATGCTCGGACTAAATGGTCGCTCGATGCTTTTGACGCTGAATATGGGCTACTTGGCGCATAAGGTGTTGTTTCTGTGAAGAAACCTTCTGGCCCGTCCAAATCTCCATACACTTCATCAGTTGAAATGTGGTGGAAACGAAAAGCCGCTTTTTGGCTCTCTTCAAGTGCAGACCAATAATGGCGTGCTGCTTCTAACAGTGTATAAGTACCCACAATGTTAGTTTCGATGAATGCCGCAGGACCATCAATAGAACGGTCAACATGGCTTTCTGCGGCTAAGTGCATCACCACATCTGGTTTGTGCTCAGCAAACACTTTATCCAGTGCTGTGCGGTCACAAATGTTTACTTGTTCAAAGGCATAGCGTTCGCTATTAGCAACTCCCGCTAATGACTCTAAATTGCCCGCATAAGTCAAGCAATCAACCACAATGGCATGGTCTTGTGTATTCTCAATCACGTGGCGAACAACGGCGGAGCCGATAAAACCGGCACCACCTGTAATTAAAATGCGTTTCAACGCCATACTCCTTTTGTATCCACAACCCATTTTTGAGGGATAGCAGAACCTTGGATACCTTTAAACAGGTTATGGTCAACCAACATTAGGATCACATCAGCTTCGCTAACCGCTTTTTCAATTGAAACCAGTTCAGCAATGCCTTTCAGCGCTGTTGGTAACTCATCAATGTGCGGTTCAACTGCAAAAGTCTTACCTGGGTTCCAATTAGCAACCATCTTAGTGATGTGCATTGCAGGGCTTTCACGCAGGTCATCGATATTTGGTTTAAATGCCAAACCAAAGCAGGCGATTTTGATTTCGCTCGCTTTTTTACCTGTTTCCGCTAAGCAGTCTGCGACAGCTGCTTTCACTTGATCCACCACCCAAATTGGTTTGCCATCGTTAACTAAACGCGCAGTGTGGATTAAACGAGATTGTTTTGGACTTTGCGCCACGATAAACCATGGGTCAACTGCGATGCAGTGACCACCCACGCCAGGACCTGGTTGCAGAATGTTCACGCGAGGATGACGGTTCGCTAAGCTGATCAGTTCCCAGACATTGATATCTTGTTCTGCGCAAATCAGAGATAATTCGTTAGCAAATGCGATATTCACATCACGGAAGCTGTTTTCCGTTAGCTTACACATTTCAGCCGTTCTTGAGTTAGTGATTACACACTCACCTTCTAAGAAGATATTGTACAGCTCGCTCGCACGCAGAGATGATTTAGGCGTCATACCGCCGACAACACGGTCGTTTTTGATCAGCTCAACCATCACTTGACCTGGCAGTACACGCTCTGGGCAGTAAGCCACATCGATATCAGCCTGTTCACCTGCTTGGTGAGGAAAAGTTAAATCAGGACGTGCATCCGCTAACCACTGGGCCATCTGCTCGGTAGTCCCTACTGGAGAGGTTGACTCAAGGATCACTAAGTCGCCTTTCTTCAGGACTGGCGCGATAGACTCAGCTGCCGCTTTCACGTACACCAAATCAGGCTCGTGTTCACCTTTGAATGGTGTCGGAACGGCAATCAGGAATGCGTCTGCAGGTTGTGGCTTCGTGAAGGCTTTTAAGTGACCTTCTTCAACCGCTTTTTTCACCACTACGTCCAGCTCAGGTTCCACAATATGGATTTTACCTTGATTGATAGTGTCAACCGCATGCTGGTTAACATCTACGCCGACAACCTGCTTCTTACGAGATGCGAAGGCTGCCGCTGTTGGTAAACCGATATAACCAAGGCCGATAACAGAAATAGTTTCAAAACTCATAATTTCACCTGATTGCTTTTTAATGCTGCAAGAATACGCTGACAAGCATGACCATCACCATAAGGGTTATGTGCGCGGCTCATTTCGTGATATTCCGCTTCATCTGTCAGTAACCGATTAACTTCATTTACAATGGTTTGTGTATCTGTACCCACTAAACGAACTGTCCCTGCATCAACAGCTTCAGGGCGTTCGGTGGTATCTCTCATAACTAAAACAGGTTTGCCTAAAGATGGCGCCTCTTCTTGAATACCGCCGGAATCCGTTAAAATCAGATACGCGTGGTTCATCAAATAGACGAACGGCAGATATTCCTGAGGACTAATTAAGATAATATTATCAATGCCATGCAGAATTCGTTTTACTGGTTCACTCACATTTGGGTTCAAGTGAACAGGGTAAACCACTTGAACATCAGGATGCGCTTGAGCGATATCCGCTAAGGCATGGCAAATACGCTCAAAACCACCACCAAAGCTTTCACGACGGTGACCCGTTACAAGGAGCATTTTTTTATTTGGGTCGATAAATGGGTAATTTCCGGCTAATTCGGCCATCATATTTTGGTTACCCATCACCTTCTCTTTCACCCACAACAGCGCATCAATGACTGTATTGCCAGTCACAGAAATATGGCTATCGGGAATAGATTCGTTGAGTAAGTTTTGGCGCGAGTTTTCTGTCGGCGCGAAATGGTACTGAGCAAGGTGCCCCGCAATTTTACGGTTACCTTCTTCTGGCCATGGCGAATAGAGGTTTCCTGTGCGCAGTCCAGCCTCAACATGCCCTACAGGGATGCGATGATAGAATGCCGCAAGGCTAGTTGCCATCGTCGTTGCAGTATCGCCATGAACAAGGACAACATCGGGTTGGAAATCTGCAAATACTGCCTTTAATCCTTCCAAAATACGGCAAGTAATGTCGGTTAAATCCTGACCTGGTTTCATAATATTGAGATCGTAATCGGGAGTGATCTCAAATAAGTTCAGTACTTGATCTAGCATTTCACGGTGCTGAGCGGTAACACACACTTTCGCTTCAAAATCTGCATCATCAGCAAGTGCATGAACCAATGGAGCCATTTTAATAGCTTCAGGTCGTGTGCCGAATACAGTCAATACTTTCACAGTGACTCTCTTATATTTTCTTCGCAGTTTACTGCTTTATTTAGTTTTAATGATGCAATCTCGCCACCGACCTTTCCGTCAGTGGCGAGTAAGACATTACGATGGGCGACGGCGAGACAGTACCACTCCGGCACCTACTAACACACCAATTGCACCCCACAGAACCGCAATGAATGCTCTGCGCGGACTATCGCGTTTGATTGGATCTTCAGGAGTTCGCAGATAACGATACGCGTGAAAATTATCTTGAAGAGCTGGACCAACATCCAGTGTCGCTAGCATCGCGACATTTTGGTCATAATCCGTATCAAAATCAGGACCTGTTGCTTTTAAAGTCTCGATTTGAGCTTGCAGTAATGGAACCCCTAACATGAACATTTTTGAGTCAGGAATTTCATCTACTGGCGCAGTCGTTTGATTACGAGAGATACCTTGTTTTTCAGCAACTTTAAGTGCTTGCTCAAGGCTGTTTAGACGACGATCATACGCGGCATTTGCCACCATGGCTTCACGCTTGACCAACGCTTTCATAGATTGGGTTTTTGTTGCCCAAGCCCCTTTCAACTCATCATTCAGGTTGGTGGTTGCACGTTGATTAGCAAACTCAATATATTCGCGTAATAGCTGATTAGAATCAGTCGCTGTTTCAGCCACTAACTTCACACTATCTGTTGGGTTTTTGAGTGCATCTGCCGGTGTATACTCAATGTTGTTGATCAATTCATCCAACAAGGCAGCATCTGCTTTCGGGTCATTTTCCAAACGTTGCTTATAATACTCAGTACCTAACCAAAACTGGCGACGAGTATCGTAAGAGCCTAATTGTTTGGTAAATTCTTCATAAGCTTCTTTCGCAATGGTGGGTAACTGTCCTTCTTGCCCTACGACATTAATGCGAGAATCAAGGTTGCGCAGAAACTGTTGCTGAGAATAATAACTTCCCAGATTGTTCACAGTTGGTAGATCCGTGATAGCCGTTGTACTCCACTTCGGCTGCATAAAATAGGATGCTCCCAGTGCAACCGCAGCAAAAATCACTGCACATGCGACGATCCAAATTTTACCCTGCCATAATGAACGGCATAAATCACGAATATCTAACTCCGCTTCAATCGGAGTTTGATGCTGACTAGGTTGTGTTTCTGAGTTATTCACTGCACAGAACCTCTATAGTTCGTTTGTCTTTACCGGACCGCACTCTTACGCGCACGACGTCTAATTCGTTTGATAAAACGGGCGACTTTCCATGCTCGTTTGATGCAGTAACCATACATCATAAATACAAGCAAAAATAATGCCAACATTACCCATTCTGGGATGAATGATAGGCGTTCGCCAAGAATACCAATGCACGCAAGTATTGCCGCAGCCAATGTGATGATTACAAATGCCCCTTTCGGGGTAAATCCTGAACGCATAATCAAGTGATGAATATGCTGACGATCCGGTGAAAATGGACTCATCCCTTTACGAATACGGCGGTACATAATTGCCACCATATCCATAAGCGGAATAGCAATAATCCATAATGCAGTCACAGGATTAATTGGATGAACATCTTCTTGCGTCGATGCAACCAAGATCCAAATAATGGTAAAACCAATCAAAGTACTTCCCGCATCGCCCATGAACACTTTAAATCGACGACCTAAAACACCTAGGTTCAGCAGGATATAAGGAAGAATAGCCGCTATAAACGCAAAACACCAAAACGCTAACGCGTAGTTACCATTTTGATACAGTAAGAAACCTAAAGCACCGAAAGAGACCGAAGACAGGCCGCCTAACAGACCATCAATACCATCAACCATGTTGAAAGCATTGATTGCAGCCCAAACAGCAAATAGGGTCACAATGTAACCAAATGGTCCAAGCACCAGTTCCCAAGGGCCGAATGCATGCCCCAGTGACTCTAATGAGAGCCCGCCTGCCGTCATCATCACGACAGCAACAATAGCCTGAACGCCAGCGCGTAATTTCACGCTAATGTCGAATCTATCATCCAGTGCACCAACGAACACTAAGAGCCCAGCACAAGCGATATATAACCACTTATGGGGAATGTATTCTTCCGTGATCATAAACGCGAAGCAAACGCCAAAGAAAACAGAGATCCCTCCAACGAGAGGTACCAATCCTACGTGTTTCTTCCTGAAATTCGGTTTATCAACCAAGCCAATTTTTTTTGCCACAATACGTGCGACAAAAATAAAAGCTAAGGTAAACAAAAAGACATAGAAGAGATTACTCATAAAGTGTGTGCTATCCACTGTTCTACTCTCTTATATTTCTATCTAACTTTTAAACACTAACAATCTGGGTTGCTGTGATAAAGTACCGCGCCAACATAGTATCCGAGCAAAAAAATCGTACACTAAAACAGAATCATTCTTTTTTGATATGCACAAAACATGCCGAAAAGTACAATAAGGCGTAATATAGTTTTGCGTTACAAACTTACCTTAACGATTTTATCCTTTAACATTGCAAGATGCATGCCATAAAAAACAATCTCAACCTGATTAATCGACCTTTACCATCAATTTTTATCTAACCGAGTAAATATCAATCATTGAGTAAATTTAAGTATAAAAATTAATCTAGAAAATACCATCTTCTTATGAATAATCTAGCATCCGTTTATTATTTCATTTTACTCATGAATAAAGTAATTTGTGCTCATATTGTTAAATAATAAAGACTATTATTTTATGAGCGTTAATAACATACGGATAAAAAAATAGGCGCCCTATTAGAGCGCCTATTTCTATACTTATAATCCTAACGATTATGCTCTTTTCATGAAGTCAAAGAACTCTTCGTTAGTTTTTGTCATTGCTAATTTGCTGATGAGGAATTCCATCGCATCGATTTCGCCCATTGGGTGAATAATCTTGCGTAGAATCCACATTTTTTGCAGCTCATCTTGGGAAGTGAGCAGCTCTTCTTTACGTGTACCTGAACGATTGTAATCAATTGCAGGGAAGACGCGTTTTTCAGCAATTTTACGAGACAGGTGTAATTCCATGTTACCTGTTCCTTTAAATTCTTCGTAGATAACTTCATCCATTTTCGAGCCAGTATCAACCAGCGCGGTTGCGATGATAGTTAAACTACCGCCTTCCTCAACGTTACGAGCAGCACCGAAGAAACGTTTCGGACGATGTAATGCGTTTGCGTCCACACCCCCCGTCAGAACTTTACCAGATGAAGGCACAACGGTGTTGTATGCACGAGCAAGACGAGTAATGGAATCCAGTAAGATGATAACGTCTTTTTTATGTTCAACTAGACGTTTCGCTTTCTCGATAACCATCTCAGCAACTTGAACGTGGCGTGCAGCTGGCTCATCAAATGTTGAAGCAATCACTTCACCTTTAACAAGGCGTTGCATCTCGGTAACTTCTTCCGGACGCTCATCGATCAGCAGAACCATCAATACACAATCAGGATAGTTGTGAGCAATGTTAGCCGCAATATTTTGCAGTAACATTGTTTTACCCGCTTTCGGTGGTGCAACGATCAGACCACGTTGTCCACGACCGATTGGTGCGGCTAAATCTAATACACGAGCGGTTAAATCTTCAGTAGAACCATTACCACGTTCCATGCGCAGACGATTATTAGCATGTAACGGAGTTAAGTTTTCAAAAAGGATTTTGCTGCGGGCGTTTTCAGGTTTGTCGAAGTTAACTTCGTTAACTTTTAAGAGGGCAAAGTAACGTTCACCTTCTTTCGGGGGACGGATTTTTCCTGAAATGGTATCGCCTGTGCGTAGGTTAAAACGGCGAATTTGACTAGGAGAAACATAGATATCATCAGGACCTGCGAGGTAAGAACTGTCTGCTGAACGGAGGAAACCAAATCCATCCTGCAATATTTCCAGTACGCCATCGCCGAAAATATCTTCTCCACTTTTAGCATGCTGCTTCAAAATCGAGAAAATAATATCCTGCTTTCTCATACGGGCTAAGTTCTCTAGCCCCATGTTTTCGCCTAACGTAATCAGTTCTGATACTGGCGTATTTTTTAATTCGGTAAGATTCATAATGGTGGGTTCTTTAACTCGGGGTATTTCTCGAACTATGAACGTAAATTGGAGGCAACTTTTATAGTGAACCTATGAAGTATAGTGAACCTATGAAGTGCCAGTTTAACTTTATAGTGCCCTGTTGATAGATATGGATTCATAACCAACAACAATGCATTAAAATCTGTGCTAGCTACAACTAATATTGCTGTGAAGGTGCTGTGACTAACGAAAGCGTTATTATCATCGAGATGATATGCTGCATATTATTAGAAACGTAATCAATATTAGCAATAGTTTTTTATACATTTTAGGACAACATCTTATCCCTAATACAGACCATTTACCTTATTCAAGACTTAAGTCACAGTGATACAACCATGGATTTATCAACTTTAGATTAGTCATAAGTCACGCTAAAATTGTCACTGAACAGAACTGTAAGCTAGACGGTTAAGAAAAGAGCAAAGGAAAATAAGGTAAATCTTATGGGTACTCTATGAGGAATGCGGATAACTTATCATGCTTAAATGGGGACGTCTAGCGGCTCTCTATATAAAATAAATGCGCCGCTAAACGTTTTGGCTTATATAAAGCTATAACTTACAGATTTTCGTCTAGAAATTCTTTCAGTTGAGTTTTAGATAATGCGCCAACTTTAGTTGCTGCTACACTACCGTTTTTGAATAATAGAAGTGTAGGAATACCACGAATACCAAATTTTGGTGCCGTTGCTGGATTATTATCAATATTCAGTTTTGCGATGGTCACTTTGCCTGTATATTCTTCAGCAACTTCATCCAAAATAGGTGCGATCATTTTACAAGGACCACACCATTCTGCCCAGAAGTCTACCAGAATTGGTGAATTTGCATTTAGAACGTCTGATTCAAAACTCGCATCAGTAATATGTTTAATTTTGTCGCTCATGTTGTACTCCAAAGGATCATTTTTACAGACATAGTGTAACATTAATTGGCGGCAGTATGCTTTATTTCAAAAGATACACTTTCGTAAACCAACCGATAACTGATATTCTAACATACTATGAGTAAAGCACACTTGACAGAAAAGAAGTTTTCCGACTTCGCATTGCACCCAAAAGTCATTGAAGCACTTAACAAAAAAGGCTTCAACTTTTGCACGCCTATTCAGGCGTCTACCCTGCCTTATACTGTCGAAGGCAAAGATGTTGCGGGGCAAGCGCAAACAGGTACAGGTAAAACGTTAGCATTTCTAACGTCTACATTTCATTTTCTCTTAACTCACCCAGCTATTGAAGGGAAAAAAACCAATCAGCCACGTGCGCTGATCATGGCTCCTACTCGCGAATTAGCGGTGCAGATTTATTCCGACGCGAAAGAATTAGCAGAGTACACCGGTTTAAAAATGGGTCTAGCCTATGGTGGTGATGGCTACGACGAACAATTACGCGTATTACAAGACGGCGTTGATATTCTCATCGGAACAACAGGTCGTCTGATTGATTATGCCAAACAAGGTCACGTTGATTTAGCGGCTATCCAAGTTATTGTATTGGATGAAGCGGACCGTATGTATGACCTTGGTTTTATTAAAGATATTCGTTGGTTATTCCGTCGCATGCCTAGCGCAACGGATAGACTAAATTTACTGTTCTCCGCAACACTCTCTTACCGCGTGAGAGAATTAGCATTCGAACAAATGAACAGTCCAGAATATATCGAAGTTGAACCGCTGCAAAAAACAGGTCACCGCATTAAAGAAGAACTGTTTTATCCATCCAATGAAGAAAAAATGCGTCTGCTGCAAACGCTGCTTGAAGAAGAGTGGCCTGAGCGCTGTATTATTTTCGCAAATACCAAGCATCGTTGTGATGATATTTGGGCTCACCTTGCTGCCGACGGTCACCGTGTAGGATTACTCACAGGTGATGTCGCACAGAAAAAACGCCTGCGTATTTTAGAACAGTTCACCCAAGGTCAGATTGATATCTTGGTTGCGACTGACGTTGCCGCTCGCGGACTACACATTCCATCAGTAACTCATGTCTTTAACTATGATTTACCTGACGATTGTGAAGACTATGTACACCGCATCGGACGTACTGGTCGTGCAGGTGAAAGCGGAAACTCCATCAGCTTAGCTTGTGAAGAATACGCACTGAATTTACCTGCAATTGAAGAATATATTCAGCACTCCATCCCTGTCAGTAAATACAACAGTGATGCACTCCTGAGCGACCTACCGGCACCGAAACGCCGCCATCGTCCGCGCCCAAGTGGTCCACGCCGCAATTCAAATGCACCGCGTCGCCATAATGGTCCACGTAATAACCATAAACGTGCAGGCTGAGTAAATACCCTATGCTGAAATCTTCTTCTCTGTATGCTGCTATCGATTTGGGTTCCAACAGCTTTCATATGCTGGTTGTTCGTGAAACCGCCGGTAGCATTCAGATTATTTCTCGGGTTAAACGAAAAGTTCGTCTGGCTGCTGGCTTAGATAAAAATAATATTTTATCTGAGCAAGCCATGGAGCGAGGCTGGCAATGCCTGCGCCTTTTTTCTGAACATCTGCAAGATATTCCTAACTCGCAAATTCGAGTTGTAGCAACCGCAACGTTACGCCTTGCTAAAAATGCCGATGTTTTTATTGAAAAAGCCAGCCAAATCCTCGGTAATCCCGTGAGAGTCATCCAAGGAGAAGAAGAAGCTCGCTTGATTTATCAAGGCGTCGCCCACACGACTGGGGGACCAGAACAACGCTTAGTGGTTGATATTGGCGGCGGTAGCACTGAACTTGTCACCGGTACAGGCGCCAAAGCACAGTTGCTCTATAGCCTTGAAATGGGCTGCGTCACTTGGCTTGAACGTTATTTCAGCGATAGAACGCTGACAGAAGAAAATTTTGCTCAAGCAGAAGCGGCGGCTCAACACGTTGTTGCGCCTATCGCAGATGCGCTTAAAAATCACGGTTGGAAAATTTGCGTCGGCGCATCAGGTACGGTACAAGCAATTCAGGAAATCATGATTGCCCAAGGAATGGATGAACTCATCACCCTCGGGAAATTACAGCAGCTGAAACACAAAGCTATCCAATGTCATAAGTTGGAAGAGCTTGAAATCGAAGGGCTCACTTTTGAACGCGCCCTCGTTTTTCCAAGCGGTTTATCTATTTTGATCGCTATTTTCAAAGCCCTAAATATCGAGAATATGACGCTAGCCGGTGGTGCTCTTCGTGAAGGGCTAGTATATGGCATGCTTGAACTGCCTATTGAGCAAGATATTCGTGCTCGCACACTGCGCAACATTCAACGCCGCTTCCTTGTTGATATCGAGCAAGCTGGTCGAGTACGCCAGCTCGCTGAACACTTTTATCTTCAGGTTGCCAAAGAGTGGGAATTAGATAGCCGTTGCCGCGATTTATTATCCAGCGCTTGTGCATTACATGAAATCGGGCTGAGTGTTGATTTCCGTAAAGGTCCTGAGCATGCGAGTTATTTGATTACTCATCTTGATCTTCCGGGCTTCACCCCTGCGCAAAAACGCTTTCTTGCTGTTCTTCTCAAAAACCAGCAAGGTCAAATTGACCTTTCATCTTTGAGTCAACAAAACGCACTCCCAATTCAGCAAACCTATGCATTGTGTCGTTTATTACGCTTAGCCATTATTTTTGCGAGCCGTAGGCGAGACGATACATTACCAGCATTGCGCCTGAATGCGGACGGTCAAAATTTAACAATTGCTCTGCCATATCGCTGGCTTGCTGAACATCCTCTACGTGCAGAAAATTTACAGCAAGAAGTTCAATGGCAAGGGTATGTAAATTGGCAATTAGCACTAGAAGAACGCAATAGCTCCAATTGATAACACGATGTTCCCACCAGCTCGTGGGAACATACCCGTCATGAATCCGTTTTCTTATTCAATCCTAAACGCGCTTTAATATCAGCCAGAGCAGACTGACCTTTTTGCATTCGCTCCTCGGCAGTCACCACTTTTCGTTGTTGTTCCCACACCAAATCGTCTTGTGGTAATTCCATCAAAAAACGGCTTAATTCAGGGCGGATCAGCTCACCATATTGTCGACGTTCACGGCTATGCGTAAAAAATAATTCTCGCTGCGCTCGCGTGATCCCCACATAAGCTAGACGACGCTCTTCATCAATATTATTTTCGTCAATACTACTTTGGTGAGGTAATAATCCCTCTTCCATCCCTACTAAGAAAACATAAGGAAATTCAAGACCTTTCGACGCATGTAACGTCATCAATTGAACCTGATCTGAATCTTCATCATCTTCCCCACGCTCCATCATATCGCGCAGCGTAAAGCGCGTGACAACCTGATTGAGCGTCATTGGATCATTCAGATCATCCCCTTCAATCATTTCGCTCATCCATGTAAACAATTGATTGACGTTTTTCATTCGCATCTCAGCTGCTTTAGTGCTGGTCGACGTTTCGTATAGCCAGCTCTCATAATCCATTTCTCGCAGTAAATCTCGAACTGCGATCAACGGCTCGCGCTCAGAAGTTTTAACAATGCCATCCATCCAATGGGTAAAACGTTGTAATGCCTCCAAACCTTTACCGGTTAGAGTCTGCTCTAGACCTAAATCAAAGCTGGCTTGATATAAACTTTTTCCGCGCTGATTCGCCCATTCACCCAATTTTTGAATAGTTTTAGGTCCAATTTCTCGACGTGGTGTATTTACGATACGCAAAAAAGCACTATCGTCTTCAGGATTAGTCAGCACGCGTAAATACGCCAACAGATCTTTAATCTCAGGACGAGAAAAAAATGAAGTTCCTCCCGAAATCCGGTAAGGAATTCGGTTTTGCATCAGCATTTTTTCAAAAATTCGTGATTGATGATTACCCCGGTATAAAATCGCATAATCTTTATATTGGGTTTTATTAATGAAGTGGTGAGCAATTAATTCACCAATCACACGTTCCGCTTCATGGTCTTCATTATTGGCTGTCAGCACCTTTAATGGCGCACCATAACCCAGTTCAGAAAATAATTTTTTATCAAATACATGAGGGTTATTCGCGATCAAAATATTTGCCGCTTTCAAGATACGTCCAGATGAACGGTAATTCTGCTCGAGCTTAATCACATTCAGCTTAGGAAAATCTTGGCTGAGTAACACCAAGTTTTGCGGTCTAGCGCCACGCCAGGAATAAATCGATTGGTCATCATCGCCAACGACCGTAAAACGTGCACGCTGCCCCACCAGTAATTTCACCAACTGATACTGACTGGTATTGGTATCTTGATATTCGTCCACCAGCAAATAGCGAATTTTTTGCTGCCAGCGCTCTCTCACTTCTTCATTATGATAAAGCAATAGCGTTGGCTTACTAATTAAGTCATCAAAATCCAGTACATTACAACTTTTTAGATGCAGCTCATAACGGCGATAACACTCGGCAAAATGGTGCTCTTTTTCCGTTTTTGCTTGCCCAATAACTTGCGGTGGAGAAATAAGATCATTTTTCCAATTTGAGATCGCAGAGATCAGCTGTTGAAGAAGATCTTTATCTTCCTCAAGCAGATCAAATGTGAGTTCTTTGAGTAACGCTATTTGGTCTTGGTCATCAAACAAAGAAAAATTGGCTTTGATCCCTAACGCTTTATATTCGCGTTTGATAATTTCCAGTCCCAAAGTATGGAATGTGGAAATGATTAACCCTCGGGCTTCTTTTTTACCTAATGTTTGCCCCACACGCTCTTTCATTTCGCGCGCGGCTTTATTGGTAAATGTCACCGCCGCAATTTGCCGAGGCTGATAACCACAATGGCGGATCAGATGCGCAATTTTATTGGTAATAACCCGTGTTTTACCTGAGCCTGCCCCTGCCAAAACAAGGCACGGACCATCTACATATTCAACTGCCTGTTGCTGGCTAGGATTTAATCGCATGGTTTCTCTGTATCACTTAGTTATTCAAAAAGGAATTCGCTACAGATTGTAGCAGAAACCGACCCAACTCTTGAGCAACGATCCTGCCTATTTATAAAAAAACAAAAAACCGTATGACAAAATGCCATACGGTTTTGATTTAGCGATTTTTCATTCTTATAAAACGTATTTTTCTAAACTATTCGCGTTAGAGGAAGGCCGCAAAGGAGGTTATCCTATGGGGCATACATTAGTATGTGACTTAGGTAACCGAGTGTAGCCAACGCTCCTATCACACGAAGAGTGACGAAAAATTATTGTGCGCTAGAAATCTTCTTCATATCCGTCATATAACCACGCAAAGTCTTACCGATTTTCTCGATAGGGTGGTTACGAATGGCTTCGTTGATATCACGTAATTGCGCATTATCCGTTCCGTTATCTGCAACTGATTTTGCTAAATCACCCGCTTGTAACTTGGTCATAAACTCTTTCAGCATTGGCACGGCTGCAAATGAGAACAGGTAGTTACCATACTCTGCAGTATCTGAAATAACGACGTTCATTTCATATAAACGCTTACGTGCAATAGTGTTCGCAATCAGTGGCAATTCATGCAATGACTCATAGTAAGCCGATTCTTCAAGAATGCCGGCTTCTAACATGGTATCGAACGCCAACTCAACGCCTGCTTTAACCATTGCAACTAACAGAACACCATGATCAAAATATTCTTGCTCAGAAATTTTACCTGCAAACTCAGGGTAGTTTTCAAAGGCAGATTTCCCTGTCTCTTCGCGCCATGTCAGCAAGTTTTTATCATTATTCGCCCAATCTGCCATCATTGTTGATGAAAACTCACCAGAAATAATGTCATCCATATGTTTTTGGAACAGTGGCGCTAAAATAGTCTTCAGTTGTTCCGACAGTGCATAAGCACGGATTTTCGCAGGGTTAGACAGACGATCCATCATCAGGGTGATACCGCCCTGTTTCAGAGCTTCCGTAATGGTTTCCCAACCAAACTGAATTAATTTACCTGCATAGCCTGGCTCAACACCATCTGCAACCATTTTGTCGTAGCTCAGCAACGCGCCAGCTTGCAACATACCGCACAGAATAGTTTGCTCCCCCATCAGGTCAGACTTAACTTCTGCAACGAATGATGATTCCAGAACACCAGCACGGTGACCACCAGTTGCTGCTGCCCATGCTTTAGCAATTGCCATTCCCTCACCTTTCGGATCATTTTCTGGGTGAACAGCAATCAGCGTTGGAACACCGAAACCACGTTTATATTCTTCGCGAACTTCTGTACCTGGACATTTTGGTGCTACCATCACAACAGTGATGTCTTTGCGAATTTCTTCACCCACTTCAACGATGTTAAAACCGTGAGAGTAACCCAGTGCAGCACCTTGCTTCATCATTGGCTGAACAGCACGAACAACCGTAGAGTGTTGTTTGTCTGGAGTTAAGTTAACCACTAAATCCGCTTCAGGGATCAGTTCTTCATAAGTACCAACTTTAAAACCATTTTCTGTCGCTTTACGCCATGATGCACGTTTTTCCTTGATCGCTTCTGGACGCAGAGCATAAGCGATATCTAAGCCAGAATCGCGCATATTCAGACCTTGGTTTAGACCTTGAGCACCACAACCAACAATGACGATTTTTTTACCTTTCAGGTATCCTGCTTCATCCGCAAATTCATCACGATTCATAAAGCGGCATTTACCTAATTGAGCTAACTGCTCACGCAAGTTCAGTGTATTAAAATAATTCGTCATGGTCTTACTCCATTATTCGGTCAGTGTTCTGTTGTGTTCGTATTATCAGGCAAGTTGATTATCGTTACCTGTTGCTCATTATTGAGCAGTTATGTATTCACTATATGCGATGCTTGGCATTGCTTAAATTGATATATTGACAATATAATGTTGCAATATTTGCAACGAAAATCAGCGCGTAACCTGAGGGCAATATGGATATTCGTGATCTACAACTATTTCTGCATCTAGCAGAAAGCTGCCACTTTGGGCGCACGTCCAAAGCCATGCATGTCAGCCCGTCAACATTATCAAGGCAAATTCAGCGCTTGGAAGATCAATTAGGGCATCCACTCTTTATTCGCGATAACCGCTCAGTGAAACTGACCCAAGCGGGAGAACATCTCAAACAGTTTGCTCAACAGACATTATTGCAATATCAGCAGCTAAAACATGCCCTAAACCAACAAAGCCCTTCGTTGAGCGGTGAGCTGCACTTATTCTGCTCAGTCACTGCGGCATATAGCCATTTGCCACAAGTGCTTGATAAGTTCCGCGCATTGCATCCACTAGTCGAAATAAAACTTACAACGGGGGATGCCGCTGATGCCGTTGATAAAGTTGAAACCAAAGAAGCTGATTTAGGCATCGCAGGTAAACCTGAAAAATTACCCGACAATGTACGATTTGCTAAAATTGGTGAAATTCCACTTGTACTCATTGCACCGTCATTACCTTGTGCAGTAAGGAGCATGGTCACCGAAGATGATCCAGACTGGTCCTCAGTTCCCTTCATCCTTCCTGAGCATGGTCCATCCCGTAAACGAATTGAGTTATGGTTTAAGCGTCATCACATCCATAATCCGGTGATTTATGCCACCGTATCGGGTCATGAAGCTATTGTTTCCATGGTAGCGCTAGGCTGTGGGATCGCGTTGATACCCAGCGTTGTCGTCGATAACAGCCCAGAACCTGTGCGTAGCCGTATATCGCAATTAGATAATATTTCGATGGTAGAACCATTTGAGCTAGGCGTTTGCTTACTCAGCAAACGCCTAAGTGAACCATTAGTTAAAGCATTCTGGGAATTGCTCCCTGAACACTCAATCTAACGTTTGTTTGCTACCTTGCGGCGCTAAGAAAAAACGAAAAGAGGGATTTCCCGTTTCATCATGATATTCATACCCTAGTGCATCAAGATGGCGATCAAAACGCACTTCTGGACCGGATAACTCAAATGCTGCCAGCACTCGCCCGTAGTCAGTTCCATGACTACGATAATGGAATAACGTAATATTCCAGTGCGTTCCTAATGTTTCCAAGAACTTTAATAATGCCCCCGGAGATTCAGGAAATTCAAAGCTATACAACTTTTCATCCAATGGCTTCGATGGGCGACCACCAATCATATAGCGCACATGCAGTTTCGCCATTTCATCATCAGACAAATCCGCCACTTCATAATCATTATTTTGTAATTCTTTAATGATATCATGACGTTCTTGCTCGCCACCATTTAACCGAACCCCTACAAAAATACAGGCTCGTTCAGGATCAGCATCCGTATAACGATAATTAAATTCCGTGATCGAACGATTACCTAGCAGCTGGCAAAAACGTAAAAAGCTGCCTTTCTGCTCGGGAATTGTCACCGCAAGCAATGCTTCTCGCTGCTCACCTAATTCACAACGCTCAGAGACATAACGTAAGCCATGGAAATTCATATTCGCGCCAGACAGAATATGTGCCAGCCTTTCGCCCTTAATGTTATGCTGCTGAACATATTTTTTTAGCCCTGCTAGCGCTAGCGCTCCCGACGGCTCAGCAATCGCACGGACATCTTCAAAAATATCTTTCAACGCGGCACAAATCGCATCGCTATCCACGGTGATAACATCGTCAACATATTGTTGGCACAATCTAAATGTTTCATCACCAATACGCTTAACGGCAACACCCTCGGCAAATAAGCCTACACGAGGGAGATCCACTGGATGACCTGCTTCTAATGCCGCTTTTAAACATGCAGCATCTTCCGCCTCTACACCAATGATCTTGATTTCAGGCATAAGCTGTTTGATTAATACCGCTATCCCTGCGATCAATCCACCGCCGCCAACAGGTACGAAAATCCGATCTAAATGTGCATCTTGCTGAAGAAGCTCTAACGCAATCGTTGCCTGCCCTGCGATCACTAATGGATGGTCAAAAGGCGGAACAAAGGTGGAACCTTCACGTTGTGCCATCGCAATCGCGTGAGCTTTAGCTTCATCGAAATTCGCACCAAATAAAATTGCCTCACCACCAAAACTACGCACCGCATCCACTTTGATATCCGCGGTTGCTACTGGCATAACAATTTTCGCATTGATCCCTACACGGTTAGCGGATAATGCGACACCCTGCGCATGATTTCCGGCAGAAGCCGTGACGACACCTTTCGCTTTTTGTTCTTCCGTCAAACCTGCAATCATTGCATAAGCGCCGCGTAGCTTAAAACTATGTACTGGCTGCCTATCTTCACGCTTGACCAAAATTGTATTGCCCATACGTGAAGAAAGTTTATTCATTTCTTGAAGCGGCGTCACCTGAGCGGCTTCATAAACTGGCGCACTTAATGCAGCCTTCAGGTAATCAGCACCCGTCGGTGCTGAAGGTAATGGTTTTGCTGCTGCCACAATTAGCCTCCTAATTTAGACTTATCGCGTACAGCACCTTTATCTGCACTTGTCGCTAAAGAAGCATAAGCACGTAAAGCGAAAGAAACCTCACGCTGACGGTCACGTGGCGTATAGGCTTTATCTCCACGAGCTAATTCTGCTTCATGGCGTTTGGTCAGCTCGCTTTCGTCCACATCCAACTCAATAGTACGGTTTGGAATATTGATGTCGATAATATCTCCATCCTGCACTAAAGCCAGTAACCCACCGCTTGCTGCTTCTGGCGAAATATGTCCGATTGACAAACCGGAGCTTCCACCAGAAAAACGCCCATCAGTGATCAACGCACAGGCTTTTCCTAGTCCCATCGATTTCAAATATGATGTTGGATACAACATCTCTTGCATGCCAGGTCCACCTTTAGGACCTTCATAACGGATCACAACAACGTCACCAGCAACAACTCTTCCGCCTAAAATTGCGTCTACTGCATCATCTTGGCTTTCATACACTTTTGCAGGTCCACGGAAAATTAAGCTACCTTCATCAACACCTGCGGTTTTTACAATGCAGCCATCCTCGGCGATGTTGCCGGCAAGAACTGCCAAACCACCATCCAAGCTATAAGCGTGTTCAAGATTACGGATGCAACCATTTTCACGGTCAGTATCCAGTGATGGCCAACGGCAATTCTGAGAAAAAGCTTGAGTGGTACGAATACCTGCAGGACCTGCGGAAAACATGGATTTTACAGACTCATCCTTCGTCAGCATGACATCATACTGTGCCAGCATTTCGGGTAATGAAAGCCCTAAAATATTCGTTACATTTTCTTGTAATAGACCCGCACGACTCAATTCACCAAGAATACCAATCACGCCACCAGCACGATGCACATCTTCCATATGGTATTTCTGAGTACTTGGTGCCACTTTACATAAGTGAGGAACTTGTCGAGATAAGCGGTCAATATCATCCATCGTAAAATCAACTTCTGCTTCTTGTGCCGCCGCCAATAAATGCAGAACTGTATTTGTTGAACCTCCCATCGCAATATCCAGCGTCATGGCATTTTCAAATGCCGCTTTATTCGCAATATTACGTGGCAGTGCGCTTTCATCGTCTTGTTCGTAATAACGTTTTGTCAGCTCAACAATGCGTTTCCCTGCATTAATAAATAATGTCTTACGGTCCGCATGGGTAGCTAATAATGAGCCATTACCAGGCTGGGAAAGACCCAACGCTTCCGTTAAACAGTTCATCGAGTTCGCAGTAAACATACCGGAACATGACCCACATGTCGGGCATGCGGAACGCTCAATTTTTTCACTATCTTCATCACTGACATTCGGGTTTGCCCCTTGGATCATCGCATCCACAAGGTCAAGTTTGATAATCTGATCTGAAAGCTTGGTTTTCCCTGCTTCCATTGGTCCACCAGAAACGAAGATGACAGGAATGTTCAAACGCAAAGATGCCATCAACATACCTGGGGTAATTTTGTCGCAGTTGGAGATACACACCATCGCATCCGCACAGTGCGCATTGACCATATATTCTACTGAATCAGCAATCAGCTCACGAGAAGGTAAGGAATACAGCATGCCGCCATGCCCCATCGCAATCCCATCATCCACAGCAATAGTGTTAAACTCTTTCGCGACGCCGCCCGCTTGTTCTATTTGTTCTGCGACGAGTTTACCTAAATCACGTAAATGTACATGACCCGGAACAAACTGAGTAAATGAGTTTACAACGGCAATAATTGGCTTACCAAAATCATCATCGGTCATACCTGTCGCGCGCCATAATGCTCGCGCACCTGCCATATTACGGCCATGAGTGGTTGTTGCTGAACGGTACTTAGGCATATCTTAACTCCCGAGTTTTAAAACAGGCGGGGAACGACCGCCTGTAATTTATAGTATTTAATTATTGAGGGTTTACTGGATCTAACCAGCCCCATTTATCTTCTGTTGTACCGTTAAATAAACCAAAGAATGCTTGCTGAATTTTCTTCGTCACAGGACCACAACGACCGATACCAACTTGGATACCATCAACACTGCGAACTGGAGTGATTTCAGCAGCTGTTCCTGTCATAAAGACTTCATCCGCTAAGTACAGAGATTCACGAGACAGCGTTTGTTCACGCACTTCGATTCCCATATCTTTCGCCAATGTCAAAATGGCATCGCGGGTAATCCCCGGTAATGCAGATGAAGTAAATGGAGGCGTATACAGAATGCCATCTTTTACTTCAAAAATATTTTCACCTGCCCCTTCGGACAGATAACCATGAACATCTAATGCAATCCCTTCTTGGTAGCCATGGCGACGAGCTTCACTCCCAACCAGTAATGAGGATAGGTAGTTACCACCTGCTTTTGCACCAGTAGGGATAGTATTTGGTGCCACACGATTCCATGAGGAAACCATCGCATCAATACCTTGGTCTAATGCTTCTTCACCTAAATAAGCCCCCCATGGAAATGCAGCCAAAATAACATCTGTACTGTAACCATCTGGTGGGTTAACACCCATACCTACATCACCAATGAAAACTAATGGACGAATGTACGCACTGACTAAATTATTTTTACGCAAGGTTGCACGGCAAGCTTCCATTAACTCATCGACGCTATAGCTGACTGGCATACGGTAAATTTTTGCTGAATCATGTAAACGCTGCATGTGCTCACGATGACGGAAAACAACAGGACCTTTGTGAGAGTCATAGCAACGAACGCCTTCGAATACGGAAGTCCCGTAGTGCAGAGCATGAGACATAACATGAACTTTTGCATCTGCCCATGGAGTCATTTCACCGTTAAACCAAATAAAGTCAGCTTTCTTAGTCATTTTATTTATTCCTTACATTGCACTCTGTGTGCGTAATAGTCGTGATTCTTGTTGTTTTATTTCAACTTCCGTGATGTCAGCGAGCTTCGTTAACTGCGCACATAGCTGCGTTAACGGTCTTTGGCTACTGACAGTTAATTCAATACTTACATTATCACTATCTGATAATTGATCCACATTCATAGAACTAATCCGAAATCCACGATGGCGAGTCACGCGCAAAATACGCTCTAAAACCTCGGGACGGAAACGGGCTAATATCGAGAGTTGGTGCTGCATCATAAAGGTTTCTCCATCATTTTTTCGTTGCTAGCCCCAGGTGGAACCAATGGCCAGACATTTTCTAATTCATTAATTGATACCTGTAATAAAAACGCGCCATCACTTGTCAGTAATTCATCCAGTGCGGCATCCACTTCAGACTTGCATGTAATACGACGACCTTGAATACCAAAGGCACTTGCTAAGGCAACAAAGTCTGGGTTGTCAGTTAAAATAGTTTCACTGTAACGCTGTTCAAAAAACAGCTCTTGCCATTGGCGTACCATTCCTAATCGTTGGTTATCTAACAATAAAATCTTAACAGGCAGCTGCTTACGCTTGATGGTACCCAGCTCTTGAACATTCATCATGAAGGAACCATCGCCGGATACGCAAACAACCGTATCTTCAGGGCGAGCTACTTGAGCTCCTACTGCCGCAGGGATTCCAAAGCCCATTGTCCCTAGCCCGCTGGAAGTCAAAAAGTTCTCTGGTCCATCAACTGCGATATGTTGAGCTGACCACATCTGGTGCTGACCAACATCTGTTGTAACGATAGTGTTCGGCTTCATTTTGTCTGATAGCTGCTTCAGTAATAATGGCGCATAGATAGGTTCCCCTGGATGGTCGTAGCGCCATTCAAACTCTTGTTTTAGTTGCTGAATCTCTTGCTGCCAATCCGTAATATCTTTCACTACCATCAATTGAGGTAACAACGCTTTCGCATCTCCCAATAACGCCACATGGGTTTGGCGTAATTTATCCAATTCAACATGGTCAATATCGATATGAATAACCTTAGCATTAGGTGCAAAAGTGTTTAATTTTCCTGTTACTCTGTCGTCAAAACGCGCACCAACCGCGATTAATAAATCACAACGTTGCACCGAAATATTGGCAGCTTTCGTACCATGCATCCCCAACATACCGAGGTAATTTTTATCCGATGGCTTCACTGCACCTAGGCCTTTCAATGTCACAACTGAAGGGATCCCTGTTTTCTCGATAAACGATCTCAGCTCAGTTACAGCCCCTGACATTCCAACCCCACCACCAATGTATAACATCGGTTTTTCTGACTGCTCCATCAGCTCTCTTGCTTGCTTAATTGCAGCATCTGACGTGGATTCTTGCTGATCAACAGGCATTAAATAAGGGGCTAAATCTGCGTGTTGCAGCTGAATATCTTTCGGAATATCAATCAGTACAGGTCCAGGACGTCCACTATTTGCGATTGCGAAAGCTTCAGCAAGGATACGAGGTAAATCGTCGATCGACTCCACTAAAAAACTGTGTTTTGTACAAGCAAGAGATAAGCCTAAAACATCGATTTCCTGAAACGCATCTGTGCCAATAAACGCAGATGCAACTTGGCCGGTGATTGCAACGACGGGCACAGAATCCAACAACGCATCCGCTAATCCTGTAATAACGTTTGTTGCTCCCGGACCAGATGTTGCAATACAAACCCCCGTTTTTCCTGTTGAACGGGCATAGCCAATGGCAGCAATGACTGCGCCCTGTTCATGCCGACACAGTAAATGTTCAACACCACCATCGTACAGAGCATCATACACTGGCATGATAGCCCCGCCGGGATACCCAAAAACTGTATCAACACCCTGTGTTCTTAATGCCTGCACTAACCACTGTGCTCCGTTCATTCTCATCTCCTGTCTATCATCTATACATTTGTATTTATTGTTTTTTTCTTATTTTTGTTGGTTTGCTAGAATTTTATGTCAAAAAAAACCCCGCGCCTTTCGGTGCGGGGTTCTCGTAAGATTTAGCTATTATTTCAGCTTTCGTCGTCCAAGTGCAGCCCCGCACGGTGGGATAATAATCACCACCACGCTAATAATTAGGCTAATCACTTGGATGAATTTGTTCATGAGTTTAATCTTTTCAACTTTAATCGTTATCTTTATTAAAGAGTTATCATTTTAAAATTACTTTGACAACCGTTATTTACTTTTTTGATGATTAAAATTTTAATTCTATTTAAATTCAATAGATTAAAAACAATTCAGATTAAACCACTACTTTTTATGCAGAGATATAGCTAATAGTCATAACATCCACCCATGATACAGCTAAATTCTCTAGTGAAAATTCACCCAAAAACAATTAATTAAACCTAACTAAAAAGTTAATCTTACTTAAGTAATTTCCTGTCAAAGCTATTCTCACCCAAAAGAAAAAGTGTGTATAACCACTAAAAATAAAGGCTACAAAGCCCTTTGAGAAAAAATGTAACACCTCTGCAATTAAACAATTTAATTATCGAGTCGCTTCGCAAATATCAAAGTAAGGACAAGAAAAAAAATCGAATTGCTTTCAGCATATTATGCTAGTAAATAAAGAGGGCGGTTTATGACATTAGCTATTGTTTATACGAGAGCATCAATTGGGTTAGATGCTCCATTAGTCACTGTTGAAGCACATATTAGTAATGGACTTCCGGGATTAACTTTAGTGGGGTTACCCGAAACAGCGGTCAAAGAAGCTAGAGATAGAGTACGCAGCGCTCTAGTAAATAGTGGATTTGAATATCCAGTGAAAAAGATGACTGTAAATTTAGCACCAGCTGATTTACCTAAAGAAAGTGGTCGTTATGATCTAGCTATTGCTGTCGCCATACTTGCCGCATCAGGACAAGTACCGCACCAACTATTAGAACTGCATGAATTTCTTGGTGAATTAGCACTTTCAGGTGATATACGTTATGTGAATGGTGGGATCCCTGCTGCTCAAGCGGCTATTACGCAAAATAGGCGGCTGATCCTTTCTCAAGATAACCAACATCAGCTCAGTTTATTGGCAGATAACAGCGTTAATTTTGCAACATCCTTACTTCAACTTTGCCATTACCTACACAAAAAAAATACGTTACCTAATAACCAACAAATTACTCAAAATCCAAGTCCACAAAATCATCAGAATGATATTGGTGATATCATCGGGCAAGAACAAGGAAAACGTGCATTAGAAATCTGTGCAGCAGGCGGGCACAATTTGTTACTACTTGGTCCACCAGGAACAGGTAAAACTATGCTAGCTAGCAGGCTAATGACTTTATTACCCTCTTTAACCCCCCAAGAAGCCCTTGAAGTTACTGCATTACATAGCCTGAACCAAACAATCAAAATTGAAAATCAATGGCCTACGAGACCATTCAGATGTCCTCATCATAATACATCGGTCACTGCTTTGATTGGGGGAGGATCATTGCCCAAACCAGGAGAAATCTCGCTCGCTCATCATGGTATTCTATTCCTAGATGAACTACCAGAATTCGCACGTTCTGTATTAGATGCCCTACGAGAACCTTTAGAATCCCATCAAGTTATTATCTCAAGAGCTAAAGCTAAAGTTTGTTTTCCTGCTAGTTTTCAATTAATTGCTGCTCTTAATCCTAGTCCTACAGGTCACTATCAAGGCGAAATGAGCCGCTCCTCTCCCGCAAAAATTTTACGATATTTATCAAAGGTTTCAGGCCCATTTCTAGATAGATTCGACCTTTCAATTGAAATTCCACTACTTCCTTTGGGAACACTCAGCCAGCAAACTAGCCAAGGAGAAAATAGTGAGCAAATTCGATTGCGCGTCATTGAAGCTCGAAAACAGCAAATTGAAAGAGCTGGCAAAATCAATAGCCTACTGACTCCCAGAGAAACAACAAAAATCTGCCAACTCACCACTGAAGATGCTCTATTCTTAGAGAATGCACTGAATAAACTTGGGCTGTCTATCCGAGCTTGGCATCGAATCCTCAGAGTTTCACGAACAATTGCAGATTTGGGTTCTTCACAAAAGATACATAGAGAGCATTTATTAGAAGCACTAGGATATCGAGCTATGGATAAGTTATTGCTTCATTTGCAAAAACAAGTAAGCTGAGGGCATTAAGAGGGTGTTTATAACACTGCATAAAACAAAAGGGACCTAAGTCCCTATTTGTTTTAACGCTTATATTGTTCTAATACTAATGAAATTAATCATCCGTATCGGTATAGTCTTCCGATGGGTCTATCTGTGGTTTGCCACCTGATAGTGTATGGAAGCGCTTTGGACGATTGATTCGACTAGAATATTTCACCCATACCTTTTCTTCAGGGGTTACAGGTTCGCGCTCTCCACGGCAAACAGCGACGAATAATTCTTCTTCTTCTGTTTGCGCTGCGCGTTTTCCTGTATCAAGCTCATTGAAAGCTTGGCCATGACGTTCTAGCAACTGAGCTTCTTTAATGGTGAAATCACCATGACGAGAAAAGCCACGTGGGTAATGTTTATTATCAAAAAAACGATTAGTCGTGATGAAGCTATCTGCCATCTGACACACTCCTAACTGATTACGGTCAACTCTATATGGCGCGGAGTATTAGACAGCATTGACAATCTGTAAAACAAAACATTTAAATCATCACGACAAAAATTATTGGAGATGCGTGTGGACAGCGAGTTATTAAGAACTTTTTTAGAAGTCAGTAGAACCAGACACTTCGGCAGAGCCGCAGAATCTCTCTACTTAACGCAGTCTGCCGTTAGCTTTCGTATCAGACAGTTAGAAACACAATTAGGCACCAGCCTATTTACAAGGCACCGGAATAATATTCGTTTGACTGCAGCGGGGGAACGTTTAGTCCCTTATGCTGAATCATTAATGAATACATGGCTTCAGGCTAAAAAAGAGATCTCACACGCATCCCAACACACAGAACTTTCTATTGGTGCAACAGCATCCCTGTGGGAAAGCTATCTGACAAATTGGCTTGAAGTGCTATACAACCAGCATGATGAGCTGAGATTAGAAGCTCGAGTGTCAACACGCCAATCCCTCGTAAAGCAGTTACACTCCCGAGAATTAGATTTATTGATTGCAATTGAGCCACCAAAAATGGATGAGCTTGAAAGTACCATCATCGGCTCAATTCAACTCCAGCTAATGGCATCACAAAAGAATATCGCACTGACTCAGTATAATTTTATCAAATTGGAATGGGGGGCTGATTTTCATCCCAAAAACGAGCCAGCTCTACTCCAAGATGACACCCCTGTCATGATTACGACATCCGCTGAGATTACACGCCAATTATTGCCTGTATCGCTTTCTGCGGCATTTTTACCTACTCATTGGCTCCAACATTATCCAACATTAAAAACGCTCTCAGATAACGTTATTACTAAGCCTTTATATGCCATTTGGCTGAAGAAAAATGATCAGCAAATTCTAATTAATCAACTTATTAAAACACCAATACCAAACACACAATAAGCATTGATAGATATAACAATTGGGCGAAATATCGCCCTTTTTTATTGCAAAACATAGGTAGTTAATTGAAATATTAGATACTAGATGAACATGAAAAAAGAGTTTGGGAGTTTGGGAGTTTGGGAGTTTGGGAGTTTGGGAGTTTGGGAGTTTGGGAGTTTGGGAGTTTGGGAGTTTGGGAGTTTAAGCTAAAAATCAGATGCTACAAAAAGAAAAACCCGATTAATATAATCGGGTTATCAATAGATACTTCTTTTATTATTACTTAATTGGTAACTGGCAGGGGCGGAGAGACTCGAACTCCCAACACCCGGTTTTGGAGACCGGTGCTCTACCAATTGAACTACGCCCCTAAATT
>NZ_JAMPNR010000003.1:0-250714 GCF_028479485.1 Providencia sp. PROV209 | reverse complement strand
AACGAGCGCTGCCAACACCCCTATAATGAGAAATATGACGGATTTATCGATAAAAAAATATCATGGTACACATCCCATCATTCCCCCCAAACTCCTGATACTATTAATAAGAATCATTCCTTCCGTTACTAATTTTTATGGTGTTTCATGGCACAGGTGTCGCGGGCAAGAAGCCTTGGTAAATATTTCCTTTTACTGGACAATATGTTGGTTGTTCTTGGCTTTTTCGTGGTTTTTCCTTTAATTTCAATTCGATTTGTTGAACAGCTTGGCTGGGCTGCCGTGGTGGTTGGTTTTGCCCTTGGGTTACGTCAATTTGTGCAGCAAGGTTTTGGCATTTTTGGGGGTGCGATTGCCGACCGATTCGGTGCTAAACCGTTAATTATTATCGGGATGCTGTTACGCGCTGCGGGTTTTGTCTTGATGGCGTTGGCTTATGATCCTTGGGTGTTATGGCTATCTTGTGTGCTGTCTGCCCTTGGTGGCACCTTGTTTGACCCTCCTCGTACTGCATTAGTGATTAAATTGACCCGTCCTTATGAGCGTGGGCGTTTTTACTCATTATTATTTATGCAGGACAGCGCCGGAGCAGTGATTGGTGCCCTCATTGGTAGCTGGCTTTTACAATATGACTTCCACTATGTTTGCTGGGCTGGCGCGGCAGTGTTTGTGATTGCGGCTCTACTTAATGCTTGGCTACTCCCGGCTTATCGCATTTCTACTATCAAAGCCCCTATTCGTGATGGAATGCATCGCGTCTTGAAAGACACCCGCTTTGTGACCTATGTGATCACACTTTCTGGTTACTTTATGTTGTCGGTACAAGTGATGCTGATGTTCCCTATCGCCGTTAACGAATTGGCAGGAACACCAACCGCGGTGAAATGGATGTACGCCATTGAAGCGGCAATTTCACTGACGTTGCTTTATCCGATTGCCCGTTGGAGCGAAAAACATTTCCGTTTAGAACAACGTTTGATGGCCGGGCTATTTTTAATGAGCCTAAGCATGTTCCCTATCGGTATGACCACATCGGTCAATATTCTGTTTGTGTTGATTGGCATTTTCTATTTAGGCACTATCACCGCCGATCCTGCTCGTGAAACCCTGAGCGCCTCCCTTGCCGACCCTCGCGCCCGTGGCAGCTATATGGGCTTTAGCCGACTCGGTCTTGCGCTAGGCGGAGCTGTTGGCTATACCGGTGGCGGTTGGATGTATGATATTGGGCATCAATGGAATATCCCCCAGCTTCCTTGGTTCTTACTCGGCACTATTGGTTTTATTACCTTATGGGCGCTTCATCGCCAATTTAACCGTAAAAAAATTGAAACAGTCATGTTGAGCGGGCAGTAATACGTTACACTTGGGTTATTACTGTATAAAGGAGTGATTATGAAAAACATTTTCTTGGCATCTATCTTTGGATTGCTATTTATTCTCACGGGTTGTGACAAATTAACCGAATTTACTATCAGTGAATCACAAATTAACAGTTACCTTGCGACCAAGGTTAAATACGAGAATAACATTGGTATTACTGGGTTTGCAGATGCGGATATCACCTTACATAACTTGCAATCAGAAATTGGTCGTAGCGAACCGGGTATTATTGCATTAAAAGGCGAAGCCACTGTAAAAATGAACTCATTGATTGGCGCAGCAGCGGCTGATATTGCATTAACACTAACTGCCCGCCCTGTCTTTGATGCACAGACTGGTTCTATCTATTTGAAAGAGCTAAAAATTACTCAATATAAAATTACCCCAGAAAATATGGACACTGCCATTTCCGCCGTGATCCCTTATTTAAATAGCTCCCTTGAAACCTTCTTCTCGACTCAACCTGTGTATGTCCTGAACCCTGATAATAGTGCCGCAGAAGCGACAGCTAAAAAATTAGCTAAAGGACTAGAAGTTAAACCGGGTAAATTGGTGATCCCCATGGTGGATTGATTGACCATAAATATTTTCGATTGATAAATAAATAATCGTAAAATGAAAAAAGCAACCTTAGGTCTAGGTTGCTTTTTTTATGGACAAATTTCCACAACATCACTAATTATTTAACTCTGTATTCTTACTCGTAGTAAGTCGTTTTATAGTCATACGTGAATTTATCCACTCGCCCATCACTGTATGTCATCACACTGGTGCACGAAGTTGGGTTTTTATGATCATCATAATGAGTGCACTTTTGGACAATTTCGTAATAGGGCTGCTGATTTTTCGTGGCATGAAAAAGAATTTTTGTCACTAAACCATCCGTGAAGAAATACTCATTTTTTGTATTAGTAACTTCATTTTCATTGAAATAGTGAGTTTCGATTGGTAAAAGCTCGCTACCATAGACAAACGTAGCAATGTCCTTATCTCCTTGAGTGATCTTATTCACCAAACCATTACGGTAATGGTATTTCCAATTCAACAATTCTCCGGTTTGCAAATTACACATTTTATCGATGCGGTAACCTTTGAGTTTTTGCTTATCAATCAAAAAGTAAAGCTGTTTAGATTTTCTGACGATCGTAAATTCCGTTTCGCTGTCTTTATTATAATAGGTTAACTCGTTGAGACAGCCATGGGGGTTAAATGACACTGACACCTTTTTTCTGAGCCCTTTGTCATCGTTCATGGTTTGAGTCAATTCTTTGACTTTTCCGTAAAGCGGGTCAAATTGAAATTCAGTACTGTAATTAACCATGCGTTTATCATAGTTAAGCAATTCATTATCCACTTGCGCCAGCGCCAACGGTGACATAAAGAGAAACATTAAACCGTGAAGTTTTGTCGGAGTCATTGTGTCTATCCTTTAGGTCTTATGTGGAAAGAAAGAAACGATATCCACTTTCTTTCCACGCAATTCGTGACACCGTCACTTATTCACTGTCACTTTCTGATTCAGAATCGAGCTCATCACGCAGAGCAATCACCGCATCGCGAGTAATTTGCGCGAGTGTACGATAAAACGGAGTTGTCGCATGAGCCTCAACTTTACCCAGAAAAGCGCCATACCAGCTCAGAATATAGCTATCAAATAGCTCTTCTTGCGCCGCAGTTTCATCTTCCGCAGCTTGGTCTTCTAACCATGATGCCGCGAGTAATAACGCACCAAATGCATCAGCAGGCGCATCGGTTAACGTCATGCCACGCGTGACAAGAAATTCACGGATTTCTGCTTCCGTGATCTCTTCATCATAGCGATGGGCAAAAGGTGGCACGGTTGGCTCATGACCAAACATGGCTTGATAATCCGCAGTAATCGCTTTGTGATCCATGGCTTTAGCCATTCTTCCCCACAACTCATCTTGCTCTAATGGCCATGAAGCTTTTAGCTTATCTTGAGCAATCATATCGATAAGCGGCTTCACGAGAGCATCGTCTGGAGAACGTTGAAATAAAGTGCCTAAAATACGGCAGACGATTGAAAATTCATTCATGAGTTTCTTCCTGTTAGCAAATTTCCTGCAATCACTTTTTCGTGATCATCATGCAGTGCAGTATACCTGAAAAAACAGAAAACCCACGCTTTGCTCAATTCTATATATGCCGCTGATAGTCGCTAATGATGATTTCTCAAATAAAAAATCAGCTAACTGAAGTATCCTCAAAATAATTCACGCGACAGTTCCCTCAACCTTAGGTGCGGGAAATCGCGTAATCGCATAAATATAGCGAACATTTCCCTAACAAGTTTTTGTTGTCACTAGGCGGCAGAAAGCACATCCCTAGGAGCATACACAAGTATGTGTCTAGGGTGTGCTGACGCAGCTAGCAACGTGACGGCAAAAACTAGAACGGGAAATCAGTAGCCTTGGGCTAAATTGACAACACCTAAAGGACGTTCACCAGCTTCTATGCGTTGAATATTACTCGCAATCATATCCATGGCTTCATTAGGTAATGTAAATGCGGCAACATGTGGTGTAATTGCAATGCGCGGATGCGTCCAAAATGGATGCATATGGGGAAGCGGCTCAGTGGCAAAAACATCGAGAGATGCGCCCGCAACTTGACCTTTTTCTAGCGCAACCAACAAATCTTGCTCAATTAAGTGGGCGCCACGGGCAAGGTTGATAATATAGGCGTTTGGCTCAAGTTGGCTAAATAATTGATGATTCAAAATACCCACCGTTTCCGGTGTACTCGGCAGTAAATTGACAATCACTCGGGTTCCCGATAAAAAATCCGCTAACTGCTCTTGACCATAGTAACTCTTCACATTCGGAATCTGCTTTTCAGAGCGGCTCCACGTTCTGACTTTAAGACCAAAGCTCTCTAAGCGTTTTGCGACAGCTTGACCTAATGCCCCCGCCCCCATGACACCTACCACAAATTGGTCATGGGTATACGCAGGTAATTGTTTCCACAGGCGCTGGGATTGTAATTGGCGGTATTCGTCCATACGACGGAAGTAATACAACACTTTTGCCGCTGCATATTCCTCCATTTGAATTGCCATGCCAGTATCTTCTAAGCGCATCAGCGGAACCCCTGCGGGTAATGTGCCTGGGTTATCGTGTTCTTGTTTCAAAATCGCATCCACACCCGCCCCTAACGCAAAAATACCTTTTAGGTCTTGACGACCCGCCAGACATTCATAAGGTGGAAGCCATACCATGGCATAATCTGCCTGTTGGGTATCTCCCGGCTTCCATTGACGAATATTGGCTTGAGGCAATCGAGCACGCATGCCATCAATCCACTGATTGGCATCAAAAAATGGATGGTAAAATAGAATATTCATGGCAACTCCTTATAGGTTTCTACCAGAGTGTGCGTATTGAGGTTTATTTTCAAGTCAAGACCCGCATTTTACTTCCATAAGATGAGGATTTTGTTAAGGAGTTAACGGAATCTAGATTAATCGCTTGAAGTTTAAATAAACAATTTATTATCAATTTCTAACCAAGAATAATCTTTTAAGATTAGAGAGTAATCAAATTGGTTTTTATTTAGCTAAACGATAGAAAAAATTCGGTTTTTATTTAATTGGGAGTTGACGGAAGGCGCTCTTTTCCCTATAGTAGCGCCCCGTTGCAGGACAAGTTATTTATAACAATTTCTACAACCACAATTTAGAAAAACGGTGAGGTGTCCGAGAGGCTGAAGGAGCACGCCTGGAAAGTGTGTATACGGCAACGTATCGAGGGTTCGAATCCCTCCCTCACCGCCATTTCTAATCTAGATTATTCTTCCTCGACTAATTTCTTGTTTATCTTTCCAGTTCCATCAATCTTATCAATTCCAACACCTTGGGCATGATACTCACGACTGATTTCTTCCCATAATTCTGCATTTTCAACTCCCGCAGCTTTTGGATCAAACACAGGATCGACACCTAATTTGGTTTGTCTTTCAAAGTCACGTAATGCTCTTAATGCCGGTTTCGATAAGAAGACAATCGCAATCAAGTTCAAGTAACTCATACTGCCGAAACCGATATCACCAAGTCCCCACATGATACTGACCGATTGCACGCTTCCCATAAAGACAATCACTAAGAAAACGAATTTCAAAATCAGCTTAAGCACGGGATATTTAAGCTTACGATCAAGATAAACAATGGTGGTTTCTGCAATATAGTAGTACGCCATTAAGGTTGTGAAAGCGAACAAGAAGACTGCAATGGAGACAAATCCAGCCCCTGCCGAGGTAAATACCGTGGATACTGCCATCTGAGTCCATGCCGTTCCTGCTGCTACCCCAGGAACATGTTCCACAAGCGCAATCGCCGCACCGTCAGGGAATACGTTGTACATATTGGTGACTAAGATCATCAGCCCTGATGCCGTACATACCACGACCGTATCAATATAGATAGAAAATGCTTGGATCAACCCTTGCTTTACCGGATGGCTAACTTCTGCGGCTGCGGAGCTGAATGTTGCTTCACCCGCCCCTGCCACGTTTGAGAACACCGCACGGCGTACACCCCATGATACTGCGGTGCCCACAATACCACCGAATACTGCATCCATTCCCATCGCACTGCGGAAAATCAAGCTAAACATGCCCGGTACGCTATCCCAATGGCTACCCAGAATAATGACCATCATCACAATGTAAGCTAATGCCATAATCGGGACAATTTTATCTGCTGCACTCGCAATACGTTTAACGCCACCAAAAATCAGCCATGCCATCAATACAGTCACTAATGCACCTGTTGCCATTGGCGGAATATTGAAGGCGGTTTGGAAGGAGTCCGCAATTGTGTTGGCTTGGATCCCAGGGACCAATACACCGTAAGATAAACAAATAACAGCCGCGACAAAAATCGCAAAAGGCTTTAATTTCAATCCTTTTTCAATATAGTACGGTGAACCGCCACGATACTGATCATCTGAGCGCTGCTTATAAATTTGCGCAAGGGTGGATTCAATAAAGGCACTGGCGCCGCCTAATAAACCCATCACGACCATCCAGAAAATCGCTCCAGGTCCCCCCGCGGCAATCGCGGTTGCCACCCCAGCAATGTTACCAACCCCGACACGCCCAGATAAGGCTAAACAGAAGGCTTGGAAAGAGGAAATCCCATCTTTTGACGCTTTGTTTACCTTTAATAAACAGACCATTTTTACGATGTAACGGAACTGAACACCGCGTGTTGCTAATGTGAAGTAGAGACCGACACCCAGAGATAAGAATACGAGAGCATTACCCCAGATGTAACCAACGATGGTATTCACGATGGCTTCCATATGTACTCCTCGACGATTGTAATTGTATTTGTGTATTTGCAAGGGTCGAAACCTGAACCTCGCAAGGTTCAGGTCAATGTCATTTTACTGATTGATAAACCAGATAACTTTTGTTTGGGTGTATTGTTCAAAGGCTTCTAAGCCGTTGTCTTTCCCCCCAAAACCTGACTGACGGAAACCACCAAATGGCGTGGTGATATTACCTTCGCTAAATCCGTTGACCGACACGGTCCCCGCATTGATACGACGTGCAATATTCATCACTCGATGGACATTTTGGCTATAAAACGAAGCCGCCAACCCGTAGTGAGTGTCATTGGCTAAATTCACCGCTTCATCATCCGTCTTAAATGATGTAACGGCTAAAATGGGACCAAAAACTTCATGTCGAAAGAGAGACATTTCTGGCGTAACAGCATCAAAAATTGTCGGTTCTATGTACCACCCTGAACCGAGGTCACTGTGTATTTTTCCTCCTGTGATAAGTTTCCCTCCCTCTTTAAGGGTGGTTTCTAAAAACGATCCTACTTTTTCAAAATGAGCCTGTTCAATCATGGGACCGATTGACACAGACGCATCACGCGGATCCCCAACTTGCCATGTTGATACTGCGGCAACTAATTTTTCGAGCAGGGGCTTTTTGATATTTTCGTGCACAATTAACCGCGAGCCACAGCTACAGTTTTCACTCATATTCCAGAAAGCGGCCGCCATGATATGCGGAACAGCTGCATCTAAATCTGCGTCCTCAAAGACCACTTGTGGGCTTTTTCCACCGCATTCCAAAACAATCTCTTTTAGATTGCTTTCTGCGGAGTATTTCAAAAATAAACGCCCTACTTCTGTCGACCCTGTGAATGAGACGATATCAACATCAGGGTGACGCCCTAACGCTTCCCCCACTTTTTCGCCCAACCCGCAAACCAAACTTAATGCACCTTTCGGCACACCCGCCTCATAAGCAAGTTCAACCATACGGTAAGCACTCAATGAGGTTAATTCGGCAGGTTTCACAATCACAGAATTACCAACCGCTAACGCCGGCGCGACTTTCCAGGCAAACATTTGTGCAGGAAAGTTCCATGGCAAAACAGCGCCCACGACCCCGATAGGCTCATGAACAATTAACCCCATTTCTTGACGCCCAGTTGGCGCAATTTTGCCAAACAATTTGTCGATAGCTTCTGCATACCAATAAAACGTTTCGACTGTTGCGGGTAAATCCGTATTTAAACATTCAGTGATAGGCTTACCTGCATCGACGCAATCCAATGCCGCTAGTTCTTCGCTATGTTTTTCAATTAATTGTGCCCAACGTAACATGACCTGTTTACGTTCTTGAGGGGACAAACCGCTCCAGCAGCCCTCATCAAAGGTTTCACGAGCAATGCAAACCGCCGCGTGAACATCTTGCGCACTGCCATCCGCGATATAACCAATCGAACTATTATCGATGGGGGTATAATTTTTAAGCTTGGCACTCCCACTTTGGTGGCCCGCAATCAAGTTGCCCGCCCAGAGTTGGCTCTGTTTCGCTCGCTCAAATATTTGCTCTTTAGTGATCAACATAAACAACCCCGTTATGGCTTAATCAGTGCAAGAAATTCATGGCGTTCTTGCAGGCTAATATTGGACAGAGGTAAGCGAACAGGTCCTACATTAAAGGTTCCTTTTAAGCAGCCAGCTTTAGCTTTTTGGTTATAGTTACCTGATTCCATAGAGTAAATCGCAGGATAAATCTCTTGCATAATCTGCTTAGCTTTTGTCCAATCGCCTTGCTGCGCCGCATTAAAAATAGCAACTTGCTCTACTGGGAACACGTTGCCTGCACCGGCAATCCAACTTTTCGAACCCCAGAAGAAGAAATCCACAGGTTGGTCATCACAACCGCAAATGACCTCAAAGTTTTTAAACGGTGTTTGGAGTAAATGCAGGGCGCGACTAAAGCTACCGCTACTCTCTTTGATAGCGACAATATTGTCGATTTCCGCCAGTTTCACGACGGTATCTAACTCAATCTCAATGCCAATACGGGCTGGGAAGTTGTACATAATGATGGGTAATGAAGTTGATTTTGCGACTTTCTCATAGTGAGCATAAACCCCGTTTTGATCTGGTAAACTGTACGGTGGTGGTGATAACATCAGCCCTTCATAACCCAGTTCTTTCGCCTGTGCTGCGCGTTTAATTGCGCCCTCGGTAGATAAGTCATTAATTCCTGCAATCAGAGTCACACGCCCTTTGGCAATTTTACTGACCGTGGTTAATACGGTTTTACGTTCGTCTTCATTTAACGCGTAATATTCACCTGTGGTGCCGCAGACCACCAACCCCGTCACACCACTGGCGATCAGTTTTTCGGTTAACTCTGCTAACGCAGTGATATTTAATGAAAGATCATCATGAAATGGAGTGACTAACGGAACAAGAATGCCATGGAAATTCATTATAATTCTCCTGAATTAAAGAAAGCGCTTAATCGAAAAAGGCGAGCAATCGAGCGGTGTCGGTTGCCCGTGGATCATGTTATTGACGATATCTGCGGTAATTGCCGCTTGTGTTAGCCCTAAATGTTGATGCCCAAAGGCAAATACATACGGACCTTTTTGGTCTATGACCGGTAAGGAATCTGAGATAGTGGGACGGAAACCCATCCACTCACTGGTATTTTGGCTATCTAATGGTGTTTTCAGCATTGGATTCGCCAGCGGTAAAAAATGGCGGGCACGTTGCATATTGGGAGGACGCTTCAAACCTGCGTATTCAACAGTGCCTGCGAGGCGCAACCCACCGTTCATTGGCGTCATAATAAAACGGCGATCCATACTGGAAATCGGAATGGACAAACGCCCTTTTTCATTTGGTAACATCAAGTGGTAACCGCGCTCGGTTTCCAAAGGGACATTGATGCGACTCACCATTTTCACTAATGACTTTGAAAATGCGCCCCCAGCAATCACGACTTTATCCGCAATAAACGCCCCTTGAGGTGTCGTCACTCGTGCTTGATTTGCTGAGGAAGAATCAATGGCGGTCACTTCACATTCTGTCAGTACTTTCCCACCTAAATTCACAAAAGCCTGTGTTAAGCGTTCGTGCATTTGTGCGAGATCCACTACATGTCCAGTATCGGGATAGAACAATCCACCAATTTGGTTAGTCGCGAGTTCAGGTTGTTGTGTGAGCA
Source organism: Providencia sp. PROV209 (assembly GCF_028479485.1). Taxonomy (NCBI): domain Bacteria; kingdom Pseudomonadati; phylum Pseudomonadota; class Gammaproteobacteria; order Enterobacterales; family Morganellaceae; genus Providencia; species Providencia sp. PROV209. Next base: position 240,826 of record NZ_JAMPNR010000003.1, on the reverse strand, counting down.
ATTGGGGTTGATCCAATAGCTGATTATGCACCCCCATATTGTTCAAATATTCCCCATGGCGACGCAGCGTTTCCAGAGTGGCATGTTTTTCTGCTACCAGCAATGAACCTTGAATTTTGACCAAATCCTCCAGCTGCCATTGCTTTGAAAATGCTTGCCAAGAGGGTAATGACGCAGCATTTAGCACAGAAAGCACACGGTGAATATGTTGAAATGGTTTATGGCGCATATTCCCTAACAATTTCAATAGCCAAGGTGCTAATGGTAGGATATAGCGCCAATCAATACGCAAAGCGCCTAAAGGATCAAGTAGCATACTGGGAATGGACTTTAACACTGACGGATCGGCAACAGGAAATACCTGCTCAGTTGCAATATGCCCCGCATTACCAAAAGAGGCACCTGAGCCAATTTGGTTTTTATCGAGCAATAAAACGTCCGTGCCGTGATGTTGTACGGATAACGCAATGCTGAGCCCAACAATGCCCCCACCGACTACAATGACGGAATATCTGTTATCCATCGTCGACCTCACTCCACCGTGATACCAAAACGGAACGGATCGTTTTCATCAATCAGTAAGGTATTTTCACCGCTGATGTAAGCATTGCCACGAATCGTTGGAATGATGCCGTTAGCATCCGCAACTTGATAACTGGCTTGAAATTGGCTACCAATAACACTTGCCTGACGCCAAATTTTACCTTCCTCAAGCTTGTTGTCCGCAGCAAGGCACGCTAATTTCGCGCTGGTGCCCGTACCACATGGCGAGCGGTCATATGCCCCTCCGGGACATAACACAAAACTTTGGCTATCTGCACCATCGCAATGTCCAAACAATTCAATATGGTCAATTTCTTGGTCATCTTTACCAAAAATGCCTTGATCAACGAGGGCTTGTTTGATTTTTAAACAGACCTCCGTCAGCGCCTTCGCATTCCCATACAAGATAGCAAGTGGTGAATTTTCGACGAGGAAAAACCAGTTTCCGCCCCATGCAATATCCCCAGTCACTAGCCCAACCTCCGGCACGTTAACTTGAACGGCTTTGCGATAGCGATATGCATAAACGTTTTGAATGCTCACGCTACCATCTTCATGTAATTTAGCGGTCACATCCCCCACTGGGGTTTCAATTAAATGCTCACCGTAACCAATGCGCCCTAAGTAATGCAATGATGCGACCAAACCGATGGTACCGTGACCACACATGCCTAAGTAGCCTTCGTTATTAAAGAAAATCACGCCCGCCGCAGCTTTAGGGTTAACGGGTTTACACAGTAATGCACCAACTAGAATGTCATTACCTCGAGGTTCTAAAATGGTTGCGCATCGCCAATGGTCATATTCTGTGCGTAACGTTTGTAGGCGCGACGCCATGTCTGAATTCCCTAAATCAGGAAAACCATCAATCACTAAACGTGTGGGTTCCCCTGCGGTATGAGAGTCTATAACCTCAATTTTCTTATATTTACTCTGCATCAGTTCATCCTTATTAATATCATTTGTTAATAGAATGCTTGATTTATGTAAACAACTCTTGATATCTTTCGAATCAACCTATGCGTATTTCTGCACAATTTAAAAACATTTCAGATAACTATTAAAATTAGTTGAATGCATTGGAGCGCAATATGATTGATTTAAATAAACTGTTGTTGATTAGTCAGGAAAACATGCTTTTCCCCGTGGATAATATTAATAATTTGTTAAATCATCTTGGGTTGGTCATGCCTTTAATCAATACACTTCCTAATGTGACTTTCTTCGTTAAAGACCGTAATGCCAAATACTTGCTTGCCAATGACAACCTTGCTAAACGATGTAAAGTTGATCAGCGCAATGGCGTAATAGGAAAAACTGCAGAAGATATTTTTCACGCGGATTTGGGGCAGAGTTATAGCTCTCAAGATTATTTGGTTATGCAGAAAAAAATAAGTGTTATCAATAAATTGGAGCTACATCTTTATAAGGCGGGATTATTAGGTTGGTGTTTAACGACCAAAGTGCCTATTTTTAATACACGTAATCAGGTGATTGGTGTCGCGGGCATTTCTGTGGATTTACAAGATGAAAAATCAGTCAGTACTAAATTAAATAATCAATTAGGTCGAGTTGAACAATATATTAGCCAGCATTTTGATACCGCAATTAAAATAACAACACTGGCTGAAATTTCAGGGTTGTCGTTATCTCAACTTAATCGTCAATTTAAAACAGTTTTTCATATTACACCTCAGCAATATATTCAGAAGAAGCGCCTTGAACATGCTATCGAATTATTAGAAGAAGACTATTCTATTACAGATATTTCAATTAAATGTGCTTATGCCGATCACAGTGCATTTTGTCGTAAGTTTAAAGAACTGACCAATATGACTCCCAGCCAATTTAAACGAATGCGTTCTAATATCGATAAAAAGACAGTGAATGAACAGGAGATTGCTTATTCCATCTAATCGTTGAACGATGCATGTCCCCCTCAATTCTGGGTCTTTACTCAGGCGAGCGAACTTTTTCCCTGACTTATCCTCTAATCATCAATGGTAAAATAGTTGCTGTCCTCATCGTGATAACGAGGAACTTAGGACAGCTCTTATTGTAGCTAAAACATATTGTAGCTAAAACATAATCGCGTATTGATATAGCACTAAACTGCCCCCTACTGCGGTATATTTTAAGGATGAGTGAATGACCATTTATGATCTGAAACCTAAATTTCAGAATCTGCTACGCCCCATTGTTCGTCAGCTATTTGATGCGGGGATCACGGCAAACCAAGTGACCCTTGCTGCATTAGGCTTGTCCATTATTGTAGGCTGTTTATTAGCGCTTTTTCCAACTCCCTACTTATTTATCTTACTCCCATTTGTCTTATTTATCCGCATGGCTCTCAATGCCATTGATGGTATGCTTGCTCGCGAACACAACCAGAAAAGCCATCTCGGAGCAATGCTGAATGAACTGGGCGATGTCATTTCCGATGTCGCCTTGTACCTACCTTTCGTCCTCATTTTCCCGCAGGCTTTTTGGTGGATTTTGTTGAGCCTCTTTCTCTCTGTATTAACTGAATTTATCGGCGTCATCGCTCAAGCAATGGGCGCATCTCGCCGTTATGATGGCCCTGTCGGTAAAAGTGATCGTGCATTTGTCTTTGGTGCATTAGGATTATTTGTCTGTATTTTTCCACAACTGGTAGTTGCAAGCTGGATAAATATCCTTTTTGCCGTCCTCTCCCTGCTGTTGTTCTATACCTGCTATAACCGTATTCGCCGTGCACTGACTGAGTTAAGCGCAGTATCGGAAAATAATTAAGGAATGATAATGAACACACAAACAGACTATTCGACACAACGTCCTGTCGTCGAATCTCAATTCACCACCAGTGATCATACGAACTTGTTTTACCGTTATTGGCCTACTGAACACATCACCGATAAAGCCATTATTTTGTTTCACCGAGGTCATGAGCACTCTGGTCGTGTCTCTCATTTAGTGGATGAATTAAACCTTTCTGATTTTGCTATGTTCGCATGGGATGCTCGAGGACATGGCCGTAATGAAGGTCCGCGGGGCTATAGCCCATCACTGGGCACGTCCATTAGTGATGTTGATGAGTTTGTCCATTACGTATCCGAGCAATATCAAATCCCATTCGAAAATATTATTGTTATTGGTCAAAGTGTTGGCGCAGTATTAGTGTCTGCATGGGTACATGACTATGCCCCAAAAATTCGCGGAATGGTGCTTGCGTCTCCCGCATTTAAAGTTAAATTATATGTCCCATTTGCTCGCACCGGTTTGGGAATCATGCAAAAATTGCGTGGACTGTTCTACGTAAACTCTTATGTGAAAGCCAAGTTTTTAACCCATGATGAGCAACGCATTCAATCATTTAACAATGACCCGCTGATCACTCGCCCTATTGCCGTCAACATTCTTCTGGAGCTCTATACCACGGCGGATCGCATCGTGGCAGATGCTGCGGCAATCACATTGCCAACCCAGTTATTTATTTCAGGTAGCGACCATGTGGTACACCATAAGCCACAACATCAATTTTATGAGCGATTAAATACGCCAATTAAAGAGAAGCATATTCTGTCAGGTTTTTATCACGACACATTAGGTGAAAAAGACCGACATATCCCTATCGAAAAAATTCGTCAGTTTATTGATAAATTATTCGCGCTTCCTTTGTATCAACATGATTACCAGTTTGAAGATACATGGAGCACCAGTGCGGATGCCTACCGTTCATTAAGCGTGCCATTACCTGAATATTGCCCAAAAAACATTGCCTATAAAATCATGAGCAAATCCATGAGTACTTTAGGTAAAGCCTCTGAAGGCGTCCGTATTGGTTACGATAAGGGCTTTGATTCTGGCTCAACACTTGATTATGTCTATCGCAATCAGGCACAGGGTTCTGGTCTATTTGGACGAATTATCGATAGGCAATACCTCAACAGTATTGGTTGGCAAGGGATCCGCCAGCGCAAAGTAAATATTGAAAATATTATTCGCCAAGCCATTCGAGAGCTATCCAATAGCGGAAAACCCGTCCGCATTATGGATATCGCCGCAGGTCAAGGGCGCTACATCTTCGATGCTATCAATGATTATGGGAAAGTGGACTCCGTTCTGCTTCGTGACTATAGCCCAATTAACGTTGAACAAGGTCGCTTACACATCAAAGAACGTTACCTAGAAGATAAAATCCGTTTCGAAGAAGGTAATGCGTTCGATGCTGATGATCTTGCTGCTGTTTCTCCAGCACCAACGTTAGGTATTGTCAGCGGTCTGTATGAGCTATTCCCAAGTAATGAACTGATCCGAGCCTCACTGGATGGGCTTTCTCGCGCCATTCCTTCCGGTGGCTTGCTTATCTATACCTGCCAACCATGGCATCCTCAGGTTGAAATGATCGCCCGAGTATTACCCAGTCACCAAGGTGGGAAAGCATGGGTCATGCGCTGCCGTAGCCAAGGCGAAATGGATGCTTTAGTCGAAGAGGCTGGGTTCGAAAAAATCACTCAATCTATCGATAACTGGGGTATTTTTAGCGTGTCCCTTGCTCGACGCCGTTAATTATTTTTCTCTTTAATTTACAGGTTATTGGTATCATCACCAGTAACCTGTATTTTTATTTATCTCATACCGATACGGCTGAAAAACAGCCAATCAACGGTGATATGGGCACGATTCATCTAGAACAAAGCAATGAATAAATTAAGATAGGAACCCATTATATGACCCTCAACACCCAAGATACGCGCACGGCATCACGACGCCAAATTTGGATTTATGGGCTATTTTGGTTGCTCTTCTTAGCACCCTTTTTCTTTTTAACGTACGGGCAAGTCAACAACTATACCGCTACATTACCCAATGTACCCTCTTATGTTTATAGCTGGGAAAAACAGATCCCTTTTTTACCTTGGACAATTATTCCCTATTGGAGCATCGACCTATTTTACGGGATTTCACTGTTCATCTGTACCTCTCGCCGTGAGCAGTGCATCCATGGCTTACGCTTAATCGCAGCATCACTTATTGCCTGTGTTGGCTTTTTACTCTTCCCACTTAAATTTAGTTTTCCTCGCCCTGATACCCATGGCGCATTTGGCTGGATGTTCGACAGCCTAGAGCTGTTTGATTTACCGTACAACCAAGCCCCTTCATTACATATTATTTTACTGTGGTTACTGTGGTTGCGTTTCCGCTCTCATACACCAACTCAATGGCGCTGGCTGTTGCATAGCGTGTCAATTCTGATTCTTATTTCTGTCCTCACGACATGGCAACATCATTTTATTGATGTGATCACTGGGTTCGCAGTTGGTGTCATCATCAGCTATTTGTTACCTATTACTACTCGTTGGCAATGGCATTACACAGGAAGTCCTCGAAGCCTAAAAATTGCTAAAAACTATGGATTAGGTGCAGTTCTGTGCTTCGCTCTCGCCTTTTTATTACAAGGCGCTCTGTGGTGGTTTTTATGGCCTGCTCTCGCCTTAGCTTTTGTCACATTAGGCTATTTAGGGGCTGGAGCTTCTGTATTCCAGAAAACAGCTGAAGGTCACGTTTCTCCATCCGCTATATTAGTATTACTCCCTTATCGCCTTATTGCTTGGGGTACTTATCATTACTATGCTAAACGCTGCCAGCAACCCAGTATCGTGAATGAAAAAATTGTTTTGGGAGGACGCCCGTTATATCCATTGCAAACGCAAGCCGTTCTCGATATGACTTGCGAGTGGTCTCGCAATATTTACAGCTATGGGAAAAATTATTGTAGCCAGCCACAAATTGATTTGTTACCTCTAAGCCCAGAGGATATTGAAAAAGCCATTAGAACCATGGACAAACTCGCACAAAGTGGAACTGTCTATGTTCACTGCAAATTGGGTTATTCTCGAAGTGCAACGGTTGTTGTGGCATGGTTAGTACACCAAAATATGGCAAAAAACATTGAAGATGCAATCGCGCAGGTTGAACGAGTTCGTCCTCAGGTCATTTTAAATTCCGCGACCATTGAACAATTACATCACTGGTATCAGCAATTTCATGTACAAAGAGAAAACCAATGAGTTCATTACTGGATAAAGACCGTGGAGATGTCATTGTCGTGCTCACGGGGAGTTGGCGCTATTTGGCGATAGCTGCCATCCTAGCATTACTGGGGCAATTCGCATTGTTGTTCCATGGTTCGATATCACACTTGAGTCTAGCTGTGGGGGTCATGCTATTTTTTGCTAGCCAGTATTTTATTTTCCGCTTATGCCTTGATCATCATTTCTTTATCCTGATTTATCGCCAAGGAGATACACAAGCCTTCGATGATGCACTTGGACATCTATTCCCTCAATCATCAGCGGGTCGCAGTATGGAAAGTCGATGGGCAGGTACACGCAAATTATTTCAGCGTGCCAGTTATGCCGTTACGCTATTATGGGGATGGTTATTATTTTCGCTTATTTTTTAGTTTATTTTGGGTCATATTTAAATCAGAGGTAAATTGACTATTAATTAATTATTATCTTTTTTAACTCACTGTTTAAAATAGAAAATCGATAGTTAATAATTATTTTAAATACATTTAATGATATTTAACGTAGAAAATAACGATTTTTTACTTTTGATACTGAAAGCGTTATGATAATTGTAGTTTCATTGATAAATAACACATTTTTTTGATTCAGTTAGGCGTATCCTCATCTCTTCATTTCGTTTATTTTTCACCCTGTTATTTTGGTAGGGTTTTAATGAGTACAAAAAATATTAATAGATTGCGCCCTTTTAGCGCATTAATAGACTCCTGTTGGAAAGAGAAATATACCGCAGCGCGTTTCATGAAGGACTTAATTGCGGGTATTACCGTTGGGATTATTGCAATTCCATTGGCGATGGCGCTCGCAATAGCCAGTGGCGTTCCCCCGCAATATGGACTTTACACCGCTGCAATTGCTGGGATTGTAATTGCCATTTCTGGTGGTTCCCGTTATAGCGTATCCGGTCCTACTGCGGCGTTTGTGGTGATCTTATACCCAGTATCTCAACAATATGGGCTCAGTGGCTTATTAGTCGCAACATTAATGTCAGGCATTATCTTGCTGGCAATGGGTTTTGCTCGGTTTGGTAAGTTCATCGAATATATTCCCGTGTCCGTAACGCTGGGATTTACGTCTGGGATTGCTATTACAATTGCCACTATGCAAATCAAGGATTTCTTTGGTCTGCAAATGGAGCATGTTCCTGAAAACTATGTTGATAAGGTTATTGCTCTAAGCAAAGCTTTTCCAACCTTACAATATAGCGATACGTTGATTGGGCTTGCCACATTACTTGTCTTAATCTTCTGGCCTAAACTTAAGGTTCGCCTGCCTGGGCATCTACCCGCAATTATTGTTGGGACCTTAATTATGTGGATATTAACGCTGTTTGATATTCATGTGGAAACGATCGGTTCTAAATTTAGCTATTTGCTCCCTGACGGCACAGAAGGAAGTGGTATTCCGCCAATTTTACCGCAATTTATATTGCCATGGGAGTTACCAGGCAGTGCCCCCATTAGCTGGGCGATGATCACAGCACTTATGCCTGCCGCACTATCGATGGCGGTACTAGGTGCGATTGAGTCCCTACTGTGTGCCGTAGTGCTCGATAATATGACGGGGAAAAAGCACCACTCCAATAGTGAATTAATAGGTCAAGGGCTAGGAAATATTGCCGCCCCATTCTTTGGGGGGATCACGGCAACGGCTGCAATTGCTCGTTCTGCTGCAAACGTTCGAGCCGGTGCAACCTCTCCTATCTCAGCTATCATACACTCGATTTTAGTGCTACTGACACTGCTTATTTTAGCGCCTTTATTGTCGTATTTACCGCTTGCCGCCATGTCTTCACTGCTCTTGATCGTGGCTTGGAACATGAGTGCAGCGGGTAAAGTCTTTAGCTTGATCCGCCGCGCACCTAAAGATGACATTATTGTATTGCTGTTATGTATGTCTTTAACTGTTCTATTCGATATGGTGATCGCCATTACCGTCGGTATCGTTATTGCTTCGTTGCTGTTTATGCGACGTATTGCCAATATGACACGAGTCACACAGTTGCCGGAGACTCAAGAAGATAAGAGCGTGTTAGTTGTCCGAGTGAATGGTCCACTGTTCTTTGCTGCCGCAGAACGTATTTTTGATGAACTGCGAGTAAAAAGTCATGGCTATGAAATTATTGTTATGCAGTGGGATGCGGTACCTGTCTTTGATGCGGGTGGCTTAGAAGCCTTCCAGAAATTTATTGATATCGTACGTAAAGATACTCACATTATTGTGTGTGATATCCCATTCCAACCGCTGAAAACATTAGCTCGTGCGAATGTTCGTCCTATTGATGGCGCGCTCAGTTTCCAAAACTCACTGGATAGTGCTTTAGACGAAGTTCAGCACATTCAAGAGGCTAAAAGGTCCCTTACGTCTTAAAAAGTCGAAGACTTAAATTATAACTGAAGCTAACAATAAAAATGCCGCACTTGCTAAACAAGCGCGGCATTTTCTATTCATTCTGTACCTAAAACTAGTAGCAATACATTTCGTTATTCTCTTTTTTACCTAGCTCACATGCCATTGCGCGGAGTTTCGTGGCTTTTTGCTCGTCATCTCTGACAGTACCATTGTTGCCATCATTAAATTGAAATGATGCCATTCCTTCAGCAAAACCTGAGAAAGTTAACGCATCCGCTTTTGCAAACCATTCTAACGCCTTTTTTTCATTCTGTGGTACACCATGACCATCATAATAAATGATGCCTAACCATAATGGCGCGTTGAAGTAATCTTTGTCATTTAACGCACTGACTTCCTCAAGTAGTGCAATGGCGCGCGGATAATCAACAGCGCCAGACTCCGGCGTAATTAAAGCTTCAGCTAAACTAATTTTTCCTCGAATACTTCCACCATCAACGGCTTTACTTGCATATTCGCGGGCTTTGACAAATTCTTCAGTGAACGTTCTATCACCACTCATTAACGTAATATCCGCCAATAATGAATATGCATCCGCATTACCTGATTGTGCTGATTTTTCTGCCCATAACTTAGCGTTATTTTGGTTTTGTAATACACCAACCCCCGATAAATACATGCCTGCTAATTCATATTGCGCTTTAGCATCATTATTTTGGGCCGCAATTTTAGTGTGTTCGAATACTTTCTTATTTTCAGGTGTAATATCGTATTGCGCTGAAACTTGTAGAGAAAATACCAAGCCTACTGCCCCTAAACAAAGTTGACGACTAACGTGTTTAACACTTGAGATTATCGGATACATAGGCACCTTTTTATTTTTTTAAATTTATTATGAATCAGTATTTCAAAAAATTCAGTTAAAAATCTCTGCATTACAGTGCTGACCCTTGTCCGCCATTTACGAGCAAATATTGGTATAAACTGTTCATACCTACCCAACGGTTTTCACACCATTGCGGTGCTAACAATGTTGGCTTTCTCGCACTAGCACTGATGCGATGATATAAAATATCGGTCGGAGTATGGCGGATCATCTCACCGGCAGTGGCTGTATATTCTTCTAAAGATAGCGTTTCTAAGCGTCCTGCACGCCAACTTTTTGCCATAATGCTGCCCTCAACAATGTGCAATGGATGCAGCTTTATACCATCTGTGCCACATGCCAAAACCGCATCTAATGTCTGCATATTCATGGTTGCATTTTCGCTTGGCAGACCGCAAATCAAGTGCGTACATACCTTGAGTCCAAGTGCGCGAGCTTTTTGCGCTGTTGCTTGATAAGCCGCAAAGTCATGCCCACGATTTATACGGTGTAACGTCTTATCATGAGCAGTTTGTAACCCAAGCTCTAACCAAATTTCATAACCTTGTTGACGGTACCCAGCCAGTAAAGAGAGCACAGCATCAGGTACGCAATCAGGGCGAGTACCTACACATAACCCAACCATATCAGCTTGTTGTAGCGCTTCTTCATACAATAGTTTTAATCTATGCACTTCGTCATAGGTGCTGGTATAAGCTTGGAAATACGCTAAATAGCGATTTGCGCGGGATATTCGAGAAATTTGCTGTTGGATTTGCAAACTGATGGGTTGCTCAGATTGGTTTTCATCACTGAAGGATGACACATTACAAAATGTACAGCCACCCCGCCCCAACGTGCCATCACGGTTTGGGCAGCTAAAGCCACCGTGCAAGGTGACTTTGTGAATTTTTTCACCATATCGGCGCTGAAGATCAGCGCCGAACATGGAAACAACATCGTTTAATTGCATTTGGAACCGAGATTAACTGTTAGTATCCAGTGCAGGGAAGCTTTTTACCACTTCGTCGATCGCTTTAACTTGTTGCAAGAATGGCTCTAATTTATGCAATGGTAGTGCAGAAGGACCGTCGCAACGTGCATTTTCTGGATCTGGATGCGCTTCGAGGAATAGACCAGCTAAACCTACTGCCATGCCAGCTCTTGCCAATTCCGCCACTTGACCACGACGACCACCAGAAGCCGCACCAAATGGGTCTCGACATTGCAGTGAATGTGTCACGTCAAAGATGACTGGGCACCCTTTAGACGCTTGCATCATGACATTAAAGCCAAGCATATCAACCACGAGATTGTCATAACCAAAGTTTGCACCGCGGTCACACAGAATAATTTTATCGTTGCCACCTTCAATGAATTTCTCAACGATGTTACCGATTTGTCCTGGGCTGATGAACTGCGGTTTTTTGATGTTAATCACTGCATCCGTTTTTGCCATCGCAGCGACTAAATCCGTTTGGCGAGCAAGGAAAGCGGGTAATTGGATAACATCAACCACTTCAGAAACAGGTTGTGCTTGATCAGGCTCATGCACATCTGTAATGATTTTTACACCGAAAGTCTGTTTGATTTCTTGGAAGATTTTCATCCCTTCTTCCAGACCCGGACCACGATAAGAGTGAATAGATGATCGGTTAGCTTTATCAAAAGAGGCTTTAAACACATACGGAATGCCTAATTTTTGTGTCACAGTGACATAATGCTCACACACTTTCATCGCCATATCGCGAGATTCAAGTACGTTCATGCCACCAAACAGAACAAATGGCAGATCGTTTGCGACCTTAATATCACCGATACTGACTACTTTCTGTTGCATACTCTTACCCTTCATAGGAAGACAGTAAACTGTCTATACGTTAATCAATGCAGTACGACTGGAAGATTATCCAGCGAATAAATTTGGATCTTAATCATTTCGGACACTGGGTCTTCTGGGCAATGCTCAACAAAATAGTTAAGGTCGCTCAGTGCCACATGATTACAGTCTAAATGCGCGAGGATAAGTCCTCGGTCACGAATTTCATAGGGATCTTCAGGATCTAAGATTAGCAACGTCTCACAGACTTTTAATGCCATCTCCATTTTCTTCTCTTCCATCAGCGCCGCTTTCAATGTATCAAAAGTTTTGCGTACGATGACGCTATGTTCAGCGACATCTAGCTCATCAAAGATAAATTCAGAGTATGGATCGACCGTCCCTTTCAACCACATTGTTAATGTATGCTGAGATAGGGTTTCACCATTGACAGGGTTAATAAACCATTGAGAACCATCGCGCTTTGTCGAAACAAATAGCAACTGAGTCGGGAAAATCGCGGCGTCAACATCCAAGTCGAGTTGCTCAGCGATAAATAAAAAAATGGAACCAAGAGAGACAGGCGTACCTTGTTTGGAGGATAAGACTTTATCCAGCCACAACATATCCGACAGGGCATAGATGCCTTCCGCAGCACCATATTTCCACTGAGAATAAAACAGAGTAATCAGCTGCTCTATTTTTGACTGATTATCCGCAGTCAAATCTATTGCATCTCGCGCTTTAGCGACAAGTTCATCTAATTGCGCTTGTACCTGCATAAAAGGAAAATCGGCACGAATGATTTGAGAAACCATCATAATGCCTTCGCTTAACGGTAACTGATTAAACTCAATATTTGCTATTGTTTTCATTACAATTCCACTACTATTGCCCACTTAACCATTCCATTGACCAAGAGAAACTCGCTCTTTACCACCATAATCGAGACAAGTCTCGACATTGGTGTACCCATTTTCATTAAATAGCTCTCGGACTGTTGAGCCTTGCTGCCAACCATGTTCAAGCAGCAGCCACCCTTGTTGTTTTAAGTATTGTTTTGATGTGGCAATAATGTGTTCTAGATCTGAAAAACCGTGGTTATCAGCAATCAACGCGGTTGATGGCTCAAAACGCACATCACCTTGGCTCAAGTGAATATCATCCTCATCAATATAAGGAGGATTACTCACAATCATATCAAATAGTTCATTTGGTAGTGAAGCAAACCAATCACTTTGCGAAAATTGAATGTTTGGAAGCGCTAAGCGTTGTTGATTTCGTTGTGCTAACGCCACAGCCTCAGGGTTAAAGTCTACGCCGATAACACAACTATTCGGCAACTCTGATGCTAAAGCTAATCCAATCGCGCCAGTGCCAGTACCAAGATCCAAAATTCGGCACTCTGCGTTAGGTAATCGCACTAACGCTTGCTCAACAAGGCATTCGGTATCAGGGCGAGGGATTAGCGTCGCTGGCGACACATACAATGGTAAAGACCAAAACTCACGTTCGCCGACAATGTATGCTATTGGCTCCCCCTGCTCACGACGCATTAATAAAGCGTCAAGCTGGGTCTGTTCATCTGACGTGAGTTCCGTCTCATCAAAGGCTAGAATATAAGTACGGCTACGCCCCGTCGTGTATTGCAACAGGATCTGCGCATCACGTTTAGCGCTATCACTGGCAGACAGCCTTACGACTGCCTGCTGTAACCATTCGCTATAACGCATTAGTCCTGCTCAGATAATGCAGAAAGCTGATCAGCTTGGTATTCGTTGATGATAGGCTGGATTAATGTATCCAGTTTCCCTTCCATCACTTCATCCAAACGGTACAGTGTCAGGTTGATACGGTGATCTGTCACACGACCTTGTGGGAAATTGTATGTCCGGATACGGTCAGAACGGTCACCAGAACCTAACAAGTTACGGCGCTCAGATGCTTCCGCAGCATGACGTTTATCCATTTCTGCTTGGCGTATACGTGCACCTAACACCGACATCGCTTTCGCTTTGTTCTTGTGTTGTGAGCGCTCATCCTGACACTCAACCACAATACCCGTTGGTAAGTGGGTAATACGAATTGCTGAGTCAGTGGTGTTAACGTGCTGACCACCCGCCCCAGAAGAACGGAAAGTATCAATACGCAGATCCGCTGGGCTGATTTCTGGCAATTCAGCTTCTGGCAACTCAGGTAGAATAGCAATAGTACATGCGGACGTATGAATACGACCTTGCGACTCAGTCTCAGGAACACGTTGTACTCGGTGACCACCTGATTCAAATTTCAGACGACCATAAACACTGTCACCCGAGATTTTCGCGATCACCTCTTTATACCCACCGTGCTCACCATCGCTGGTGCTCATCAGCTCAACACGCCAGCGATTACTTTCTGCATAGCGGCTGTACATACGGAATAGATCACCCGCAAAAATCGCTGCTTCATCGCCACCCGCACCAGCGCGGATTTCCACAAAACAGTTATATTCATCATCAGGATCTTTTGGAAGTAACAGCAATTGTAATTGCTGTTCCAGCTCTTCATTGCGCTCTTTTGCTTCTTTAAGCTCTTCTTGAGCCATCTCTTTCATTTCAGGATCGTCTAACAGCATTTGGGCTGTTTCGATATCATCCTGAACGGTGCGCCACGCAGTAAAACACTTCGCGACATCCGTTAACTGAGCATATTCTTTTGATAAAGCACGAAAACGGTCTTGATCAGCAATCACACCCGCATCAGCAAGGTGCGCTTCAATTTCTTCGTAGCGTTCTTGTAATGCTTCTAGTTTTGCGACAATAGAAGGCTTCATTCGTTATATCAGACCTATGATTAAAAAGTGGTTATTGATGGTCCAGCCCTAAGCTGTCCCTAAGTAGATTTAGACGCTCAACATCCCCATTTCCTGCAGCTTGCTGCAAAGATTTAGTCGGAGCGTGGATCAGGCGGTTGGTTAACTGTTGTGATAATTGCATGATTACTTGCTCAGGGTTGGCACCTTGGGCAATGGCTGCAAGTGCTTTCTCGGTCATACTTGCCCGAATTGCTTCCGCCTGTTCTCTATATTCGCGAATTGTAGAGACTCCGGCTTGTGAGCGCAACCAATCCATAAAATGACCGCTTTCTTGTTCAACGATAAATTCCGCTTCAACCGCCGCGGCCTTACGCTGAGCCAAGTTTTGGGCAATGATGGATTCAAGATCATCAACAGTATAGAGATAAACATCTCTGAGTTTTTCTACATCCTGCTCGATATCACGAGGTACAGCGATATCAATCAATAACATAGGTTTACTGCGACGTGCTTTCATCGCACGTTCGACCATTCCTTTACCAATAATTGGCAATGGGCTGGCTGTCGAGCTGATCACGATATCTGCTTCAGCTAAACGGTTATCGATGTCCGCTAATGAAATAACTTGTGCGTTAACTTCCTTGGCGAGCAGTTGTGCACGTTCAAGGGTTCGGTTAGCTATCATCATTTTCTGCACGCCATGCTCACGTAAATGACGCGCGACTAATTCAATAGTTTCACCTGCACCGACTAACAAAATATTCAAATGTTTGAGTGATTCAAAAATCTGTCTCGCGAGTGTACAAGCAGCAAATGCGACAGAAACGGCATTCGCACCAATATCGGTTTCTGTTCGTACACGTTTTGCCACGGAAAAAGATTTTTGGAATAAGCGCTCTAATTCGCTAGACAGTGAATGGTTATCTTGCGAAAGCGCAAAGGCCTTTTTCACTTGACCGAGAATTTGAGGCTCCCCGAGAACCAGTGAATCTAACCCACTCGCCACGCGCATAAGGTGACTTACTGCGCGTGCATCTTGATGCCAGTAGAGACTGGGTTGTAGGTCTTTAGCGGTGATCCCATGAAAATCACATAACCATTTTGTTAACTGTTCTTGCGCTTTTTCTTGAGATTCAAGGCTTAGATACAGTTCAGTTCGGTTACAGGTAGACAGCACAACACCGCCACGCACTTGAGGCTGTTTTAAAAGTTCCTCAAGTGCGTGGTCGATTTTTTCAGGACCAAAAGCGACTTGCTCACGCAAAGCTACCGGTGCTGTTTTATGATTAATGCCTAAGGCTAATAAGGTCATTGTGCTTACGACTTACTCACATTGCTCACATTGCT
The DNA here is from genome assembly GCF_028479485.1 of Providencia sp. PROV209. Classification (NCBI taxonomy): domain Bacteria; kingdom Pseudomonadati; phylum Pseudomonadota; class Gammaproteobacteria; order Enterobacterales; family Morganellaceae; genus Providencia; species Providencia sp. PROV209. The sequence continues at coordinate 225,032 of NZ_JAMPNR010000003.1, read as the reverse complement.
AATTTATTTATCAGCCTGATACTAGTAACCTAGCTCATTGCTGAGATTTATATGCGTATATTGTAGATGATTAACGCTTCTGTTTCTACGGGTACTCAATGGCTAACAGCCAGAAAGATGATTAACCCCAAAATATGAAGTAATTATCTGACTAGCTGCCTTAAATATCAATAAGATGCTTTAAGAATGCATTTATTACGCACAGAAAGCAAATCCATACTTTTCATCATATTATCATTGATAAGCCAATAAGATTGGCGCAATATCCCTGAAAAATATCTCATTTTAACGTTAGCATCCCATTAAAGCACTCTGGTGTTTTCGATAGCTTTAATAGGCAATGATGTCTAAAATAAATTTAATTCTCTATTGAGAAAACCAGAAAATGGTTAAAATAACGACCCTGTTTGTGGTTTCATCTGCAATGTCATTACTATTCACTCTATGTTGAGAATCGATATGCAATTTTTTTCTGCTCTGTCGTTTATTCGCCCAGCCAAAGGCTTTTTGCGATTAATTCCCCTCTCAGCCTTATTTCTTACCGCCTGCGTGACAACGTCACAAAAAACCACAAAAGAAACCTCTTCATCTTCTGATGAACAGTGGCAAAAACATCAGGCTCAAGTTTCGGAATTGCGAGATTACCAAACTCGAGGCTCCTTTGTGTATATCGGCGGACAAGGAACTGGCACGGAAACCAAAACCTACGCGAAATTTTTCTGGCAACAATACACGCCTGAAAAATACCGTTTATTGCTCACCAATCCATTAGGAACTCGCGAACTGGAACTCAGCGTTGAGCCCGATTTAACCAAGTTAATCACCAAAGACGGTCAAACGCATATGAGCGATGTACCCAGTGAGCTAATTTATCAACTAACGGGTATGGATATCCCAATTGATGAACTCACCGCGTGGTTAGTCGGCTCACCCGGTCGAGCGTCAGAATACACCCTTGATAGTAACCACCTGTTGAAATCAGTCACTTTTAAAGTCAATGGTGAAACATGGAATTTGGATTATCTCTCTTACGATACCAAAACCACACCAATGTTACCGAATCAGATGGAATTGCATCAAAAAGATAAAATCATCAAGTTAAAAATGGATAGTTGGACACTGAAAAAATGACATTAACGTGGCCATCACCGGCAAAATTGAATCTATTCTTATACATTACAGGGCAGCGTGCTAATGGCTACCATGAGCTACAAACCTTGTTTCAGTTTTTAGATTATGGTGATGAAATTACCTTCACTGCACGTTCCGATGATCACCTTAATTTACTCACTCCAATGGTGGGCGTGGATGTCGAAAAAAACTTAATTATTCGCGCTGCCAAAAGTTTACAGACCTATTGTCGTGAGTCACTAAACCATCAGGGTCCTTTGGGTGCCGATATTTGTATTAACAAAGTGTTGCCTATGGGTGGCGGTATTGGTGGTGGTTCATCCAACGCGGCCACTACGCTCATTGCGTTAAATGAACATTGGCAAACCCACGTTTCTGATGATGTTTTAGCAGAATTAGGTCAACATCTGGGTGCAGATGTGCCTGTTTTTGTTCGTGGTCATGCTGCCTTTGCTGAAGGGATTGGCGAAATTTTAACACCGGCAGAACCAAAAGAGCGTTGGTATTTAGTCGCTCACCCCGGAATTGAAATCTCAACCCCGATGATCTTCACAGATCCAGAATTAAATCGAAATTCTCCAAAACGCGCTTTAGCCGCATTATTACTGGCTCCGTATGCAAATGACTGCGAACCAATTGCAAGAAAACGTTTTCGTGAGGTTGAACAGCTCGTTTCTTGGCTGTTACAATATGCTCCGTCTCGCCTAACAGGAACAGGCGCTTGTGTCTTTTCTGAGTTCGAAACACAAGCGGATGCCCTGAAGGTGTTAAATAAAGCCCCATCGTGGGTGCACGGATTCGTCGCTCAAGGAGCGAATGTTTCTCCTGTGCACAAATTCCGCGCTGGGATAACCCGTGTATTGCACCAATAAGTAATGACCCATCCATCATTGCTGTTGGTCAACAATATCTCTCTGGACGCAAGCCTGAGGTTTTTCTCGTGCCCGATATGAAGCTTTTTGCTGGTAACGCTACACCGGAACTAGCACAACGTGTTGCTAACCGCCTTTACACTAATCTTGGAGACGCGGCTGTTGGTCGTTTTAGCGACGGCGAAGTCAGTGTTCAAATTAATGAAAATGTTCGCGGTGGTGATATTTTTATCATCCAGTCAACTTGTGCACCAACTAATGACAACCTGATGGAACTGGTTGTGATGGTTGATGCCCTGCGCCGTGCATCTGCTGGTCGTATTACCGCTGTTATTCCTTACTTCGGTTATGCAAGACAGGATCGTCGCGTACGTTCTGCCCGTGTACCAATCACCGCTAAAGTTGTTGCCGATTTTCTGTCTAGTGTAGGTGTTGACCGTGTTCTTACCGTTGACTTACACGCAGAGCAGATCCAGGGCTTCTTTGATGTTCCTGTAGATAACGTATTTGGTAGCCCAATCCTTCTGGAAGACATGTTGCAGAAAGACTTAGAAAACCCAATCGTTGTTTCTCCAGACATCGGCGGCGTCGTTCGCGCTAGAGCAATCGCGAAATTACTGAACGATACCGATATGGCTATCATTGATAAACGTCGCCCACGCGCAAACGTTTCTCAAGTCATGCATATCATTGGTGACGTTTCAGGTCGTGACTGTATTTTAGTTGACGATATGATTGATACTGGTGGCACACTGTGTAAAGCAGCTGAGGCGCTGAAAGAGCGTGGTGCTAAGCGTGTATTCGCTTATGCAACTCACCCAATCTTCTCCGGTAACGCTGTAGACAACATCAAAAACTCTGTGATTGATGAAGTCATTGTTTGTGACACAATTCCTCTTTCTCCTGAAATCAAGGCGCTGAACAAAGTTCGCACCCTGACCCTTTCAGGCATGCTGGCCGAAGCTATTCGCCGTATCAGCAATGAAGAGTCAATTTCTGCGATGTTCGAGCACTAATTCTAAAACGGGGTCTTAATGGCCCCGTTTTAACATACTGGTTTCAGTCGTTTTTCATTAAATTATTGAGGCGAGAAATGTGCTTTATCGCACCACATTCATTGTGGTCACGATACAAAAATTTATAAGTAGCGCCCCTACTGTTGTCCATCAACCGTAGGGGCTTTATTTTTTGTATGTGATATTAAGATAATTTCTAAACAAAAAATAAGAGTGAAATTCTTAGTCAATAATTTCACTCTTATTTATATTCATCATGCTTCCGCTCACCGAGCGCATTATTTTCTGCAGTCAGCTCTCAACAGTTAATTTCACACTGTTGGGATTTGACGTTAACTTATCATGGATAACGATGGTTATCATTACGGGAATGAAATTGGCGTTTTACTAAACAGTAACGATCTTCCACTTTTTCCCTACCACCCATTCTCGCACCCACTAACCAAACTAATGCACCAATAAAAATTCCAAACAACGAACCGTTAATGATGTCATCGGATAAGCCTAAGTCCACAATATGAGAAAACAGGTTTAAACCAATGCTCCCTCCCATGACGACCATGCCCAGTCCCATTAAACCATTTCCGATGAATGTAACCGTTTTCCGTTTCATATTTACCTCCAATATCAGTAAACTGATAAGCAAGCATTGAAGAAAAGTTCGATAAAACTTTATATTTATGTAAAGAGTATAGCTCTTTAAGTAAAATTATTTGCGATAAGCTTCACATGTATAGAAGAGTTTAAGGATATCTACTCAAAAAATGCTTTTTATCAAACTATAAACTTGCCTTATAGCATTACCGAATAATTCAGAAGCTAATTATCACTACAGAAATCTTCTCGCTGACAATTTTGTACATCCACCCCGACACGAGGTAAACTAGTCACCAATTTCTATACATTGACAGTGAAAAAGTCCCCGTGAGTAAAATAAAATTAATTGTTGGATTAGCCAATCCGGGCGCTGAATATGCGCAAACCCGCCATAATGCTGGTGCGTGGTATGTTGATTTACTGGCACAACGCCATAACCAATCACTAAAAGAAGAACCTAAGTTTTTTGGCTATACAGCGCGCATCAATATTGGCGGCAATGATATTCGTTTGCTAGTACCAACGACTTTTATGAATTTAAGTGGTAAATCCGTCGCCGCAGTGGCCAATTTCTATCGAATCAATCCTGATGAAATTTTAGTCGCTCATGATGAGCTCGACTTACCACCGGGCGTTGCAAAAATGAAACTGGGTGGTAGCAACGGCGGACATAACGGCTTAAAAGATATTCAAAGCAAATTTGCCAATAACCCGAACTTTTACCGCTTACGCATTGGTATTGGGCATCCAGGCGATAAAAACAAAGTTGTTGGTTTCGTGTTAGGCAAACCACCGCTGTCTGAACAGAAGCTTATTGATGATGCGATTGATGAATCTGTGCGCTGCACGGACATCCTGTTATCAGATGGAATGGATAAAGCTATCAATCGCTTACATGGTTTTAAAGCCACTGCCTAAGAGTTGATTTCATCAAACACAAGTTTTTGTGTATAATCAGCGCCAATTTTCTAAACATTAGGGGCAGCACACGCCTGCCCCTCGCTATTAAGGTGAGAAACATATGGGTTTTAAATGCGGTATCGTTGGTCTGCCTAACGTGGGTAAATCCACTCTGTTTAATGCATTGACCAAAGCCGGCATCGAAGCAGCCAACTTCCCTTTCTGTACGATTGAACCAAACACGGGTGTTGTGCCAATGCCAGACCCACGTCTTGATCAATTAGCTGAGATCGTGAAGCCTCAGCGCATTCTACCAACCACGATGGAATTCGTTGACATCGCTGGCTTAGTAAAAGGCGCATCAAAAGGTGAAGGTCTTGGTAACCAATTCCTGACTAACATCCGTGAAACCGAAGCGATTGGTCACGTTGTTCGCTGTTTCGAAAATGACAATATCATCCACGTTGCGGGTCAAGTTGACCCTGCGGCGGATATCGAAGTTATCAATACTGAATTAGCACTATCTGACTTAGACACTTGTGAGCGTGCTATTCACCGCGTACAAAAGCGCGCAAAAGGCGGCGATAAAGACGCAAAAGCGGAATTAGAAGCACTGGAAAAATGCCTGCCACACTTAGAACAAGCGGGTATGCTGCGTTCACTGGATTTAACGGCTGAAGACAAAGCCGCTATCCGTTATTTAAGCTTCTTAACGCTGAAGCCAACCATGTACATTGCCAACGTCAATGAAGATGGTTTTGAAAATAACCCTTACTTAGACAAAGTTTACGAAATCGCGAAAGCTGAAGGTTCTGTTGTTGTTCCTGTTTGTGCCGCTATCGAATCCGATATCGCCGAGCTGGACGATGAAGAGCGTGATGAATTCATGGCAGATTTAGGCATTGAAGAGCCAGGTTTGAACCGTGTGATCCGTGCGGGTTATGAGTTATTAAACCTGCAAACTTACTTCACCGCTGGTGTGAAAGAAGTGCGTGCATGGACTATCCCTGTTGGCGCAACAGCTCCACAAGCGGCAGGTAAAATCCACACTGACTTCGAAAAAGGCTTTATCCGCGCACAAACTATCGCATTTGAAGATTTCATCAAATACCGTGGTGAGCAAGGTGCAAAAGAAGCGGGTAAAATGCGCGCGGAAGGCAAAGATTACATCGTCAAAGATGGTGATGTGTTGAATTTCTTGTTTAATGTGTAAACTTACACTTTAGTCTCACACTGTTTCACAAAGTACCACCTCATAAAAAAATAGCATAAAATTCATAACATTAACTGGGTTTTATGCTTTTTTATGTCTCATTAAGTTTCATAAAAGCTCGCGATTAAATGAGCTTGGATATAGACCTGATGCTATAGAAGCACAATTAGCCCATATGGACTCAAATAGCGTTAGACGTTCATATAACCATGCAACTTATCTTGAAGAGCGCAAAATCATGATGCAGGATTGGGCTGATAAACTTGATATTTGGGTAAAACTAGCCAATTTTGAATGAAAACCATGATGCATGGGTGTGTTAGCGTTGAAATATAACGATATTTATTAATTTTTCAGAAAAACCTATAATTTAACCTACACTTAATTAATCCGTTGATTTATAGGTAGTTATTATTTATTTGATGTTTTTAGCATTATAACGTACAAAATTCATACCCATACCACAAGAACACGCTTATATGAATAAATACGATGTGTTTAACAGCGAAGGAAAATTTGCTGATAGTTCTGATGAAGAAGTGCTAGCTAATAAGCTAGGGCTTTCAAACGTTGATGATATCAATGATGCAGAGCTTGTCCTGTTAGAAAAACTGTATCAAGTCATTTTTGAAGAACAATTTCCCACTGAGCAAATTACCGTATCACTTATTCAGCGTTGGCACCGCCAATGGTTAGGGAATGTTTACGAGTGGGCTGGTCAGTTACGTACGGTGAATATTAGCAAGGGTGGCTTTATGTTTGCCCCTGCGGGACGTGTTGCAAAGTTACTTGCTCAATTCGAGAAAGAGTTTCTAGCGAAGTACACACCTTGCACCAATATGAGCCGAGAACAAGTCATAGAGGCTATTGCCACGGTACATGTGGAGTTGATTCTGATACATCCATTTAGAGAAGGTAATGGGCGCTTATCGCGCTTACTTGCCGATGTAATGGCAGTACAAACTGGTTTCCAGCCGTTGGATTATGAAAGTTGGACTCAACACCCCGAGCAGTATATTGCAGCAATCCACGCAGGGTTAAACCTTAACTATGAACCCATGAAATATTGGGTTAGCGAAGCCTTAAAAGAAAGCTAAATCGCCAGTTTCAAATGACCAAACTTCTCACGCTTTGCTTTCATTTCTTCTTCAAGGCGACGGGACTCCTGCCCTGTTTCAATAGCCGTAGACGTTGTTACCGCGCGAATGAGCTGGGTGCGAGTGGGTTTTGTGGCTTGAGTTAATTCATTTTTGTTCATAGTTATCTCACTTCAAACTGACAATAGTGCATTTTATCACCGTTGTTTTATATGGCAATACAGCTTTCCTGTTCTCTTTAAGTCATAATACTCTAAAAAGAAATAAAACCTATACTCAAACTCGAAAAACGAATATTTTCACTTCTATTTATGAGAGTTTTTCCACAAATCAGGGTAGGAGGCTTCAGTTTTTTCTTTAATATATTGAAATTATGTTGTTTTTTAGTTAGAACGTTTATCTAAAGCTTTAACTTGACGTAAGAAATTTTCGAATATTATCAGGACGGACACTCACATGTTTCTAAGTAAATTAAAAATTAAAGGTTTCAGATGTTTTGATGATGAATTTAACATTTCTTTAAATGAAGGCCTTAGTGTTATTGTAGGAGAGAATGGAGCAGGGAAATCTGCTATTATAAATTCAATAAGACAGTTATTTATCGATTCGGAATCAGAACGATACAATATAACTGAGAATGATTTTCATAGCCCATTTAGCAATCCCCCCAAGGTAAGTGATTCATTTACAATTAATGCGGAATTTTCTAATTTAGATGTAAAAGAGAAAGTTGCTTTACTTCCTTGGACGGGAAACTCTGATGTAGCTAAATTAAATTTACACATTGAGAACAAGGAGATAAGAGGTAGATATAAAAAATCACTGTGGGGCGGTGATTCGCAAAGCTCTCAATTTGATTATGAATTATTAGACCTAATCTATTGCATATATCTTCCTCCATTAAGAGATGCTGAATCAAAATTAACCAACGGCCGCCAATCCAGATTATCAAAGCTTTTAAAAGCCATAAACAGAAAAGATCTAAAAATATTAAAAAGAAATGGAGAAGTGCATCCTCTTGTAGATAAAGTAAATACTTTTAATGATGAGTTATCAAACAGTGATTTATATAGTATAAAAACCGCAAATCAATTAATTAAAAACCATCTACAAAATGCAATAGGATTTAATTTCGGTCAAAATACAGCCATTCAATTTGCAGAAAGTGATTTTACTAGAATTGTAGAGAGTTTAAGATTAATATTTTTCCCTAATTTAAATGAAAAAGATACCAAACTTTTCAGAAGTTTAGAGCAAAACAGTTTAGGTTATAACAACCTTCTTTATATAGCCTCTATATTAGCCGAGTTAACTCTCGGTAATGAACAAGATTCATCTACTTGTAGAATATTATTAATAGAAGAACCTGAAGCCCATCTACACCCTCAACTTCAAATAAGATTACTTGATCATTTAAAAAAAGTATCTGAAGATAAAGAAAATAATGTTCAAGTAATTGTTACAACACACTCAACAACTCTTGCATCGTCAGTCAACGTGGATTCTATAATTCACTTATCCAGATCAACTTCTCCAGTAGCAACACGTATAAAAGACTGTGGATTAGCAAAAAAAAGTAAAGAGTTCATTAATAGGTGGATGGATGTGACTAAATCCAACTTACTTTTCGCAAGTGGGGTAATTCTTGTTGAAGGCATAGCCGAGCAAATGTTATTACCTATTTTAGCAAATAGGATATTAGCGGATCGAGGTGCAGGGAAGAATACTTTATCAGATTTAGGTGTTTCTGTTATAAATCTCAACGGAATCTATTTCAGACACTTCATGGGAATATATTGTAACTTTACTATCCCAAGCGAAAAAACAAAGCATGATGGAGATAACATTCCTGTAAGGTGTGCAGGATTGACAGACCTTGATCCACAAAAAAAAAATAACAGAGAGTGTTGGAGAAGATAAATTTATCGAAAAAACAATTATTCCCCATGATGGCAATATGTATGAAGGCACCAACCATGCAATCAAGCTCGTAGAAGAGATAAACTGTTCAAAATATGCAAGACTATATGTAAGCAAATACAAAACACTTGAATATGATTTAGCAATGGAAGGAAATAATATTGCAGTTATGTCAGCTGTACTCTATGACATTTGGCCAACAAATGGGGAAATAAAAAAGAAAATAAAAATAATTGCAGATGTACAAGACGATTGGTCTAGTAAAGATTCAAAAGAGCGGGCAGTAGTTGCGCATGATTTACTACAGTACATTGAGCACAATGAGTTAGGAAAAGGATACTTCGCACAAAGCTTGTCAGACAAAATATCTACAAATCTAGTTATTTTTGAGACACCAGAATATATTAAAAATGCTATTCTCTGGGCATGCCAAGAGGGAGATGAATAAAAATGAAAGACTTTAACTCTCAACAAATAGATTATCTTGAATCCTCCATCAACTCAAGTATTTATCTCGAGGCTTGTCCCGGCAGCGGGAAAACTGAAATTATTGCAGCAAAAGTGGCAAAAGAAATACATAATTGGGGACATTCCCCTGGAGGTCTTGCCTTATTATCTTTTTCTAATAGCGCTACAGAAGAACTTATCTCAAGAGTTCAAAAATACTCTCCAGAAACCTTCTGTAAATTCCCGCATTTCATTGGGACTTTTGATAGCTTTATATTTAAATTTTTAATTAGCCCTAACGCTAAAGACCTAACTAAATTTGAGGGTGAGGATAATAACAACACATTAAAAATCATAGAGGCCACATCGCCATTATTCATTCAAACAAAATATGCATACAATAAACGAGGAAAGATTAAAGCACATCATTTTAGTTTCGATAGAAAAAATAATTGTATACGTTTCAACTCTAATAATTCTGAACTTGATAGAATGAGAAAATCTATAAAATTAGAAGACTGGCAACTTGACGATTTAATCGACACAAAATACAGACTATTTAAATCCGGGTTCATGAATCATGATGACTCGTTATATCTAGCTGAAGAAATTTTTAGTGACCAGAAATATAAAACATATGCGTCATTACTTTCACAAAGATTCCCACTTATAATTATTGATGAATGCCAAGATTTAGCATTCGAGCACTTATTTATATTGCAAAGCCTTCATGATTTAGGTGTTGCACTTCATTTTGTTGGTGATTTAGACCAATCTATTTATGGTTTCCGTGCTGTAAATCCAGCTGATACAATAAAATTCATTGCGGATAACAACTTTAAAAAAATGCCACTAAAAACCAATTATCGAAGTTGTCAGCAAATAATTAATCTTTGTTCAAAATTAATATCAAATAGTGGTATCAGTGGCCAGTTTAGCTCTATGGAATCACCATGTATTGTATTGCAATATAATGAAACGCCATTAGAGCTAATCGACAAGATTGAAAAATCATGTCTCGGTTACAGCAACAACGTAATAGTAGCTCGTGGACATTCAATTTTGGAAAAGTTTACATTTAATGGCATTGAAAATAATCAAGTAAAAAATCTTGTTAACGCAATAAATCTTTTCTCATTTCAAGGAACTCAAAATATTAAAAATGCCTTACAGTTATTTTCGACAGTAATACGCTCAAAATTAAACCATCCAATAAGAGAATCTACGTATAATCGCCCTAATGAAATAGAATCATCTGTACAATGGCGAATGTTTCTTTTCAATACATTAAAATATCTCATCGAGAATAACCTCAATGACTTTACAGTAACATGGAGCAAATGGTGTAAAAATGCTAATACAGTTCTTCCCATTATTCACCAGCAATCATTCATTATTGATGAATTAAAATCGATAGCTGAAGACGTATTTTCCTTACCAATAAAATCACCGTCAGGACTTGCCAAATTTAATGTATCAGAATTCACTACAATAAATGAAAGGAATAACGAAAATTATAAATACGCTACAATTCATAGCATTAAAGGTGAAACCCACGATGTGACAATTCTACTATCATCTCCTTCAAATACAGGAAATAATGGCTCACATTGGAAGCAATGGATAAATAATCCTAATTCAGAATCGGCTAGATTTGCATATGTCGCGAGCTCAAGACCTAGATATCGACTAATTTGGTGTGTCAAAAAATTGAAAGTTGATGAATCTGAATCATTAAAAGAACTTGGTTTTATCATTGAATAAAATATTTAAAGCGGACACTCGCTTGAAGGTGATTTTCTAAAACAGATCAATCAATACCTTTGGATGGCAAGAAGGTATCTATTAAATTTATGGTGATTTAATCTTCATTTGATTATTATATTGTATATATTCATATATTTTGTGATAGAGTTTTTGAGGGGTATGAATGGTTGAGAGTTGGCATTAACTAAGTCATGACGCTCTTATAAGTAAATTATATATTTTTATATAAAACATGGAGTTATGTTTAATGAGTGTAATTTATCACTATTGTGATCTTAATGCATTATTGAGTATTATAAATAATAAGAAACTTTGGGTTTCATCGGCTGGAAACTTAAATGATTACACTGAAATAAATTATGTCAGAAACATTTTCGTTGACTCATTGAATTCAAAGAGAAACCCATCTAGTGATAATGTTATTAATGAATTCATAACTTGTTTTCAAGGTACATTTCCTCACCCTTATATTTGTAGTTTTTCAAAAAATAAAGATCTTTTAAGTCAATGGCGTGCCTATGCTGGTGATGGCTGTGGAGTTTCTATTGGTTTTAATACAGAAGCCTTTGGTTTTTCTGACACAGCACCAATTTTGAGTATGTCTAATGTTCATTCCATTGGTATCAATGAAGTTTTTTACGATGATGTTGAGGTTATTTGTGAGTTTGCTGATCGCATGTCTGAAGCTGTAACTGCATTATCTATTCATAATGAATCGGATAGATGGTTGGGCTACAATCAAATAGCAAGTGAAGTCAGAACAAAATGTTTGTTTACTAAAAATAAATTTTTCGAGGAGGAACAAGAGGTGAGAATTGTACATCTTCCTTTCGTTACAGGAAATGATCGAGGCGAATTTAACGTTTTACATTCAATTTCAGATCTAAAGCAAAGGGTCACAGGCACTAAAATAACTTCGTATTTTGAATATGATTTTTCTTCAAAAGATAACCTTATATTTGATGTTGTTCTTGGCCCTAAATGTGAAATAAACGAATATGAAATTGAGATGTTGCTAGCATCGAATGGCTATCTAAATATACCAGTATCTAGATCTGGCGCGAGTTACAGATAACCAGATTAACATTTTTTTGTTTGTACAAAACAACGTTAATCATGAAGCTCTAGCTTGGGCTGTAATGATGTTTGTATGATGTCCGCTCTTGGCACCAAGCTGCCTGTCAGATTATGTTATACTCTATGCAATAGATTAGTGTTTTATACTGATGTAATTTTACTTTGATAATCTTATAAGTACTATTTTAGCAGACACCTTGTTCTAAATGAGTACACCGCTGAGTACAAAATAAATAACTTAAAATTAAATCATTATAAATCAAAATTATACGACATAAATTTAGGTTTAATGTGTAAACTTACACTTTAATTTCACACCGTTTCATCTCTTAATAAAACAGCATAAAATTCATGAGATTAACTTGGTTTTATGCTGTTTATCGTATCTCAGACGATTCATGAAAACCTACAACTGAATGAATATATAACTGAGTACCGCTTATTTATCTTCGTTGAAATCCACCATCATCGTCTTCATAGATAGCGCCAAGACGGAATTGAGCACCTACATTCTCCTGCTTACCTGATTTATGAAACCACTCAATGACCAATCGTCCGCTGTTTTAAAATCTTTGGGAGCACCGTTACCAAAGTCATAATCGGACCCGATTATAATTTGAGCACCCGCGTCACCACGACTTGCCGTTGCGAAGTTTTAATTTTTAATCCATGCAATATCAGAGTAATTCATATAGCACAAGTAGCTGATTTGAATTGTAAATACAATATACTTACTTGTAGTAATTGAACAATAATAGACGCCAGTAATAAAAAGTTGGATATTTTATACATCAATATCCAACTCATTTTAAGAAAATAGAAAGTAAGGTATTACGCTCTACCTATATCTTTTAAACGATTTCCTTCCATTAATTTTCTTTCTATTTGTTCAAGCGCCACATTTTTAGTCTCAGGTACATAATATAATGTAATGACAATAAATATAATATTAAGTATTGAATAAATCCAAAATGTATTTGTATCTCCTAACAATGATAGCAATGTTAAGAATGTCGCACTCACTAACATATTAGCCACCCAGTTCGCAGTCGTTGAACATGTTATTCCAAAATCTCTGCCTTTTAATGGCTGAATTTCAGAGCAAAGAACCCATATGATAGGACCCGCGCTAACCGCAAAACCGATGATAAATAATAATAATAACGATACACTAATATATTGTAAAAATAGAGTATGTGTTTGATAAGACAGTATATGAGCAAGTAATGCTATACTGATAGCCATAACAGAAAACCCAGCTAATAATAGTTTTTTCCTACCAAAACGGTCAACTATTGCTATAGCAAATAATGTCGCAATTACATTAACAATACCGACTAAAACGGTTCCATACATTTGCTGAGAAGTAGAAGCAAATCCAGCTAAAGAAAATATTTTAGGCGCATAATACATAATTACATTTATGCCGGTAAGTTGTTGCATAAATTGCAATGAAATACCTAAAAATACACTTCTTCGAAAATTTCTATTATCTCTAAATAAATTAAATCCCGATTGTTTCACTTTTAAGCTATTGAGAATATCACCAAGTTCTTGTTCTACTTCCTCTTTGGACTCACGTAATTTGAATAATATTTTTTTAGCTTCTTCAACTTTATTTTTGCTTGCTAACCAACGTGGACTTTCAGGTAAAAATGTAACACCAAAAAATAATAATACAGCTGGAATAGCCGTAATCCCTAACATCCAACGCCAAGCATGATCATAACTAAAACCCGTATCTGATATAAAAGCTAATAATATACCGATAGTAATCATTAGTTGGTACATAGAAATCATGCCACCCCTGATTTTCTTAGGGGCAATCTCAGATAAATAAGCAGGAGTTGTAAATGAAGATATACCAATCGCGAGGCCTAATATAACTCTAGAAAATATAAGAAAATAAGCATTTGGTGATAGTGAAGAAGCTAAAGCTCCAATTATAAATAATACAGAGCTAATAATTAGACTTTTCCTTCTTCCATTACGAGATGAAAGCCATCCACTCATCAATGCACCCAATGCAGCACCTAACATCATAGAGCTAACAATAAATTCTTGTAATGTTGACGAGATTTCAAAATCTCGGCTAATAAATGGAAGCGCTCCTGAAATCACTCCGGTATCTAACCCAAAGAATAGTCCTGCAAGCGCAGCTAATAATCCAACAAAAAACACCATGACATTTATCGAATGTTTTGTTTTCATTATAAAATCATCCTGTTATTAATATATTTCATCGTTGATTTCACTAATTAAATCAATAATTACTTACAATTCGAATAAACCTTAATTTTATAAAATACAGTAAAAATATTTTCCTGTTATGTACATGTAAAATTAAAAATTCACAAAAAAATATATTTCATTGATTACCATAATTAATTGAACGCCAAGAATGATTTTTTTGCATTATTTTATTCTGAGAGTTAGGTCCTTCCGTTCCTGCCTGATAAAGGTCAGGTTCTCCATGACGCCACGATTTTATAATTGGCTCAATGACTCGCCATGCCCACTCAACCTCATCGAATCGTAAAAAGTTACTTTTCTCTCCCTTTAAAGCATCTAATATTAATTGCTCATAAGCAGATACTTCGTATTCTCCCGCATGAGTATAAGGTGCAGTGAGTTCTATATTATGTGTATTTAACTTCATCCCAGGTAACTTAGCTGTCACCTGCATATCTATTTGTAGATTAGGAAGTAATCTAAAAACCAGCCAATTATTGTCAACGCTGATATCGTCAGGCAGTGCTTCTGATGGACCTTTAAATTGAATTGCTATTTCTGCATAATTGCGAGCTAATCTCTTTCCACTACGTAAATAAAAAGGCACACCTCTCCAGCGCCAATTATCAATATCTATCCGTAATGCAGCGAAAGTTTCTGTATTACTATTGGCAGGAATCCCTATTTCATCGCGGTAAGAAATGGTGCTTTTATCATTTATTTTTCCAGCTGTATATTGTCCTCTTGCAGCCCAAGTATCTACATTTGTATCGTTCACCAATCGAATTGATTTTAATATTTCAACTTTATGATCTCTAAGTATTTCACTATCCCAATGTCCTAATGGTTCAATTGCGGTCAATGTTAATAACTGCATTAAGTGATTTTGCAGCATATCCCTCATCGCACCTGCATGGTCATAGTAAACGGATCTATTTTCAACCCCCAGAGTTTCGGCATAGGTAATTTGTACTTGTTCAATATGTTCAGAACACCATATAGGCGCTAATACACGATTAGCGAAACGAAAAATCATCAGGTTGAGAGTGGCTTCTTTACCTAAAAAGTGGTCAATCCTATAGACTTGAGATTCATTCCAATAAGAATGAATTTGACTATGTAAAAACTGTGCCGAATCTAAATCAGTGCCAAATGGCTTTTCAATTAAAATACGCCGCCAATAACTTGAGGATTCTATTGATAGACCAGCTTCTCCAATTTTAACTGCGGCTTTAGCAAATAACGTAGGTGGTAGTGCTAAATAAAAAAGAGCTGAGCCATCAATTTTTTTACTTAAAGTAGCCAGATCTTTTACATCAAGTGAACCACTAATAAAGCTCAAACACTTGCTGAAACTAATCCATTTTTCATCATCAAAATCAAGAACAAACTCACTAAGCGCATCATGAACATGCTCAATAAAATCGTTATCATTCCATTGATCGCATGAGTATCCAATTATATTTAATTTAGAAATCAAACCTAACTGATGCAATCTAAATAACGAAGGCATTAAAAGTCTTTTGGTCAAATCACCGCTAGCACCTAGAATAACTAAAGATAATGGTTTCATTTTTCACCACCATTTAATGTATTTTTTTCTTGGTGACCACCAAAAGCATGACGCATTGCAGATTGTACTCTGTTTGAAAATGAATCGCTTTGCTGTGAAAAGAAACGAGAATATAATGCGGTCGTTAATACTGGTGTTGGTACACCCAAGTCAATCGCAGCAATAGATGTCCAACGCCCCTCGCCTGAGTCAGAAACTTTTCCGGTATAGTTATCTAAGTCTTCTGAGAAAAACATTTCTTGTGCAATCAAATCTAACAACCAAGAACTAATCACACTTCCTCTTCGCCAAAGCTCACTAATATCTTTTAATGGTAATTCATATTTATAATTCATCGGGGATTCAAGGGGGGCTGTTTCCGCATCCACATCTGTTTTATCTAATCCTTGGTTGGCATGTTTTAAAATACTAAACCCCTCTGCATATGCTGCCATTAATCCATATTCAATGCCATTATGGACCATTTTCACAAAATGCCCTGCGCCATTCTCTCCACAATATAAATATCCATTCTCTGCGGGTGATGGCTCATTTTCACGTCCTTGAGTCCTTTTAGCACCTGAAACTCCAGGCGCTAAAGCTTTGAATACGGGTTCAAGGAATTCATACTCGTTTTTGGATCCACCTATCATGAGACAATATCCTCGTTTCTCCCCCCAAACGCCACCGCTAACACCCACATCTAAATAATTTATACCGTCATTTTTTAATTCATTTGCTCTACGGATATCGTCAGTAAAATGAGAGTTCCCACCATCGATAATAGTGTCACCATTTTTTAAGTATGGTTTAAGTTCAGTAATAACCGTATCAACGATGCCTGCCGGAAGCATTAACCATATTTGTTTAGGTTCAGATAAACTTTCAATAAAATTATTTAAATTTGTTGTAAACTTTATTTTTTGGGGTATGTTCGCTTGAGCTTCAATATTCTTGTCATAAACTACACATGAAATACCAGAACAAGAAATACGTCTAACCATCGCAGCGCCCATTCTTCCTACACCGATAAAACCTATTTGTTTTTTCATATTCATCTTATTCATTCCACATTTTCATTCCACCAATAAATGCTTTATCATTACCACCTCTTCTAACATATTCAGGCAGATTATTAAGTCTTACTACGTTGCCGCCACCAAGAACAATATAATCTGGCATGAATACCTGATAGAAATCATCGGTAATATTTAAAACCTCATCTTCCCAATTTTTATTCCCATTTTTTTGTCGGTAAGCATCACAAGTAAAATATTCATAATTATGATCTAAATAATTAAGGTGTCCTAATTCTAGAGAGATAACTTCATTATTCACGACCAAGCTACTACCTAATCCTGTCCCCAATCCTAAAAAAAGCATTTTCCCGCCATCGTAGCTTCCTGTCGCTTGCATTGCGGCATCATTGATTATCTTAACAGGACAGTTAAATGCAGATTCCAAATCAAAGTTCACCCATCCATAACCTAGATTAGCAGGCTCTTTCATTATTCGATTTTCAATAATTGGTGATGGGAAACCAATGCTAACACCCGCGTAATGAGAAAAAGAAAGATTTTCATTTAATTCATGGATAAACTTTTGTGGTGTCATTGAAAGACCTGATTTTATTTTTATCACATTATTTAAATCAGAAGAATAAACCTTAATGAAAGTTCCACCTATATCAATAACTAAGATATTTCTTTTTTTAAAGAAATATTGAACATTCTGATTGGATGATGCCATCAACAATCCCTCCATATTTCAATTTCAATTTCAATTTCAATTTCAATTTCACATAAAAATTTCAAAATAAACATTTAAATAGACATGACCAGCCTAATAAATTTAAAATTTATTTACTAATATATTCAATAAATCCAATTTTAAATTGAGGACAATAAAAAATTAAGATTAGATCATCAAAAAACATTTAATTTAATAATACAAATTTATCTATCGATTGAAAGAAGAAATACAAACCTGTTGATGAATCATTTAATATAATACACGACCACCACATCATAATAAGACTATTACAATAGTATAATGAGATTGAAAATTAATTACATTAATAGTCTCGACTTATGAAGTTAACAACTTAATATAAACATCAAAACAAAAAGTTATTTATGATATATTCCTCTATATAATGCATGTTTTTGAAAATAAAATTTTGAAGAAGTATTATTAAGAGTATGATAACAATTAATAATTTTATTAGCTTCGTAAAATTATACATATATAACGTATCTCTTCTAAAATACTAAAAAATGATTTTATTTTTCAATTTTATCATAAAAACAAAGAATTAGATCATCAAAAATCCGATTGCTTGAAGCATATCGAATAACTTTTGATTCACCTTCTCTGCTAAAGCCATCGTTAAACAATGACATCAATATTGTATGTCACTCGTTTTCTTTAATGGGTACTGGCTACGCTTGTCGTTTTCAACCTTAACAGTCTTTGTAGCGATGACGTGACCTGTGACTGCGTTAGCTATTTCAGAGACTGTCATGACTATTCTTAATATTGTGAACTTCACTAATTTTACATTTCTCATTTCTGACTTCTGACTTTTTATGTTGATACCATCACAAAATAAAATATTTAAGCTATTAATAAATATAAAATACAAGTTGAACACCAAATATACAGATAATAACTCTAATGATGAGGGAGAAGTTAAACATTAACTTAGCCATGATGATGCGACATAATCCTTTGTAAATATATAACAAATTGATTATATTAAACTTTATGGGGTCGATAAAATGAAAATACCACTAATTACGTAAACTTAAGTCAGCCACAAAACAGAATAGCAAGAGTTGGTCATCTCTTCAGTGGCCAATGGCAATAGATAACAACATGTTTTTTCATTCATGCTACGGTAATTTATTGGTATTACGGGTATTTGGTAAAATATCAGATGGGTAGACAATATGGGCACTCATTGCCCATATTGTCTATAAGAGTATCAAATAAGCCTATTTACTTTTCTTCCAAATGACAAAATGAATAATGCCTAAGCCACCATGACCATAAATATAAATCTCAATTAAAATCGTAAGTGATTTATGAATACTCCTAGCCTCTAATGCAAGTGGAGACTGCTGTAACCATAGAATAAACCATGCAATGCCCGATAAAATAACAATTGATAAAGCACCTAATCCTAACCCTTGAACTGTTGCGGCGAGTCCTTTAGGAGAGCTGTCTGGTAGCTTTTTAGCTAAAAGAGAATTTACATCTTCTTTGATTTGTTTAAAGTCGCCCCAGAGATAAGGATAAAAATACCTAAGACCGCGTTGATTAAAGCACGATACAACTAAAAAGAATGTTAAGAAAAAAAGTACAAAACCGGAAACAATATGTATCCAAGTGAATAAATAAGTCATATCAAAAAAAGGAGGAACAACTGACTTTGTTCCAGTCATCCAATTACTCACTATGATTTGCAGTATCACCAAAAGTAAAATTAGTGCATGTAAAACTCTTATTTTTTTAGTTTGGTAAATCCCAAAAAAATCCCAAATTGATTTAAATATGCTCACAATGACTCTCCTTTTTTATAATTATTCGATCGGATATAGCTTTATAGCTTATAACCCATTTGTTATATAAACTGAAGCTCTAACCATAGAACACCTTATATAAAAAACCGCAGACATCTACTGGTTAATTATGCCTTCCTTTTGTGATTAGCGCCCAACTATTAGGGTCACTTACATTCATGGGCTTTATTATTAATGGCTCCGGCTCGTTGCAAGCTCCCGCCCATTCTTATGAGCCACAATGTCCGCCATAATGGCTAACGCAATCTCGGGGGGTGTTTTACTGCCAATTGGGATACCGATAGGCGCATGGATCTGGTCTAGCATTTCAACCGTCAAGCCGCCTGAATTTAATAACCGCTCACGACGCTTAGCGCTGGTTCGGGTTGATCCCATGGCGCCAATATAAAATGCAGAGGTATTAACCGCTTCCATCAAGGTTAAATCATCAATGCGCGGATCATGGGTCAACGACACGATGGCGGTATTGGCTGCGCTTGGATTCTCTTCTAAAAAACGAGCCGGAAATATTTTTTTAATCTCGATTTGCTCTGCAATTTGTCCCGCAAAACGCAATAACTCATCATCTCTATGCTCACAAATAATCACTTCAAAACCGAGCGTCACCGCAAAGTTTGCACAATACACCCCAACATTAGAAATGCCGGCAATAATCAGTTTTGGCGGTGCCATGATATAAAACTGAATATCATCACCGTTGCGCTCAATCTGAGTAGGATGTTGTGAGTTTGGAATCGTTGTAATCTCACTCATATTAGGTAACGTGAGTTTCTTGATAATTGCCGTATAGCCAAGTAATGCAGTTTGAATTTGTGTGAGATATTGGTAAGAACGTTCATTACAGGGTAAATACTCGATAAGAACATCTAAACTCCCTTCACACGGTAAATTCACTTTGGCTTCCACGCCCCCCTGACCATAGCGAACAACTTGGCTATTTTCTAAGTAGTGTCCTTGTTGAATACGTTGAAGAAAATCCTCCTCAATACATCCACCAGAGAGCGATCCCGTATAGCTCCCATCTCCCTTAGCGACTAACAGCGATCCTGGGCTTCGTGGTGAAGAGCCATAAGTATTTAGTACCGTACATAACCAAACTGGCTCCACCTTGATCCAGCGAATAGCTTGAGAGATAACAGAAACATCTTCACGCAGCATATTGAAATCCTATTCATTTTTATTCTTGATTTTTATGGGGAAGATAATCAAAGTCTTTAGTGACATTTTCATCGTTTATCTCTATTTCATAAACAAACTGATGTCGTAAGATTGATTTTGCACCATCATCTCCCACTAAATGAATTAAATTTTGCCGATATTTTTCTGATATACCGACGGGATGCCCCGGTATATTTTTATATACAGGGCGTACTAATGAGTAATTTTTTAATTCATCAGCAATTCGGATAAATATTTCACGGGGTATATAGGGCATATCCCCCAATTGAATTAGCCAGCCATGCCAATTAGGGGTATTTTGCACACCGACTGCAATAGACTCACCTAATCCGTAGCTGTTTAACACGGAAAATGGAATATTAAATTGTAAACAATTATTAATAACGCCATCATTATCAGCGCGAGTGACTACATGAAGAGGCAACCCACTACTCATTGAATTTGAAAGTGTTTTTTCAAAAACCGTTTGTTTATCAAGCAAGTGGTTGAGTTTACTTCCACGTCCTCCAGTGCTTTGGAAACGCTCACTTTTTCCTGCTGCTAATATTAATATGCCTATATTCATGGTTTACATTATACATAGTTATATTTATTGTTTATATTATAAATAATATATAAAAATGACTACTACAATTATTAGTTGTGACGGTCGCCAATTCTAATCACATTTAGATGAATTATTTTTGGATATATAAAAATTTACATTACGACACTGGCAATAAAATAAAAAATAATAAATTGAAGCAATGAAAAATAAGTGTAAGGGTATATTATGAGCAATAATCATGTCGGACTATCCCGCAGACACTTTCTTAAATGTGCTGTCGTTGCTGGGATCTCTTGTTATATCGCCCCTTTGTATAGCCGAGCTTTTGATGTGCTATTCGAGGAAAAAATTCTCCAAGCCCCAGATTGGAATCCCGTCGATAAAAAAATTAAATTTCGTATCGATGGCTATGCCAAAGTCCAAGGCGAAAAAGTCTTTGCTAGAGATATTCGAGCGCGAGACATCCCACATTGGCCTAAACAACAAGGTCATGCCTTTCTTCTGCGCGTCACCGAAGCCGATAAAATTTACGAAGGTTTTAATCTCGAGCGACTCAATGATGGCTTAATGCCTGATCGAATTGTCACCGCTAGCGATTTAGAAAAAGATGGAGTCGCCTTTCCTGAATTTTATGGAGAAGATTTACTTCTACCAACGGGAAAAACCCCCGCTTATTTAGGACAAGCCGTCGCGTTACTGATTTACCATGATTTTGCCAAGTTTAGCTTTGCGAAAGAAACGCTTAAATTCCACGATGACGTCATTCAATATGGCGCGTATACCGGTCCATTACAACGTGACCCATGGGGAAGTTACCGAGGCGTTCGTATTGGCGGTGAAAATCCATTCTCCCCTGATGTCTATTCCAGCATGAAGGATATGCCGATTTCGCCGATTGGCATGAAAAAACACCTACCAATCTGGCCTGAAGGACGTGAAGGTGGGAAGCTGGATGAGGAAGGTATGTATTATGCCGATGAGCTGGCAAAACAACTGGAAAATCCCCCTGAAGACTGGCTGATTATCAAGCGTAAATACTTTTCACAGTCCATCGACACTTGTGCACTGGAACCAGATAACGCCAATGGCTGGTACGATGCTAACACACAATCCTTTCATTTAGTGATCCCGACACAATCACCTCAAGAAGTGGCGGCATCACTCCCTGAAATGCTGGCAAAAACCAAATTTCCGATTAAGCAAATTTTCTTACACCCTTGCTTTACCGTAGGTTATGGCTCAAAAGACCACACTCCGTTCCCATATTATGGTGCAATGGCAACCCTTTATGGTGATGGAGTTCCTATTCGCTTAGCTAATGATCGCTATGAACAGTTTCAATCCACCATCAAACGCCACGCGTTCGATATGGACTATACCCTTGCCGTCAATAAGAAAACCCATAAAATTGAAGCACTTTCCGCCTCATTTATTGGGGATGGTGGTGGGCGATGTAACTTTACCCCGTCTGTCGTAATGGTTGGCGCGACAGGCGCTCAAGCAATTTACTATATCCCTCGCAGTGATTTATCAGCTGTCGGTATCGCCTCTCGTGCCGTTGATGCAGGTTCGGCCCGTGGCTATGGTACCTTACAAGCCATGGCAGCGACCGATATGCTAATGGAAGAAGCCGCCAAATTATTGAATGCCGATCCTATCGAATTTCGCCTGAAAAATATTATCCAATCAGGAATGAAAAATACCCAAGGTGCCATCCCCGGTGGTGCTATTCGAGCCGATGAAGTTCTCACCCGTTGCGCTGAACACCCGATGTGGAAAGAAAGAGCAAAACGGAAAACCGATTTTGAAGCCAAAAATACAGGTAAACTGTTTGGTACTGGCATTTCCTGTGTGCAAAAAGACTTCGGCACAGGCGCTGAATCCTCATTTGCACGGGTTGAGCTCACCCCTGAAGGTAAAATCGCGATTTATCACAGTGGTGCAGAGATTGGTACGGGAATGTCGACATCCCAAGCGGTGGTATGTGCTAAATGGTTAGGTAAACCGGCTGAAGAAGCGCATTTCTCCGTGGTGGATTGGTCCGTGCTCCCAATGATTTCGACGGGTAATCCATTTGCCATGGCACAGGATGAGCAAGACCGTCTTGCAGCGAACCCGCTCTGGACACCAAATTACTGTTCTCCTGCAAGTGCCAGTAACTCTGCTTATTACTTTACCCACAGTACAGAAGAAGCAGCTCGATTAGTTTTCGAATATGGTCTTTGGCCTGCTGCAATGTCCATTTGGCAAGAAGGGATTGGTGGAGGACAAGCTGCGCCATTAGTCGTCCGCCGTGAAGATGCTCGCTGGGTCGCCAATGGTCTCACAGCCGATGGGCTCGAAGTCCTGAGTTTACAACGCCTCATTGATCGTACGTTTGAAATGGGCGGTCTAACAGGTGCGGTTTGCCATGTCTTTAACCGCTGGGAATGGGCTGAAGCTGATTTCGAAATCAATCATGAAACTCGCCGCCTTCCTGTGGATGGTCTTTCTCTGCGTTTTGCCAACAAAGATTATCAAGTTTGGAAACGCCAAAAAGCCTATTATCCTGATACACAGCGAAATAATGCAGGTGTGACCTATTACAGCGCAGTGGCTACCATCTCTGAACTCGCCATTGATAAAGCAACTGGTCATGTTGAATTGCTCGACCATCATACCGTTGTCGAGTGTGGTAATTTAATCGTTCCACAACTCGTTTCAGGACAAATTCAAGGTGGATTGGCGATGGGGATTGGTCATGCCCTCCATGAATATTTACCTCTCTATGAAGATGGACCGGGGAACGGAACTTGGAACTTTAACCGTTACCGTTTACCACTTGCGAGTGACGTTGCAGTTTGGAAACAAACTAGCGAGGTTCTGCCTGGGTTATCCGAAACCGATCCACCGAAAGGGGTTGCTGAAGTTGTTATGATCCCGGTCGTTTCTTCTATCGTTAATGCTATTGCTGATGCAACAGGTCACCATTTCTTAAGTTTGCCTGTTCGCCCTAAAGACATTCTAGAGGTATTATCATGAGCCTAAATTATCTGCCACTCACCATCAACATTAACGGTCAAAAATATGGACCGATGGATGTGCCTGAAGGTCTCATGATGATTGATTTTCTTCATGAGTATGTTGATCTTACCGGTTCTCGCCTTGGCTGCGGTCAAGGTATCTGCCACGCTTGTGTGGTGATTTTAGATAACCCATCAGGCACCAGTGAAGAAGTGCGTACTTGCATTACAGGCGCGCACTTCTTTAACAATAAAAGTATTCGCACCGTTGAGGGTGCTGCAACGAAAGAAGAAAATGGGGAAGTTAAGTTATCCCCTGTTCAACAAGCGTTTGTCGACCACTTTAGTTTCCAATGTGGTTACTGCACCCCTGGTTTTGTGAATGCTGCAACGATTTTTGTTGAAGAATTGCAACGTAATCCTATTGCCGAAGAAGACTTAGAAGAAGCCATCAAAACCGCCCTGAATAACCACATTTGCCGCTGTACTGGCTATGTCCGTTATTATGAAGCCGTGCGTGATGTCGTCATGAGTACCCCAGGACTAATCAAGGAGGCGATAAAATGATCAAACGTATTATTTTATGGCTGATAGCGATAGCTATTGTGGTCTTGGCGGTTCTTTATTGGTATGAAAGCCGCAAACCTGATGGTCCAGTACAAAAAGTCACCGCCAGCGCGGAAGAAATTGAGCGTGGTCGCTACCTCACACTAGCAGGTGATTGTGCCGCCTGTCATACCAGTGCTAATGGTGCGCCACTAGCTGGTGGTTTTCCTCTTGATACCCCATTCGGTACCATTTATAGCAGCAACTTAACACCTTCTGCCGATTATGGTATTGGCCGTTGGACGAAAGACGAATTTCACAAAGCCCTCACAGAGGGAATTTCTCCGCCAAGTAAAAATCTTTACCCAGCGATGCCATATACCTCATATAAAGGCATCAGTCGCAGTGATTCTGATGCGATCTATAGCTATTTAATGAGCCGCCCTGCGGTCGATGTCGCACCACCTGAAAATTCACTTCCTTTCCCACTGAACCAACGGATGGCGATGATTGGTTGGAATCTATTATTTTTCAATGACACACCGTTACCAAATAGCTCACAAGGTAGCTCCCCTGAATGGGTGCGCGGAAAATATTTGGTTAATGTGTTAGAACACTGTGCTGAGTGCCATACCCCAAGGGGCGTCTTCGGTGAAATGGAGTTAGATAAGTACATGAAAGGTGGCTCACTGGGTCGTTTTACAGCCCCAGACATTACACCTGAAGCCCTTGCAGCACGTGGCTGGACAAAAGAGGATCTGCAACAATTCTTCATGACAGGACTTGCGCCGCAAGGTTCCGCTTACAGCGATATGCACCCTGTTATTTATCTCAGCTCTCAACATCTCACTCCGGAAGATAACAAAGCCATCGCCACATACCTGATGGGTGATAATCCACCAGCCACATTACCGCTCAAAATGGGTGAAGGCAATCCACAAGGAAAACAGGTTTATCTTGAAAGCTGTTCAGGGTGTCACTCTTATGATGGTGAAGGTAAGCCAAATGTTGCGGTCGCAATGAAAGGGAACTCAACGTTGCGTGATGTGGATAGCACCAATCTCATCAATGCTGTTTTAGATGGTTTGCCGGAACAAGCGTTCCCAAATAACCAAAACATGCAAAGTATGCCGGGTTTTGCTGACAAGCTTAATGACCAACAAATTGCGGATTTGGTCAACTTCCTCCGAGTTCAATGGGGTGGTCAAGCCGCAGATGTTACCCCTGAGCAAATTAAAGCGCTGCGTAAATAACGTATACTGCACTTCATAAAGGCTTACCGCGAGTATTAGGTAAGCCTTTATTTTATCGAACCCTTTCATTTCCAGCTTTATTTCACTTTACTCTTTCCTCAGCTTTATTTCTGGATTCAAAAACCAATGAATGATCCGGTTTTTAGCAAGAAATAATGCTAGCGCAATCGTAAAAAGAGCCAATAAAATTAAGAGCGGCAGACTAGCGTCAATCTCGAGTGAGCCTAAACCCGCCAATAACACAAAACAGATGATCGGGTGAATCAAATAAACCCCTAATGCATTATTCGCTATTTTCACAAAACGTTCAGTCGATAATGAAAGGCAAATAATCGCTATCGAGATCAACACCCCTATTAGAAAGGCAAAAACATACAGACAAAAATGATGAATGAATAGATGACTACCGAAGACGTTTATTAATCCTGATTCGATTTCCACTTGAAAATAAAGATAAATCGTCACCAGCATAATCACGCTTGATACGATAGAAAATGCATGTTGCCTCAACCAAAGGACTTTTTTATCATCACAAAAGTAAGCCATAACAAAGAATGGAAAATACCAAATTATAGATGAAAAACCTGTTATATCAGATAAATAGATTTTCGAAACATATGCAATACCAAGAGACAGCAGCAAAATAAGAAACACGCCCCTCGCCTTGTTCTTGATAAAGGGAGGCAGTAATAGAAAAATGGCTTGCCATATTGGGACGGCTAAAAAGAACCAAACACCGTTTTGAGGAAACAGCAAATACTCTTCGACGCTTAATCTATTCGTGAAATAAAGTGGGATCGCATCTATCGATTGGAAAGTCACATAGATAATCAACGGTGGGATTAAATGTGCACGCCAATCCTGCCATGAAATTCCTCTGCTTGTATATGCCGCAATAAAAACAAACATAGGAATTAACACTAAATCAAATAAGTTGATTAATATTGAATAATCAGATTTCACACTTGGTACAATATTTAAATAAAAATTAAAAACAATCAAAGAACTTAATATTAATTTTAATGTTTGCCAATTAGGTAAATGCTGATTTTTTACCTGTATGGTCAGAGCGTTATCACTCATGTTTTTCCCTGTATTGCCCTTATTTGATTAACATCCGCGCGCGTTTAAAATCGTCCCCCTAATTTAACAAACACCATCGTAATAATCTAACCCTAGCCGAAAATCTGAAAAAATTTTCGCCATTGACTTTCGCACTCGTACATTTGATCTAGTATTGATAGCAAACCCTACTTAACCAATATAGGCATTTTCAATGCACCCTACTGTCAAAAACGCCGAAGATATGCCTTTATCCTTTGAATCTGCGTGGAATAATCACGATATGAATGTCTTTGGTCAGCTATTTCACCCTGAGGCTACCTTTGTGAACCGATTTGGACACTATGTAAAAGGTATCAACGAAATCATCGAGTTGCATATTCCCCTTCACAAAACTATCTATTCTGATTCCATCATGAAAAATGAGCTTATCGATATTATCCCATTAGATGAAAGTCATATAATCACCCATTTTTGGAGCCGTCTAGCTGCAGGTGAGGCACACCCTATCGGACCACATAAAATTGATACCTTAATTATGGCGGTATTAGCTAAGCAAGATGAAACATGGCAAATCCGCGCTTTGGAAAACGTGACCTTGGTAAATCCCAGAACAGGACATATCAAACTAAGAGATGTGGAATAGTCTGCTTTTTCACCCTTAATACATTTAGCTTAATTTTAAATGCTAAAATGACCATTGAGCATATGAATAAGATGCCGATAACATAACACATTGATGACTCTTTAATTGGTAGGGACCCCATGAAACTTCGCCGTACATTTATAGCTATAGTATTACCGATATTAATGTCTGCCCCCGTATTGGCAGATTCACATACAGTGACTGTATTTCAATGCGTTAACAAGAATGACCGTCAAGTCAAAGTGACATTGATTAATGGTCAGTATCAGTATCAATTTGGAAAATTAAATCAGCAACCGGACATTGAAATTACCCGAAGTCCTAAACAGCTTACGCAGGGCTTTTTCCAAACCCGTTATGCAGATACTGATACTGGATATGCGGCTTCTCAAGAAATTGATTTTAAAAATGGGACTTATACCTATACCATTTTTACGAACCATTCAGGCTCTAAAATAGAATCAGGTGTTGAGGTGTATAACAAAGATAAGAGACTGACAAAGGTTGTTTGTGTGCCAAATACTGTTGTTGATAATATTTATGAGCACCTTTCAGAGATCCCTGAACGTCCTGAATAATCTTTTTGCAAGATAATGATTCCGCTAAGGGCATTCAGCACTGATCAGCAAACTGCTCAGTAATATTTATCGATATTATTGAGCAGTAGAAGAAGACAAATACGTTAAACTGTTCAGTCTATAATGGCAATGCATAGGTCACTTTGACCGTTTCCATTGGTACTTCGGTTTTTATACTCTGTACACTGCGAATTTGTGTCAGATAATCAGCATGGAAACGACGATAAGATGCCATATCCTCCGTCACAATACGGATTAACGCATCACATTCACCCGCCATGAGATGGCACTCCACCACCTCAGGCATCCCCTGAATATCCTCAACAAATTGATTGATTGTTTGTGCATCTTGCGTTTTGAACCAAATCCGCGCGAACAGTGATAATCCTGCACCAATTTTTGTGCCATCCAACACCGCAACATAGTGCTTAATCACGCCTGCGTCTTCAAGCAATTTAACGCGCCTTAAGCACGGGGATGGAGATAACCCAACTTCTTTCGCTAATTCAACATTTTGGATTTTTCCATCACGTTGAAGTACCTGCAAAATATGCTTATCAATTGCATCTAACTTGATAGGCGATGAACTGCTGTGTTCCAGCTCATGCTTTTCAGATTGATGTGCGCCTGTACTCTTTGGCATGCGAACCTCTTTTGTTTTTATTTTTTGATATTAAATGTCAAATAAACATCCATGACAAGCAACAAAACAACCAAATTTCAAAGGAAAATAGCTATAATAACCAAACATTTTTCTCTTCATAAGAAAACAATAATAAATAGAGGTGTTTGGATGGAGCTACAAACGTTATTGCTGTTTAGTGCAACCGTAATCCCTCTGGTTTGCACACCGGGACCCGATATTTTATTTATCTCATCACAAGGATTATCTGGCGGCATTTCTGCTGCGTGGAAAGCCAATTTGGGCATTATCCTGGGTTATGTTGCTCACGCTATTTTAGCGGCACTTGGGCTCGCCGCTATTGTTGCCGCATCCCCGTTCATTTTCCACACAATCAAATGGGTGGGCGTTGCGTATGTTGCTTATTTGGCCGTCCGTATGCTGCTATCCGCCCTAAAATCGAAAGCGCTCCAGCTTAACACAGTTTCCACAAAAGCAGTGATTGGCAAAGCCTTTCTTACAAGTTTTCTTAACCCTAAAGGGTTACTGGTGTACTTCGCGATTTTACCTAATTTTATCCATGTTTCTGAAAGCGTTGCAATACAATCTTTAATCTTATCAGCGACTTTTATCACATCGTGCATCATTATCTACGGTACAATTGGTATGGTATTCGCCTCCATGCATAGCAAGCACCAATACAATGACAAAAAGCGCCGGATTACAGAAGGTGTGTCAGGTGGCATGCTCACATTCGCCGCCATCGGACTTGCCAACAGTTAACTATGTCACATTTAGGGGCGGGTTCCCTTCCGTCCCCCATCTGCATCGCGGGTTATTTATGCCCCGTTAATCGATAACACAAACGCCCAAGAACCTTCATCGCCTGCTCTAATCGGTCATTCCATGTAAATGATGCATTTAATCGAAAAGCATGGTTAAACTGATCGCTGGTTGAAAACATACTCCCCGGCGCAATACTAATTCCTTCTTTCAGTGCTAACTGATAGAGCTGTAGAGCATTAAATGGTGGCTCAAACTCAAGCCACAGGAAATACCCGCCCTTTGGTGTATTCACCTTCACTGTCGGTGGCATGTATTTGGCAATTGCGCTCAACATCAAATGTTGGCGCTGCTCCATTGTTTGGCGTAATTTACGCAAGTGGCTATCATATCCCCCTTGGGATAAATATTCGGCTATCGCTAGCTGTGTTGGCACACTCGCAGAGACTGTACTCATCATTTGTAGATGCTGAATTTTGGTCGCATGATGACCCGCAGCTACCCAGCCTACACGGTATCCCGGCGCTAAACATTTCGAAAATGATGAACAGTGAAAAAAGTTACCCTGTGAATCTAATGACTTAGCGGGAATAGGCTGCTGATTGCCAAAATAAAGCTCGCCATAGACATCATCTTCGATCAACACAATTTTGTGGTTATTCAAAATATCGACCAGCCGTTTTTTATTGGCGGGAGGCATCGTTCCCCCTAACGGATTTTGGTAGTGGGTCATTAACCAACACGCTTTGATCGGATACTTATCGGCGATATTTTCCAAGGCATCGAGATCGATTCCAAATAACGGATCCGTTTTTATCGCAATCGCTTTGAGCTTTAAACGCTCAATAGCCTGCAATGAGCCATAAAATGCAGGTGACTCAATGACCACCCAATCACCCGGTTGGGTGACTGCTTGTAAACTAAGCACCAAGGATTCCATCGCTCCAGCGGTGATCACAATTTCATCGGGAGCCACGTGGATCCCTTGAGTTGCGTAACGCTGGGCAATATTTCGACGTAACTGTTCGTTACCCGGCGGTAAGTTCGTCGTCGTATTCGTTTTCGATAAACGTCGCGCCACTGACGCGAGAGATTTGGCTAATTTGGGGTCATCCAGTAAGGCGGGCTCAGGGAAAGCGGAACCAAAAGGGATAATATCGGGGTCTTTGCAAGCTTGTAAAACACCAAAAATCGATGCGTTTATCTCCACATTTTCGTTTAAATGGAGTCCTTTTCCCCCTTTTGCAGCCGCAAAGGCGTTATTACGATTTGCCACATAATAACCTGACTGCGGGCGCGCTGAGACCCACCCCTGACTCTCAAGTAACTGATAGGCTTGAACTACCGTCATTAAGCTTAGACCTGACTGCTTAACACTTTCCCTAAGTGAAGGCAGCCTGTCTCCAACCTGCCAAATATGATCTTCAATCTGTTGACGAATTTGTGCTGCTAGCTGTTCATATCTCGTCATTACCGCCTCACTGTTATAGGTGATTTGCCAAAAATTGTTACTATTATAGTTTATCGTCTCATGTTCTACTTATCCACACATTCACCTGACTTTTTTTAACTATAACCACAAAACATTTTTAGTTGGATTTATGAGTGTTAACAATCCAGCGAAATCAATTATTTATTGCTAAGGAACAGCCAAAAATTACTTCGCAATGGCTGAAAATGTGGCGTGTCGTAATCAATTCCATTCAGGGGTCAATATGTTTGGACTAACTGCGCTGGAACTTGCCCGTATACAATTCGCGTTTACGGTGTCGTTCCATATTATCTTTCCCGCCATCACCATCGGGCTTGCCAGTTTTTTGGCTGTACTCGAGGGTTTATGGCTAAAAACCCGCGATACTGA
Source organism: Providencia sp. PROV209 (assembly GCF_028479485.1). NCBI lineage: Bacteria > Pseudomonadati > Pseudomonadota > Gammaproteobacteria > Enterobacterales > Morganellaceae > Providencia > Providencia sp. PROV209. The sequence goes on along the minus strand of NZ_JAMPNR010000003.1, from coordinate 193,548 downwards.
CTATATAAAACTGTTTCATTTTTGGTCGAAGGTTTTTGCGGTCAATTTCGGTATGGGCGTTGTTTCTGGATTGGTGATGGCATACCAATTTGGGACTAACTGGAGCTTTTTTTCAGACTTTGCAGGTGGGATCACGGGTCCCCTCTTAACCTATGAAGTTCTGACTGCCTTCTTTTTAGAAGCAGGATTCCTGGGTGTAATGTTGTTTGGTATGAACCGTGTTGGTGAAAAGCTGCACTATTTTGCAACTTGTATGGTTGCACTGGGCACCATCATTTCGACCTTCTGGATCCTCGCCTCCAATAGCTTTATGCAAACACCACAGGGATTTGAAATTATCGATGGGCGGATTGTTCCTGTCGATTGGCTGGCGGTAATATTCAACCCTTCATTCCCCTATCGATTACTGCATATGACCACCGCTGCATTCTTAGCGGCAGCATTTTTCATTGGCGCATCTGGCGCATGGCATTTACTCAAGGGCAATAACTCCTCCGCGATGAAGAAAATGTTCTCCATGTCCTTGTGGTTGATTCTGATTTTAGCACCGATCCAAGCCTTGATTGGGGATGCTCATGGATTGAATACCTTAAAATATCAGCCAGTGAAAGTTGCAGCAATGGAAGGTCACTGGGAAAACAAACCGGGTGAGGCAACACCGCTCATCTTATTTGGTATTCCTAATATGGAAAAAGAAAAAACCGAATATGCCATTGAAATTCCGTATATGGCGAGTCTTATTTTAACGCACAGTACGACCAAACAAGTTCCTGCGCTAAAAGAATTTCCACCGGAAGATCGCCCGAATGTGTTTATGGTGTTCTGGTCATTCCGAGTGATGGTGGGACTTGGTCTATTGATGATTGCTGCCGGTGTTTGGGGATTATGGCTACGCTCACGTAAAAAACTGTATGAATCCAAAATGTTTCTACGTTTTATGTTTGTCATGGCGCCGTCTGGTTTAATCGCTATTTTAGCGGGTTGGTTTACCACTGAAATCGGGCGTCAACCTTGGGTCGTTTACGGTTTACAACGCACAGCGGATGCCGTGAGTGCTCATGGAGAAATGCACATGAGTATTAGCTTGCTCGCCTTCTTTGTGGTGTATGGCAGCGTATTTGGCATTGGCTACATGTACATGATGAAATTAATTCGTAAAGGTATTTCCGAGGAGGCAACTCATGGGCATTGATTTACCACTGATTTGGTTTGTCATCATTGTCTTTAGCATGTTGATGTATATCGTGATGGATGGCTTTGATTTAGGAATTGGAATTCTGTACCCCGCTCTGAAAGAGAGCCAAGACCGCGATTTAATGATGAACAGTGTTGCCCCAGTTTGGGATGGTAATGAAACATGGTTAGTCCTCGGTGGCGCGGCGCTATTTGGTGCATTTCCTCTCGCTTATGCCATTGTTTTAGACGCCTTGTCTATTCCACTGACCTTTATGTTATTTGCGTTGATTTTCCGTGGCGTCGCCTTTGAGTTTCGCTTTCGTGCAGATGAATCCCATCGTCGGCGTTGGGATCATGCCTTTATTTGGGGCTCAATTCTCACCACATTCTCACAAGGGGTTGTCATTGGTGCTTTCATTCAAGGTTTCCATGTTGAAAATCGCGTCTATATGGGAGGATATTTTGATTGGTTCGCACCATTCCCACTGTTCTGCGGCTTCGGTTTAGTGATTGCCTACGCCCTACTGGCATGCGGCTGGTTAATCATGAAAACTGAAGGACACCTGCGCAAAACTATGTACCGCGTGCTACCCGTATTAACACTCGCCATGTTAACGGTTGTAGGGGTGCTCAGTGTATGGACACCGATGTTAAATGACGCTATCTATGAACGCTGGTTTAGCTTACCTAACCTGTTTTTCTTTTTACCCGTTCCATTATTAGTGCTCGGCTGTGTGTGGCTAATTTTAAAAAGCGCCAAGCGCCAACGCTATGATAGTGTGCCTTTTTTAGCCGCATTAATGCTGATTTTCTTAGGGTTTACGGGTTTAGGCATCAGTATTTGGCCAAGCCTGATCCCACCAGCAATTACATTCCGTGATGCAGCAGGTCCATCAGAAAGCCTCGGCTTTATGCTGGTTGGTGCCCTATTCATCATCCCTGTTATTTTGGTTTACACCTATTGGAGTTACTATGTCTTCAGAGGAAAAATTACCCCAGATCAAGGCTATCACTGATACTTCAGTTAATTCTCCTTGGTGGAAAAAGCTCGGTTGGATGGCAGCAATTTGGTTAGGAAGTGTATTGGCGCTCTTTGCATTTTCATCCTTATTTAGATTGTTAATGACCGCCGCGGGAATGAAAGTGAAATAAACACCGATGCCGCAGTATTCAATGCTGCGGCATATTCATTTTTACATTCAAGAATTCTGTATCTTTGATTAGTTTTCTAATAAACATTCATGATATGATAATGATAATAATTAACATATAATAATATTATCATTAAGAAAGGAGACGGTTCGTGGCTAGTGAACAAACTGTTGAAAAAAATATCTACCGTCCTGCCCCCCCACAGCTCATTCAAGTAAAATCTATCGTCGATATTAGCCCGTCTATTCGTAGCATTACGTTTACGGGTGAAAAGCTAGCAAATTACCCGACAAAGTGTGAAGGTGGTCATATCAAGATCTTTATTGCCCCTGACCACCAAAGCCAACCTGCGCTTCCCGTTTTAACCGAAAAAGGACGCAGTTGGCCCGAAGATAAGCCGCGCCCTTTTGTGCGGACTTATACCGTTCGCGCGATCCGTCCCGAACTCAACGAAATTGACATTGAATTCGCTATGCATGAAGGCGTAACAGGACCTGCGTATCTGTTCGCCCGTGATGCAAAACCGGGTTATTGGTTGGGGATCACCAACCCTGGTGGTCCAGATCCACTTTTACCTATCCGTGCTCACTACTTTATGGCTGGGGATTCAAGTTCTTTGCCTGCAATTACTGCATTACTGGAAAAAATGCCTGCAACAGCAACAGGTCGCGTCGTTTTGCGCCTCGACCACCAAGACGATATTCGAGAGTTAACCAAGCCGGCTGGCATAGAGATTGATTGGATTTGTGGCGATGTCAGTCAAACCACTGACCTGATTAATACATTTAAGTCGTGGGATATTCCAACAGAGAATACAGGGTTCTGGATTGCAGGCGAAGACCAAATTATTCGTGAATTACGCCGTTTTGTTCGCCGTGAAAAAGGAGTTAATCGCGATGATATCTACGCAATCCCTTACTGGCGATATGGCTATGATGAAGAAGGTTATCATCATGAACGCCATGCAGTTATGGATAATCCTGACGATTAAACATAAAACTGCCCCGAAAAACGGGGCAGTTCCACACATAAATATTTTTAGTTAATCATTATAAGCTAGCAAAGCTTTATGACACAGTTGCGATCTCACGCAATCATCAATCGTAAAGTTCACCATTGACACCATTTCATCACTACTAAAACGCTGCAATGCATCACCTAAGCCCGACTGTACCCCACTTGGTAAGTCGCACTGAGTAACGTCACCATTAACAATGACCGTCACATTTTCACCCAAACGTGTTAAAAACATCTTCATTTGAGTGACAGTGACGTTTTGTGCTTCATCGAGGATGACAATGGCATTTTCAAATGTGCGACCTCGCATGTAAGCGAATGGTGCAATTTCAACTTTCGCAATTTCAGGTCGTAAACAATACTGTAAGAACGAAGCACCTAATCGCTTCATGAGAACGTCATAAACAGGTCGGAAATATGGCGCAAATTTTTCGGACATATCCCCCGGTAAGAAACCAAGATCTTCCTCCGCTTGTAGCACAGGTCTAGTCACAATAATTTTACTGATTTCCTTATTAATCAAGGCATCCGCTGCTAACGCCGTACTGATATAAGTTTTACCGCATCCCGCCTCACCGTTAGCGAAAATTAACTGTTTATGTCTTATCGAACTAATATAGAGCTTCTGGGCTTCATTACGTGGTGTTATCGGAGTTTCATCGCGGCGTTCTTTCGCCATACCTATCGGCTCAATGCCTGTAAATTCGGCAAAGGAGGTGACGTTATTCATATCATACCTCCCTGAACGGTCTTTGCGTGATGTACGTTTCATTTCACGACGTGCTTTTGTTGCAGCTTTCTGTCTACTCATAGTATTAACCCTTCCAGGTATCGATGATGTCAATTTCAGATGACGAACTATTCAAAACAGAGAGGAGCTCCCTTCAAGCTCTTGTGTCACATAGGTTGATAATTCAGATATAAAAAAACCGGTTAGCAATCTCATCATGTCAGTTTCATGATGGAGTGGTAACCGGTTCCGCGTACTCATTAACAAACACCTAGTTCTCATTAGTCTCTCCTATACAGGCGATACTCGTAAACTAAATAATCTGTATGACAATATTATGACAATATAAAAAATAATTCGAACGGGAGAGCAAATATTATATTGACCTGAATATCATCAACCTACACAGTTTCCTTACATTAAATATAGCGCGAGTTTTTTTAAATTTGCAACATTAAGTTAACAGAAAATGTGTAAATTCACCTATCCATAAGATAAAATGTGAGAAATATCATATAAAAGCTGTAATAACACCGCGCCATATATTGCATTATTACAGCCAGACTTTGATTAACGCGGTTTGCAATTACCGGCTAATTGATAACCTTTTGCTTGAGCGTCGGCTTCACTTGTAAACAACTCAGCATTTTTATCTGATAAGGTTTTAAATCCAGAACAGTGCGATAAATGGTATTTTTTTGAATTACGATTACCTTTTACCTGCGTCTCACTTTCCTGGTTTGGGATAGACTGAGGTACTGGCTGAGGGACTATTTCACTGGGCTTATCACTCATTTTTAAGCCATCGCCGCTATTTTTATGCCCTAAACTCCATGTTCTTGCGCCCGTCACAAATGGGTTATGGTGCCCCATCGACTTAGCAATGCGCTGGTCACGTTTTTGTTCCCACTCATCCACTGGGTACTGTTTATCCCACGCCATAAATAACTGCTGCTGTTGGCGTGACATGGATAAATTATAGCGGTCATGCATATAGAAGTAGACCCGAGCAACCTGTCCTTTCACCTCGTCGCGCGGCTCAAATATTTTCTGTTTAAAATCAATACGACTACGACATGCACCGTAAGAATAAGGCGCATTAGCAGGTAATTGACCATAGCTCCAATTACTGCGGTCACCGTTCACTTCCCCAATTGAAGGCGCAAGGTTATGCATATCTGCTTCCATTCGAGAAAACACAGGGTCAGTTGAGACGCAATTTTTACGACCGCCATTCTGCCAGCACTGTCTTTGATGACCAAACACCCAAGCAGGAACGATATGTTCCCATTCAATACGCTCTGCACGGCTCTGTTGTTTGCGCACTTGGTAGCCGCAGGAGGATAAATCAACTTGCCCACCACTTTTACCTGTCCACTCCCACTCACAACCACAATATAGCGTTCCTTGTCCTTGGTGATTTTGATCACCATAAACGAGGCTTTTACTGGATGTTTTCGCTTCAGTGAAATTGCTCGGTGCAGCATAAACGGAAGAGATAAATAACGAGGAAAAACACACTAACGCAATAATCATGCGCGAAAAATAAAAAATCTGTTTCAAAATAACACCATTGATAGGAAAAAAAGCAATTTATTAAATACAACACGCAAGTTATTCATGTAAAAATCGCCGAATACACTATGTATACTCGCTAGTTGAATGAAATATAAGTCTTTTTGATATCAATTGGTACTCAATTTTATTACATCAAAAACAATATCGGAATTTGCGCAATAATATACAAAGAATAGATAACAAACTTTATTAACAAAAAGCGTTAATCACTATCAATTAACGCTTTTGCTATTGCGTGGTTTATTACTTAATGGGTTCTAGCAATAAAACATCATTGAGTATCAAACACTTGGCTTTTTACGGTACAACCATAATCCAGGTAATGAAATCCCTATGGAGAGCGCTCCAACAATAAAGGATGCTCTTAAAAAGTAAGTCACGAGGGTTTCCATTAATTCAGGTGTATAACCATACTGAGAAATTTTCACCACTGAAATCATCGCAATATAGGCACTGATCCCCGGAAACATAGGAATAACGGCCGCCACAGTAAAGACTTTGGGATGAGCAAGCCACCAACGCGACCATTGGATCCCAATCATGCCAATAAGAATCGCGGCAAGAAAACTCGCCCACTCAATTTGTAAGCCAAAAGACATCAGAATCATACGTGAGCCATAGCCAATCGCGCCTAATAATCCACAGAATTTCAATGCTCTTGCAGGAACATTAAACACCATGGCAAAACCAACGGCTGGGATCGCCGCTAAGACCATTTTTTCAATCAGCTCGACAATAAACATTATGCCCACTCCCTCAAATTCCAGATAATCATTGCCAGCACGACGCCAATGCAAGTAGCCAAAGTGAGCAAGCTTGCCATCATCCAACGGGCAATGCCGGTGTTAACATGTCCTTTAAACATGTCTGCAACCGCATTAATCAATGGAAATCCGGGGACTAGTAACAGAACACTTGCCGCCATCGCGATTGTTTCAGTGACATTCAAATACGGCACTTTGAGTAATAAGCCAGAAACCGATGTGGCAACAAAAGCTGTAATACAGAAATTAATCAATGGGTTAATTTGACGGGAAGTCAATATTTGCCGGATATACATCGCGCAACCACTTGCCATAAACGTGATTACTGCACTTTCCCAACCACCGCCATTAAGAGAACTAAAACACGCACAAGAAAGCGCAACCATCACCACCATTAACCAACGGGGATAGCGTAATGGTTTGATTCCCGCTAATTTCTTTTTCAGCTGTTTGCAGTCAAGTAAGTGATGTTCAACAAGGATCACCGCATGCTGAACTTCCGTCACAACATGCATGTTAATGCCACGGTCAATAATTCGCCGAGTCGAGGTTAGGCAACGCCCATCAATAATTGTTGTTAATACTATCGAGTTAGATGAAATCGCACTGTCCACCTGAGTTGCCCCCAAGGCAATCCCCAGACGAGTTGTCAGCTGTTCCACCAGCATACTTTCCGCGCCATGTTGCAATAGCAACAAACCGCATTCAATACACAGCTTTGTAATTTCCCGCTGCCCATCAAGGATGCGTTCCTCTCCCTGTGCCTTTTCATCAACCATGCAACCCTTCATTCTCTCCCCCAAGGATTTGACAAAAATTCAGATATTGATTTAAACATGATAATATTCATATACATCATAGAGGAAAATAACAAACTGAATTATGACCTCTTTCAGATAATTTAGTCCAATGCCGCCATTTTGTTAGGAAATTGATTTCATGAACCAAACTCGCTCGGCCAAAACCCCGAAAGGACAGCGTCGTCATCAAGCACTTATTACAGCAGCGGCGGATATTTTTCTACAATATGGTTTTGAAGGCACCACATTAGATATGATCATCGAGCGAGCGGGAGGCTCTCGTTCAACGCTATATAAAAATTTTGGAGATAAAGAAGGCTTATTTGCGGCAGTTGTTGCGCATATGATCGACGATATATTTACTGAACCAGACCATAAAGAGCCACCTTTAGACAATATTGAAGCCGTATTATCATTTTATGGTTCGCGTTTTTTAGTCAATGTGATTAAACCTCAATCTATCGGGCTATACCGCCTAATACTGGGAGAATACAACCGCTTCCCTGATATTAGCCAACTTTTTTTCGAACAAGGTCCCGTACAAAGCTATCAGCGCCTTGCCGAAAAGCTTGCACAAATTCCGACTGTAAAAGTAGATCAAGCCATATTACTAAGCATTTCATCTCGTTATTTAGAAATGCTAAAAGCGGATGTATTTATCAAAACCTTCTGTGTTGAAAACTTTAAGCCTAGCGACGAGTTTATTAACCAACAGATAGGTCTTTCTGTTGATATCATCGCTAGCTATATTCGTAAAATCAGCGCGTAGAATCAGTACCAATAGATCAGTGCGCCTTTAAAATTTCACTCGCACGTTGCTGCGCGGCTTGAGAATTGTCGACGAGAAAAACATCGGGTCCATATAATGATGAAACCACAGGGGCAGTACGTTCCATTTCCTCTCTATCTCGACCGTCTGGTTGTAGCGTAATCACCATTGCTCGACAATATTTAGCCATCAGTTCCCTTTCTGTTTTCAGCCAACGACGTATAAATTTCATACATTCCATATCTTCAGTTGTCGGCTTTCCTTTAGGCTCCATCGGCGGATAAATTAAAACAAATGATGTTTTTTTCTCTAATAATTGCTCAAGTTCCGATAGCCATGATTGTGTTTCTACCATCGTTGATGGAAATCGATTCATCGAACAACAAGGCCAATCTTGGGTGTTAATTATTACATTATTGCTCATTATCATTCCTCTCTCTATGTATGTGCTATCAATAAAGTGTACTGAAATGTACACTTTACTCACACAACCAGTCAAGAATGATTCTCATTTATAATTTGCAGTTTATGCTATTTACCTACTTTCAAAATTTGCAGCATTTAATTTGATAAAAATTAAAACTCTCTGAAATATTCAGCGTTCGCTGATGTCTTTTTAAAAAATGAGATGATATGCTGGTCGAAATAGGATTTTTAAAAGTGAATTATGATGAAAAATATTCTGCCAATTGCATTGGGTCTATTTGTCTCACTGACTGCATTAAATGCGAGTGCAGGACAAGTTTGTGATAAATATTTCAAAGAAATGAATGCGCTGGTTCAACAAGCGGAAGAACAATATAAGAATGAGCCGAATGCGAGTGAACAAATCGCATTAATGAAATCTCAATTAGAAGATGCTAAAAAAACACTTGCTAGTTACCCTGAAGATACTCAAGAACAAGCATGTAGCCAAGCATTAACCGCCATTGCGCACGCCAAAGAAACAGTGAATAAATCATAAATTTTTCTAAAAAAAAAAGACCTGACAAATCAGGTCTTTTTTATCAGATAATAGAATTATCTCACCACTAAAACTGATATTTTCGCATAAGAAACAATACCTGAAGCATTCGAGCCTAATAGATGAGTCGAAATACTCGGGTTACGAGACCCAACAACAATTAGGTCAGCCTGTACCTTTTCAGCTTCGTCTAATACCTTTTCTCTCGGAGAGCCGAATTCGACTTTATAAGAGATACGATCCGCTGGAAAATCCATCTCTTTAACAATACGATTAACTAATTCAACAAGCTGCTCTTCAGAGCGCTCTACCGCCTTTTTAGTAAATGATGACAGCAAATCATAATGATAGCTATAACTCATCGAGAATCTCGAAACATCCGGTACTGAGTGGAATAAATGGATTTTAGCATTATCCATTTTTGCTAAATGAATAGCCTGTTTTAATGCTTTTTCAGTCAATGTATCTTCAGAAATATCAACGGGAACCAAAATAGTTTTATACATATAAGCCCCTCTCAAGGATGTATCTCTCATTCAATTTATTCGTTTTTTGAATAGACGAGATAGCGGTTTAATGGTTATTTTTGTCCAGAAAAGTATAGCCTGAATTAAATAAAAATGTCGTGAACTGATTTACTAATCTGAGAATAGACGCAGTAAATTGATTACAATTTTATTCAATTTAATCCTCTTCTAAGTGCCACTTATGTAATATGCGATGAATAAATGGTGTGACGATTAATCCAATACTAATAATGAATACACTTTGTAAAAATAAACCGTAAATAGCGATAAAGAAACGTCCTGCTTGAGTGATAGGCGCTGGCTCTAGTGCTTGACCACTCAACATTGATAAGGCATTTAACATGGATTCTATTATTGAATGCCCTTCGATAAAATAAAATCCAATAATTCCGGGTAGTAAGCCAATAAAAAACACCAACAACGCTAAAAAATAAAAGCGTAGAATTCGTAATACAAAATGCTCAACACTTATTAATTCTTTAGTGAATTTCTCCATAAAAATCCCAATACATCCATACTGATAGAAACGATGCTCATACCAGTAATATCTATCGTTTTATTGACTCATCAGCAATATAAAAAACCTATGCAAAAATGCATAGGTTTTAAAAGAAAACAAACTAGCGAACAACCAGAACAGATGTTTCCGCGTAGCGGACAATTCCTGCCGCAGTTGAACCTAACAGGTGCGTCGTAATATTTGGGCGACGAGAACCAATAACAATGATATCGGCGTTGATATCTTTTGCTGTATTAATCACTTCGTCACGAGGTGAGCCAAACGTAATCGTGTAGCTCACATCATCATGAGGAAGATCAATCGAATCCATCAGCATTTTCATATCTTCTTCCGCTTTCACGGTTGCTCGGTCTTTAATTTCCATATAGCCCAAAGCATATGCATTTATAATTGCCGAAGAGATAGGCAGAACGTGGATCAAATGAATTTTCGCACCAGACTGTTTCGCTAAATTTACCGCATGGCGAACTGCTTTGCTGGTCAGCTCTTCTTCAGTGAGATCGATAGGGACCAAAATCGTTTTGTACATAAGCCCTCCTGATAAATTGTCGAATAAACATTAACAATAAAATTATAATCAACTGTGCATAAATGTCTCTTATCTAAAAAGATAAATGAGATCTCTGGCTACAAATTAACAACAATATTTCCTTGCACATGTTTTGCCGCACCTGAATCCTCAGAATAAAAGTAAAAAATAATAAAATTTTTTCGCTCCGATTACATTAAACCATAGTAACGAAACTGGGTAAAATCTCCAAATCAATTGTTTTTTAATGTATTTTTATCATGTGCGATAAGGTGAAGAGATTGAATAGTGATATGAAAAAAAGGGTTGATTTCTTAAATGAGAATGGTTATCTTTTACCTCGTGAATAGTTGAGCGTTTTACTCAACTTTTTCACAACGACATTGCTCACATTGCTTCCAGTTTAGCTGGCCAACTCATTTGAGTTGGCCTTTTTTTTATGCTTTATCATTTATTGAGGATTGCACCACCAAAACTCCAATTTTTTAAATGCCCAACATAAGTTAATCGTTCTGTCGGCATAAAGGTCGGCACATCTCCTGAACGCATATGCAAAATATCTGCTGGCGTAATCCATGATGAATTTCCTTCAAATAAAGGCACTCCTGCATATTTGTACGCATCTAGGACAAACTGCGAACAAAAGAATCCATTGGCTTGTTCAATATCATCCCCTAACTGCACACTCGCCAATGTTTTTAGACAAAAGCTTCGGATAGATTGCCCAATGAGTGGCAGCTCACAAACACGTTTGGTAAGCATCCAGGGTGCAATCATAACAATCCCTTTCATATTATATTTACCGCCATCATTAGCGACAGAGAATTCACGCAATTTCTCTGCATGAAATGACGTTAATAAATTATGCCTCAAGACCACCATATTATTAGAATCAGTGATAGCTTGATCCAAAGGAATTATTCTAACGCCACTCCCAACCGACTCCGCTACCTGACCGAAACCCAGATAAATAGAAGCATGGCTCACGCCACTGACGCTAAATAAGCGGATCCCCCATGAGTTCATGCCTGTTGCTGAAGACAAAAGAATATCACCGGGTAGCATATCTGCAACCGTCAGTGCTTCCACCGAGTCCTTAATTGGAATGGTATTGGCATGCTGGATACTAAATTTCAGCTTATTTGACTCATCATCCGCTTTAAATTGCGTAGAACAACCATTTATAAATATAAAACACAAAAACAGCATCCATTGGCATAATTTCATCTACATATATCCATTTTAATTGTATTTATCATTATTCTCTTCATTGATTCTATCGACAGAATATAACTACCACACTATTTTATTTTCTTTAAGGCTAAGAAATTTAGTGGGTGGTCACAAAAAATCGTAAAATAATCATGACTTGAATGTGTGGTAACACACCATCAGATAATTCAAAAAAACGGATTTGGATATAGGAAAGGTATGGTTCAGGAATACCATTAACCCTCTAGCTACTAGAGGGTCTTATTCTACTTAAAAGTTAAATATATTCTGGATAAAAAACGCTGACTGAGTGATAGGTTTTTTTCTCTGTCGCTTTATTTTTTTGCATTGCAACAAATGGCTTATCTTCCAGATTTTTTGGCAGAGTCGTCGCTTTTTCTTTTGCAATCACAGAAACTTGGATGTTGCGCTTAGAACGACTCAATTTAAATGACATACCTAACAGGCGGCGAGCCTGATTATTACTTACCATCATAAACTCCTTAACTAAAAAATTTAAATTCATAAACTGAACATCAAAAAAATAGTCAGTGTAGGTCACTAGGTTTATTTCATTTTCACTAAACTAAAAAATAAAATAAGTAACTTTAGTAGTATAGCAGTAATAATATTTTATTTAATGAAGATTTACTGGATAGTCCCATTGAGTGACTAATTAATAATTAAAAATAGTGTAGACTAACCTAATATAGAAATATTTTTATGATTCGATAATTCAATGCTAATAAGCCTATATTTCTTATTTTAAGGTTGATAAATTAAACTTCTAATAATTTACCGCCACTGATAAAAACTTAAGTTAATTCATTGACTCCCAATAAATTCACTCAGTATAGTAAGGAAAAAATGTATACGAGGCATCAATAAATGAAAACTATAGGATTGATTGGAGGTATGAGTTGGGAATCAACTCAACTCTATTATCAACAGATCAATGAAGGCATAAAGCAACAGCTAGGTGGGCTGCATTCTGCAAAAGTTATTTTATATAGCATTGATTTTGCTGAAGTTGAGCATTTTCAATCCCATGGACAATGGGATCTTGCCGGTGAACATTTAGCGAGTGCAGGAGCGAGCTTAAAAGCTGCTGGCGCTGACTTTTTGGTTCTCTGTACCAATACAATGCATAAAGTTGCCCCTCAAATTGAGGAAAAATCAAAACTTCCATTCCTACACATCGCTGACGCTACAGGTGAAAAAATAACGCAGTCTGGCATTAAAACTATTGGTTTGTTAGGTACTGCGTTTACGATGGAACAAGCCTTTTATAAAGATCGTCTGACCGATAAATTTAATTTAAGGGTGATAACCCCAAATGAAGCAGATAGAAAAATCGTCCATGATATTATCTATCATGAACTCTGTTTAGGGATCATCTCCGATACCTCACGCACTGAATACCAACGCATCATGAAAACACTTGTCGAACATGGCGCTGAAGGAATTATCTTAGGATGTACTGAGATCACCCTACTGGTGAATGCTGGCGATACTTCTGTACCTGTATTTGACACGACAGCTATTCACGCACAATGTGCGGTAGAATATGCACTGAAAGCTTAATTTGAATGAATCTTAGGATAATTTTTACTAATTATCCTAACCATCACAAAATACAGATATTCCCCTATGAAAAATCAAAGCAAATATGTTACTTATTGCTTCACGATTATTCTAGGATAGGGAATTATGAACGAAAGAAAACCCAACAACCTCTCGTTGGGTAAATTTATCCAAAAAGAGAGGCTCGCGCGCCAAATGACTACCACGGAAATCGCCCAAGCAATTTCCGTCTCAGAGCGAGTGTACTCCCACTATGAAGAAGGTTCAGTGTCTATCTATATTGAGCATCTTGTCGCATTAAGTTCAATATTAAAAATTGACCTTCAATTATTTTTTGAAGCGTATTTAAATCCAGAAAAATAGAGCTTTCATCTTTTATTTAGCATAAAGCGCCATACCTGACTTTATGCTAAACGTTATTTCTTAATTTTACTCTCTAGTGTTACATATAAAATACACCCATCATAAATATCTCTGAGATTTTCCCACTATAAAGTAGGTACTCAAAAGGTACTGCAACCATATTAATCGTGCTCATCATAACGTCCGCGATTATTTCTATTGGACTAAATACAGGCATACTTATTCTCCTCTTTTGAGTACAATATCTTGACTAGGTAAATATAACTATAGGATTAAGAGCAAATTATGCCTCAAGTGAGTTTTTAAATTTACATTGAGTTATTTAATCAACTTTTACTTTTTCCATGAATATAAATATCAGGTCGATTAATCGTCCATGCATAATTTTGTTTGTTGACAGGCTCATAACCAAATTGTTGATATAGCCATGCTGCGGTTGTTGTAAATAGAGTGATTCTACGTAGTTTTTGAAAAATTGGATGGCTATGAATACAACTTATCAGCCATTTGCCAAGCCCCTGCCCTCGATATTCTTCAAGCACATATACATCACAAAGATAAGCGAAAGTTGAGTAATCTGTGACTAAACGGGCAAATCCTATTTGTACCTCATTACGATAAACACCAAAATTAAGACTATGCTCAATAGATAAACGAACGGTTTCAACATCAATGCCTTTCGCCCACGTAGATCTTGTTAGATAGTGTTGTATCGCGTGAATATCTAATCTGTTTTTATCTGTGCTGATCAGATAATCATTCTTATTCCATTCTTCTGTGGCTGAAAGCATATTCATGGTCACACCTTTTTGGTGATTATGAAAATTTCACCATACCATTACCTGAAGAGAATGACACTACTGCAACAATTAGTTTATGTGGATGCGATTTACTGATAGCTATAAACGAAAAACCCCCGCCAATTGGCAGGGGTTTGAAATTTTAAGCGCTGTATTAAGCTGGTATATTAAAGAGCTACGACGTTTACAGCCGCTGGACCTTTTGCGCCATTCTCTACTGAGAAGCTAACTTTTTGTCCTTCGTTCAGCGTTTTGAAGCTGTCGCTTTGAATTGCAGAGAAGTGTACGAACACATCTTTGCTACCATCAGCAGGAGAAATAAAGCCAAAGCCTTTAGATTCGTTAAACCATTTTACTAAACCAGTCATTGTATTAGACATATTGAATTCCTTTAAATTTTAATTGTTGCCACACGGCATATAGGTTTGATACTTCTTTATACTTATGGAACTAATTAGGAGGAATTCACTACGAGTGGATATCAATGGATAACACTTGATGGGGAACTTTTCAAAACTTGCTTTCATAAATAGGTCTGTACTTTCAAACCGATGGACGTATTTACTCATATATCCTTAATCATAGCAATGTTTTTTTTCATAAATACTGTAATTATTTTAAAATCAATTTCAATTGAACATGTTTTCATACATAACAAAAAGCAGTAACAAACTGAAAAATAAGAAAATTCAAAAAACCATACGATGATAACTCAGGCAATAAAAAAAGCTACGCGGTGCGTCGCCTTGTATAGAGCAAACCCCTTTAGGACATTAAAATACAGTTAAATATTTTTACGCTCTATTGTTTGCTCACCCCAAAACAATTTGTCTTCTGTTGTCTTAGAAAATGCCAGTGGAAGTACTTCATCAGACCCTTCCTCCCAAATTTTTTCAGCTAACACCTCATTCCCTTTAGCTAATTCAAATATGGCTTGAGCAATCTCAATTGAAGTTTCACGGACCTTTGCCCATTCAGATATGTGATGATCTTTCATATTTAATATCCACAGTTATTAGTCTTAAGTGAAATCATAACATAGCTACAAAATTTTTAGTTAGCACCTTCTCAGCTAATTAAAATACACCGCATTAGATAATACTTATTCAAATATTAATAGCGCTCAAATACACCATAATCGGGTCTTTCACCACGCATAATAGCTCTTTGTTGCTCATGAACGGCGTCCCTATCAACTCTCTTTTGCTCATCTGAACGCGCGTCTTTATGTTGCTTTGGCCACGTTGATTTATTTGGCTCAAACGTTGGATTGAATGAACACCCTGCAATAATAAAAAAACAAAAAAATAAGGTAATGAGTTTCATTAAATATATTTAGTATTAGATAACGGAAACTATAACCTATCAAAATTAGAATATCACAGCAACCGATGATTTTATATTTAAGCCACAGACGCTATAATTAACCACAGTTAGGCTAAATATTATGATTGAGTGAAAAATAATTTATTTTATTGTCATTAACGCTTGGTTTAGTAGAAAGATAAGTCTAACAGTCAGTCATACGAGTAGCCGCAGATGTAAACTGTGGCTACTCGAGATTAAGAAAACTTATTTCTTACTAGCGAGGTAATCTTTTAAGGTTCCCTCTGGTTTTTTCTTGCAAAATTCAAGAATTAAAGGTGCTTCTGCAACGCTTTTTTCAGATAGCGCCACCCAATCACCGCCTTTAAATTGAGTGTCTTGTGATGTTACCCACAAGGCAACTGGAGCCCAACTTTTAGGATTCAGGTCCACATACTCTTTACATGTCATATTTTCGGGTGTCGAGGTGACTTTGTCGGCAGCTAATGCGTTGGATGACAGAATACTTGAAGTCAGTATACAAGCAGAAATCAGAACTTTATTCATAAATATTCCTCTTTATTTTCTAGTGGTAATGCCTATTGAAACAAGTCTATTATTTATAAATAATAAGAAATTTCAGCAAAGTCAATAGTGTTAAAAGGGTAATTTTGCCCTATCAAATTACAATTATCGCTTATAGATTATCCGCAAGTGAATGTATACTTTGGTTAGCAGGGGAGACATAAATTTGAGAACGTAATAGTGCCCACTTCACACTAATTGTTATTTAATATCGACGCTGAAATGGCAATAAGTCACTATGATAAAAATTAATATCGTAAACAATCAGGAAAGATGTCTCTATGAATTTTTATGGAATAGATTATTTACAAACACAGTCCAATATAAATGATTATTTAAAATATATTGTTATTTTTGGCACATTATTCACTTTGATCGTCGCTTTTATCCTGTATATGCGTCATCGTTTACAGACTAAATATCGAGATTTAACGATTATCGCCTTCTTATTTTTGCTCTTCATTTCAGGTGTTCAATATGCAGAGTATACTGACAACCAAAATATGCACTCGAAATCATCACAAATGGTTAATTTTGTAAGAGTATTATCGAAAGACAAAGATGTAAATATAAACTCTATCCTTTCCAATTCAGTACAATTATCCGATGCTGTCATCATTAAAATTAATGATCGTTATTACCGTATTAACTTAAGCTC
Source organism: Providencia sp. PROV209 (assembly GCF_028479485.1). Taxonomy (NCBI): domain Bacteria; kingdom Pseudomonadati; phylum Pseudomonadota; class Gammaproteobacteria; order Enterobacterales; family Morganellaceae; genus Providencia; species Providencia sp. PROV209. The sequence continues at coordinate 176,515 of NZ_JAMPNR010000003.1, read as the reverse complement.
AGATCAAAAAACTTACAATTTAGTCGAGGTTTGGTTAACAAATCCCGAAATAACCATCATAAAAAATTAAGGAAGAAAATGATTATTTATGCACCGATTATTATAAAGCTGGGATTGGGAATACTATGTTTGATTGTTCAAATCAACCTTATGGGAAAAGGTAACCTAGCCCCCTCATCCGCAATGGACCAGGTTCAAAACTATGTTTTAGGTGGGATTATTGGTGGTGTCATTTACAATGAGTCGATAACCGTGCTGCAATTTATACTCGTGTTAATCATCTGGACTTTGCTTGTTTTTACCCTTAAATTTTTAAAAGAAAATAACCCATTAATTAAACGTGTTATTGATGGAAAGCCAATTACCTTAGTACATAATGGCAACGTTAATGTTAAAGAGTGTTTAAAAAATGGCGTTTCCGCAAATGATTTAATGTTTAAGTTAAGATCCAATGGTATTTATGAAATAGAACAGCTAAAACGCGTTGTTCTTGAACAGAATGGGCAGTTAACTATTATTCAAAGTGGTGATGAAAACATACGTTATCCAATTATCGTGGATGGCTTAGCTAACGGTGATCTACTTGAAATCATCGGAAAAGACATTGGGTGGTTAGAAGACAACATCTCTAAACAAGGCTTCAATAAAATTAGTGATGTCTATTTAGGTGAGTATTTGTCGGGTAGAATTAATTTATATGGATATGAGAAAAATGGAGTCAAAGATTAAGTCAAATTTATTCCTTGCGTGTAACTGATAATGTTCTTTTTCTGAGTATTGTATTATTAATAAGGTGTAATTTCGCTCATACTATCACGCTATAGTGGCCAATAACCTTTGTTCGGGATGATGTCCTATCAAGCATCCGAGTTAATTGATAACAATGTAATTGATTCTGAGTCTGCATATATCTGACAATCATCTAGAAATCAAAAAAATAAAAAGGTCGCACTAGGCGACCTCTCGAATAGATAACTTATATAGCTTAAACGAGCCTTTACATTTTATCAGTAATTTATAATAGATAAGGGGTAAACATCCCAATCTACTCAGCATCTTTTTCTTTGGTTAAACAATAACGCAAATTTTGCCTAATTGCTTCAATTGACCAGATCCAAAAAGCTGTTCCAACAAACTCAGAAATAAGGGCTTGATAGCCAGCAGTCCATAGCCAGCCAGATAGTCCTAATAATGGTACGACTAAGCCATGAGCAAAAATAGAAACAGCGATACCAAAACAAATACCGTGTAATAATCTAACTTTGGGTAAATACTCAGCAATAATACAATATATTACTGCAATCACTATTGAAAATAATATATGGACACCATTTCCCCCCCAATTAATGCTATAGCCCATCCAATGATAAGTCATTGTATCTATATTTAACCCAAGCTTTTCTAGTAAGACGATTGGCGGTGGTGTTGTTTCAATGGTTCTTGGCGGAATTAAGCCTTCAAAACCTGACTTGACTAATGCTGAAAAAATACCCGCGATGATACCAACATATATTGCTATACCAATATGTCTGGAACTTTTTTTTGTTAACCTAAAAAAATCAATCATTATATACTCGCTCTATAATTTGGATATTATAAGTATAGTAGAGATAAGAATACGTGTTTATTATTTTAATTATTAGTTATAACAGTACGGCTTAATTCATAGGATAACAGTAATTTTTTTCTTAAACATAAACAAATAATCAATCAAAAAGAGAAAAATAAACACATGTATTTTAACAAAATAGCATTTAAATATATATAAAAATCACTTAAAAGCGAGATTTCATACTATAAGATTAACGGATTTGTATTAACATTGATTCTTTAAGCACACAATATTGCCTTACTATACACCAATGCTCATAGCAACCTCTATTGAATAAAAAACCCGCCATTGTTGGCGGGTTAAAAAATATAGAAAAATTATTTTGTATCTTTATTTTCAATAGCTATGACCCGAGGTTTTTCTTCTTCCGGGATTTCATATTCAATATTTAATGTTAACAAACCGCTTGATAATTCTGCATTTTCAATTTTTACATTCTTACCGAGATTAAATTCAAGAGAAAACTTATTTTGAGTTATCCCTTGATGAATCCATTTTTCTGAATCATTAACTAATTCAGTTGATTGCTCACCTTGTACATAGAGTTTCCCACCTTTTAAGGATACACTTAACTCATCCTCCTTATAACCAGGAACACTAACAGTTAATTGATAATTTGATTCATTTATTTGTTTTAAATTATATGGATGCTCTGAGGTTAATGGCCGGTTACCTGTTAATTGACTGAATAAACGATCCATTTGGTCAAACCTGTTAGAAAGCAGGTTATCAGATAACGCTGGAAATAATGAAAAAGATCTAATGTTAGACATAATTTCTCCTTCAATATCAAAATAAATATCTATTACATAAGCACTATTAGCCAGTATGGATTAATTTTTTATCCTGTTACATCACTTATATAGGATTGCTAGCGAGAATTTCAAGATAATGATTACAGTTCTTTACATTTAATATAGGCAGTCATAAAAAAATCACCACAGCGAGGTTCTTAACCATAGCCTGTCAAGTGACTAACATGCCTGAGCTTGCATGGTGCTTTTGCAAAAAATACATTTAGCACCAGAAGGGTCACTTTTTGTTACTTCAAAATGGTACCGTCTGTACTGAGTCCCTTTACAGCAAAGACATCTCATAACGATATCGCCCTAAAGCGCCACCACATTTGCCGCAGCTGGACCTTTTGCACCATTCGCTACTGAGAAACTAACTTTTTGTCCTTCAGTAAGCGTTTTGAAGCTATCACTTTGAATTGCACAAAGTGTACGAACACATCTTTGCTTCCATCTTCAGGAGAAATAAAACCAAAGCCTGTAGATTCGTTAAACCATTTTACTAAAAAATGTCATTGTATTAGACATATTGAATTCCTTTAGATTTTAATTGTTGCCACACGGCATATAGATACGATCATTATTTTAATCATCAATATGAATTGAAAATGTACTTAACATAAAAAACATAACATACTGATAAATATTTATTTTTATGATATAGACTCCTGATGCCGTCTTATTATCATCCCACTTAATTTGCCTTCAAATCGATCAGAGTATGATCATAAGGTAGAACCTTTTTTGCTTACTAGTATCGAAAGCCCCCTACCATCTGCTATCATTGCTGGCTTAGAGATTTCTTTACCGTGAATGTTTTTTAGCTTTTTGTCTGTGAATTTTTATTAAATTCTGACATATCAGTCTTATTCAATGTCTTACTACATGAGTCAGTGTAAGACTGGGTTAATTCGGAAACAACGAGAACGACAAAAAACCAAAAAACATATACTTTTCAAAAAATTAAATAGCAATCAGAAACAAGAAAGAACAACCGAGAATGACGACTAATAAAGAGCAATATAACCTAAATAAACTCCAAAAAAGAATCCGCCGTGATGTTGGGCAAGCTATCGCCGATTTTAATATGATTGAAGATGGTGACCGCATCATGGTTTGCCTATCTGGGGGAAAAGATAGCTACACCCTACTGTCTATTTTGCAAAGCCTGCAAAAAAGTGCCCCAATTTCATTCTCTTTGGTTGCGGTAAACCTAGACCAAAAACAGCCTGGCTTCCCTGAGCATATTTTACCGGCTTACTTAGAGGAACTCGGTGTTGAGTATAAAATCGTTGAAGAAAATACTTACGGTATTGTGAAGGAAAAAATTCCTGAAGGAAAAACGACCTGCTCTCTGTGTTCTCGTCTGCGCCGTGGTATTTTGTATCGTACAGCAACAGAGATAGGTGCAACCAAAATCGCATTAGGTCATCACCGCGATGACATTTTACAAACACTGTTTTTAAACATGTTCTATGGCGGAAAATTAAAAGGCATGCCACCAAAGCTCATGAGTGACGACGGGAAACACATTGTTATCCGCCCTCTGGCTTATTGCCGTGAAAAAGATATTGAGCGTTATGCGAAAGCCAAAGCATTCCCTATCATTCCTTGTAATCTGTGCGGTTCTCAGCCTAATTTACAACGTCAAGTGATTAAAGAGATGCTCCGTGATTGGGATAAACGCTATCCTGGTCGCATTGAAACCATGTTTAGCGCAACTCAAAATGTTGTTTCCTCGCATCTGTGTGACACTGAACTTTTTGATTTTAAAAATATCTCTCATGGAGATGCCGTGATCAATGGCGGCGATATGGCTTTTGACCGCGAAGAGCTACCGACTCAGCCAATGATGGATGAAGATGATCAGCCCGACTATAACGCTGACCGTTTAGATGTAATTGAACTTAAATAAGATTACTCATAGTTATCCCACTACCTCTATATAATAGGGGTAGTGTCAGATTTTATGCAAAAAAAAAGCCGATGTAAGAGACATCGGCATTACAGTGGTCAATTATTCTGTATAAGAACTCAATATGAGAAAAACTACAATTATGGAGCACAACGTTCATCGCTCAACGTTGCATTCACCTGCGGGAGTAATATTGCCTTAAAACCCTATTCACTTTATTGATTTATCTCAAACTAGTGCCCATTATCCAGAATAATTCACCGTCTTATAACCATCGACTTCTTTTTAACCACCAGAACACTGTGGCAATCAAACCCGCGAGTAACAAGCAGAATGTACTGAAGGCAAACTTGAACTCATTACCCGGGATCCCCCCTAAATTCACACCAAATAAACCGGTTAAAAACGTGGTGGGTAAGAATATCATTGCCATTAATGACATAGTATAAATTCGGCGATTCATCATTTCTGTCATCATGTTCGTAATTTCGTCAGACATAATCGCAGTACGCGCAATAAAACCGTCTAGATCTTCAATACAACGCCCGAGTCTGTCCGATATTTCTTGCAAACGACGTCTATCATTTTCATCCAGCCATAATAATTTTTCGGCCGTTAACCGTGAAAACATATCTCGTTGCGGTGCCATATAACGGCGAACAACAATAATTTGTTTACGCAACAGGGCTAATTCCCCTCTTTCCGGAATTTCGCCATGCAATATCACATCTTCCATTTCAATCAATCGTTCGTGAAGAGAATCAGTAAAATCACTAATTTCATCAGTCATTGCATCCGTAACATCAGCAAGCCATTCTCCTGTGCTTTGAGCACCTACACCTTCTTTTAAATCATCAATAACCGAATCCAATGAATGAACACGTCGATGTCTACATGAAACAATCAAACGGCTATTCATGAAAATGCGAAATGCCACTAGCTGCTCTGGACGCTGACCTGTCGTGTTATTTAATGTCTGCAATGTGAGTAACACACCATCGCCAATACGCACCATACGCATACGATTCATTTTACCAGTCAGTGATGATTTCACTTGGTCATTAAATAAATCAGTCTGTTGGATCCAGCTAGCGGTCTCTTTATTTTTATAATCGTAATGCAGCCAAAATGGAGATTGCTGTGTCGCATTTGCATTTAAATCGATAGGAAGAACCCCGCCATTCCCATCTAACTGAAAGGCATGAACAGGGCTAGAGTGTTGAAATTGCGATCCATAGGTCGACGCCATGCAAATATCTCCATAAATTGAAAAGTAAGGTATTTTTAGTTGATTAAAGGGAATATTGCAATGATTTCAATAACAAAATAAAAATACAAAGTTTAATTTAGTGTTAAAGAACAGAAAATAAAAGCATTAAAATAAGATGGTGTGCAGGATTTATAGCTCAATGAAATTTCTCAATTTTTGCTAGGGAGATCCCATTCGATTGACACAAATTAGCAATAAAACCGCAAAGTTTTTCCCTATTATTAGCTCTGTAGTGTTTATTCCTTTTTGGTCCTCCTTCTAACTCTCCAGTGGAAGGAGTTTTTTTATTTTAGGACCGCAAAAAGTTTAGCCAGCACGGTGGGTACTGGCTAAATATCATTGTTAATGCTTAATAATATAGAAGCTATGGCTGTATGCCACATCCTCTGGATTTTCAATCGGATAACCTTTCAACCACGGCTTAATCAACCGTGCATTCGTGTATTGGTAGATTGGCGTAATTGGCGCTTCTTTAGCAATAATCGCTTCTGCTTGATTATAATAGGCATTACGTTGAGCATCATTGGTTTCAATACTTGCTGACGTCATTAATGCATCATATTGCGAGCTATTAAACTTAGGAATATTGCCATTATGTTGAGATGTCAGGAGCGATAAAAAAGTCGATGGCTCATTAAAATCCCCAATCCACGATGCGCGGATCACATCAAAGTTTCCGGTGTTACGGCTATCAATGTAGGTTTTCCACTCTTGGTTCACTAACTTAACCTGAACCCCTAGCTTCTTCTTCCACATAGAAGCAATCGCAATCGCAATTTTTTGGTGGTTTTCCGAACTATTATAAAGCAATGTCAATTCCAAAGGGTGAGCTTCACTATACCCTGCTTGTTGTAACAATATTTTAGCTTGTTGATCCAACTCTTTTTGCTTATGTGACTGATACAGTCCTTTTTGGGGCTTGAAACCTGCGGTGACATCAGGTGTAAAATAATAAGCGGGTTTCTCACCAGTGCCTAATACTTTGCTGGCAATCAGTTGTCGGTCAATCGTCATAGATAATGCCTGACGGACTCTCACATCATTTGTCGGTGCTCGCTGAGTATTGAATGCGTAATAGTAGGTACCTAATTGGTCAGGCGTAAAAACTTCATTCGGAATATCTTGTAATAATTTTTGATAACGCTGTTTCGGGAAGGATTCAGTAATATCTAAATCACCCGCCAAATAGCGATTGGTTGCATGAGACTCTTGGTTAATCGGAACAAAGGTGACCTTTGTGATAACGGTATTTTTATGATCCCAATAATGCGGATTTGGGGTTAGTACGATTTTTTCATTCACAACGCGATCATTCAGTTTAAATGCACCGTTTCCAACCAAATTTCCCACTTTTATCCAATCTGCGCCATATTGTTCAACGGTTCCACGATGGACAGGAAACAGGCTAAAGTTAGCAGTTAATGAAGGAAAATAAGGAACTGGCTTATTTAAGACAATTTTCAATGTATGCTTATCTACTGCTTCTACTCCTAATTGCTCTGGAGGAAGCTTTCCATCAATAATATCTTGCGCATTATTAATACCAGCCAGTGCAGCAAACCAAGCAAATGGGGAAGTATTAGCGGGAGTCACTAAACGACGCCAGCTGTAAACAAAATCTTCGGCGGTAACGGGTTCACCATTCGACCACGCAGCATCAGGACGTAATTGAAAAACCCAAGTTCGGTTATCATTGGTATGCCAATTTAATGCCACTCCCGCGATTGGCTGACCGTGATTATCTTGATTAACAAGACCCTCAAATAAATCACGCATGACTTGAGCTTCTGTAAGGCCAACTGATTTAATTGGATCTAATGATGCGGGTTCATCTTTAAGATGGCGCACAACTTCTTGATTTTCTGCTAAAACAGTACCTGCGGGAATGGTCGCGCTGAGAGTAGATGTAGAAAGGAAAAGTGACGAAATGAATACAGCTAAAGAGGTCAATGAACGTTTATGCATATTATTATTTCTATCTATTAATCAAAAAGAAGGTAACTCAACAGTAAAAACCATTGAGCTTTGATGAATTCATCCATTAAAAACCGCTAAATTCATATTTAGTAAGTCAGCGCTCTCCCAATGATATCCAGTAAACCATTGACTTGATTATCGGTTTAAAATTAGCTTTCGCCTCATCATATAACAAGTAAAACACGGCACAAAGCGCTCTTTTTATCCCATTGAATATGGTATTTTAGGATGATACATAATAAAAAACATAAACTCTTAATAGAGCTTATTAATTGTATACTGCAGCGTCACCTTCTTGTTTATCATACTGAGAAGCTGACAATGCAATTGGTCAATAATAGAATGTAAAAACAACAGTTCAGGGCGTGAAATTACGTAATTTTTTGATTATAAATATTACTTTCTCATTTCATCCTCTGCAGCTCAACCTATAAACGGGAGAAAAACGAATGTCACAGACAGTTAAACTCAAAGGCAACAGCATTTCACTTGCAGGTACATTTTTACAGGCAGGTTCACAAGCGAAACCTTTCACTTTAGTCGCTAAGGATTTAAGCGAAGCAACTTTAGAAACGTATCAAGGTAAACGCAAAATTCTGAATATTTTTCCAAGTGTAGATACCGGTGTTTGCGCTGCCTCTGTACGAAAATTTAATCAACTAGCAAGTGGTTTAGATAACACCGTTGTTTTATGTATTTCTGCTGACTTACCTTTCGCACAAGCTCGCTTTTGTGGTGCTGAGGGTTTAGACAACGTCGTTACATTATCTGCATTCCGTAGCGATTTCGCAGCAGATTACGGTGTTGAGATGACAACAGGACCATTAAAAGGCTTAACTGCACGTTCTGTCGTGGTATTAGATGAGAATGACAAAGTCATTTACAGCCAGCTAGTTCCTGAAATTACCGAAGAACCTGATTATGACAACGCGCTAAATAGCCTGAAATAATCTCAATTTATGCTGGACCACAATCACCGATACTTTCAGTGATTGTGGCCTTTTTTATCGACAGGTATTTTACGAATAATGTTGACGGGTAGCATTGACGTTTACGAGGCTTACGCAGCACGTTTTAATCAACATGAGCCCAAAATAGCCGTTTGTGATTTTTCGCGTTAACGACATTAGTAAAAATCATGTTTTCCTTCATCATACTCACTAATGAGTGTGACAGAGTACTTAATACTCGCTGTGCTTGCTCTTGTGTAACAGGGCAACAAGAAGTGAGAATATCAATAATCAAATCCCGCGGTTTATCCCCATTTTTCACTAGTGCTTCCCACGTAAAACGGGTCTTTTTGGCTAAATAATTTGCCGCTGCCTTATTCATTAAATAAAGTTCTGCCGCAGCATTAGCTGATTCAAACATATCACCTTGATAGTGACTCTTAGACATATACTCACGTAGCTTGAAATTGACAATAAAATTAATAGTGAATTGTTCCATTGCAACTCCTTGAAGGTATAAAACCAGCGTTGCTATTATTCATAATCAATGCACAACTTAAGCATTTATTTATCATTAACTGAGAAAGTAAAATGGCGTTCACCATTTTTATAGCAGAAAAAATCACCAGCACGCAATGATCAAAGCATCGCTTTTTAGGTAAAGAACATGAAAATTTGGGTTAATCGAGTTAGCTCACTAAATTATTTGCGCTTATATTTAATTTAGTGAGCATTTTCATTGGATGGGCTTTACAAGTTGGGAGCGGTGCCATTAATCTGGAAAGTACCGTATTTCAAGCAAAGTGTCTTTCTTGTCTTGAATAAACTGGAGATAGGTTTCTCCTCCTGAAAAACTTTGCTCAATTTCTAATTTATTCTCACCACTCCAACGGTAAATAATCGATAGACAATTATCATCAGAGCAAATCACTTCCTTGTTTTTATTGGGTTCTAATTTCGCCTCTAAAAACTGTTTATCCTCACCGAGCAAGTCACGATATTCTTGATAAGCGCTAAGCAATGAACGATCAGAAAAATGGCACTGAGTTAACGCACCGTTTTCATACACGTCATCCATTGTTTGCACTGCATTTTTGCAAAGTTTATCAATCAATTTATTGTTTGGTTTTTCTTGTGCGAAGCTGTTGACGCTCACGCTCATTAATATGCCGATCACACTCAATTTTAAAATATTCTTCATCGCGTTAGTCTTGCTCTTTCTTAGTGCTGAGACCATATTCTCTCAATTTATTCGCAATCGCAGTATGAGAAATATCTAAACGTTTTGCCAATTTTCTTGTGCTCGGATAATCACGATATAGTCTTGCTAATACAGATGCTTCATAACGTTTGGTAATATCATCCAGCGAGCCATTTAATGTATCTAAAGCAATCGCAGGTGCATTAACTGCATCCGGTAATTGAACATCGCCCACATCCAGAATATCGCCATTAAATTGCGATAATCCTTGATATAATGCATTCCTCAATTGTCTAACATTGCCTGGCCAGTAATAAGAATTCAGTGATTCAATTAATGCTGGTGAAATTTTAGGTTCAGCAATATGTAATTCTTTAGCAAAGTTAGCCACAAACATTTTAGTGAGCGGTTTAATATCTTCACTGCGCTCTCTTAATGGTGGAATAGTCAATGTCAGTACATTCAGGCGATAATAGAGATCTTCTCGGAATTTTTTCTGTTCGACTAATTCGGGTAAGTTTTTCTGTGTCGCACAGATCACTCGTACATTTACCTTAACTTCATGCTCCTCACCGACACGTCGGAATGTGCCATCATTCAGGAAACGTAGCAGCTTGATTTGCATTTGAGGCGACATCTCGGCAATTTCATCCAGTAAGACAGTTCCACCGTTTGCCTGCTCAAAAAAGCCTTTTTTCCCTTCAATAGCATTTGGATAGGCACCCGCAGCATATCCAAATAACTCACTTTCGACGACATCATCCGGCAACGATGCACAATTTAATCCTAAAAATGGCGCATTGCCGCGAGCACTGTGTAAATGGCACGCTTTTGCCAAAATATCTTTACCTGTTCCCGTTTCACCGACTAACAAAAGTGGCTCATCAAGCATTGCAACACGTTTGGCTCGCTCGATCACTTGAACCATAGCAGGGCTAACCGCAACAATTTGGTTAAATCCACGGTTATCCACATCAACTTCTGCCGCTTGCTTACGCTGATTTTCCAATATAGCGACCGATTTGAGGAGAATAACTGCGCCTGTGCAGTGAAATTTTCCGTCTTCATCCGCTAGAATGATTGGTGTGACCTGCATTAAATAGTCACTTCCTTTTACAGAGACTCGCTCGGTATAAGGCTCAGGTGACTCCCGCTCAAACCAACGATGTAGCCCATGATTAGGAATTAACTGCGAAAAAGATTTTTGTTTGATTTTGGTTTCATCAACCCCAAATAACTGCAAACTCATTGGGTTAATCAATTCGATATTCAGCTTATTATCAATGGATAATACAGGTTCAGGGAATGAGTTAAGCAATGCCCAAACAGCTCTATGCTCACGCTCTGATGGCATAAAGTAGATACGACGTACATCAATCACTCCATTAATACGGCGGATCTCTGCCATTAACGTGCTAAAAACCTGAAAATCGACAGGTGCAAAATTCAGGTAAATTCGACGTTGAGCTGAAATTTCGATACCTTTTAAGTCAATGTTTTGTAGGACTAAAAGATCAAGTAATTCACGCGTTAAACCGATACGGTCTTGGCAGGTCACTTCGAGGCGCATGATGAAACCTTCTGTAGAGAACATAATTCTTGATATTTTAGCGTTAATTAGGTCAGTAATACAGTATTCGTGTCACATATTGTTGACACCCATCTAGTTTCTAAGAAATATCAGTCCGAGTTTTTTCTTAGAAAGCAGGGTTGTTGATTAAACAGACAGGAAAAGTCTCTTTTAGAGGGGATAGGCAGGATGTGATTAAACTGTCAACTCATCCTGCCAGCTATATTTACAGCTTATGAATTATCTTTCTTTGTGGGGATCGCGTTTTTCAACTGCCCAATTAATTGGCGGCGGAAATCGCCTAATCTTGGCTTATCGTCTATCCATGGTAATGGACGACATAGCTCCATCGCCTTGATACCAAGTCTAGCCGTCAGTAACCCAGCCCCTATTCCTTGTGCCGCTCGAGTCGAGAGCCGCGCGGTAATATCCTGAGACAGCCAGTCCATACCCACTTCACGAATAAGCTCGGATGCACCTGCAAATGCAATATTAATCAGTACCATACGAAATAAACGAATTCGGCTATAGTACCCAAGTTCAATACCATAAATTGCCGCAATGCGATTAATTAAACGAATATTGCGCCATGCAATAAATGCCATGTCCACAATCGCCAATGGACTGACTGCAATCATTAATGCAGATTCTGCCGATGAACGGCTAATCTCTTTGCGTGCTTGTTCATCCAAAATTGGCTGCACTAATTTACTATATAGCTCAATCACTTCCCTATCGTTATGGGAGTCATGAACGGTTGCTTGCCAACTCTGAATGGCGGGATGCTGCATCGGTAATGCGGATTGCTTGGCTAGCTTCTCACAAAATGCCTTACCCTGCCCCATTCCATGGCTATGAAGCAATTCCCGTGCATGATCTCGCTCTTGAGCTCTCTCCCTGAGTCGATATAAACGCCTCCATTCACCAACCACAGAGCCAACACCAGCCACGACAATCAGTCCGCCCGCAGCAGCCGTTCCAAGTGCAGTCCAATCTTGGGTAATCCATGATTGGTGGATCCAAATACCTAATTGAGCAACAACGCTTACGCCAAAAATACCCGCTGCAGTCCCAACCAGTTTTCGCCAAAAACTGCGCTTAGGTTTGAGTGCGTCATTGATCAAGCTTTCAACTTCACCGTCTTGGCTATCTTGCTCTTCCTGTATATCGACTGGAATAAATTTTTCAAATGCACTTTCATCAAAAGTTTGAGCTTGTTTTAACGACTCCATAGCAGGTTTACCTGCTTTATCTGCAAAATCCACACGTTGTTTTAGAGGTTCACTCATTTCAGTTTATCTCCTAACAAAAATTCCAGCGCACTGTCCATTCGGATATGAGGCAAAGGTTGGTCTAACGGCGTTGGACGAGGGCGGAAATTTTCAAATTGGAAGCCCTGCTGTTGCCAGAACTGTTCATTTGGCAAACGCTTAGGCACATCTCCTGGGTAGAAAGTCAGTGGCTGACCATCACTAAGACGTTCGCCTTTCAACGCTGGTAATTTTTCGCCTTTATAATCGACAATACCGCTTTCCGTTGCTTGAATTGACGCAAGCCCAACACAATCCATACTGATACCTTCAAATGCTGCATTTTGCCATGCATCTTGGACTAGTTGTTGTAATAACGAGACCAAATTAGCATGTTGGTCGGGTGTAACATGATCGGATTTACTGGCTGCAAATAGAAGCTTATCAATACATGGGGAAAACATCCGTCTAAGTAATGTGCGTTTTCCATAATGGAAGCTGCGCATTAACTGTGTTAACGCCATCCGCATATCATTGAATGCGTCTGCACCGCTATTTAGGGGTTGCAAACAATCCACCAGCACAATTTGACGATCAAAACGTTGAAAATGGTCTTTATAAAACCCTTTCACCACATGGTCACAATAGTATTGATAGCGGCGCTGCAACGCACCAATATTGGTGTGTTTATCCGCTTGCACTAACTGTTTTTCACCATATTTTTCAATGTTTGGCCATGGGAAAAACTGTAATGCAGGTGCACCCGCGAGATCTCCCGGTAAGACAAACCGACCAGGTTGAATAAAGTGCTGCCCTTGACGCTTACATTCATGTAAATATGCAGTGTAAGCATCCGAAATTTCAGCTAACAAGTTCTCATCTACGGGCGCTAATGGGTCACATTTTTCGCAAAGCTGTAACCACTCATTAGCGAGTTCAGCACGCTTGCCTTTCAGCAGCACCTTCATTTGGCTAGACCATGTTAAATAGTTCAGATCCAGCATAGGTAAATCCAGTAACCACTCTCCCGGATAATCTACAATCTCCAAATACAAGGAGGAGTTATCTACGAAATGACGAACAAATGAGTCATTTGAACGGTAATGCAGTTTTAAGCGAATTTCGCTGACACCTCGAGTTGGCGTGGGCCATTGAGGCGGATTCCCATACAGTGAGGCAATACCTTCATCATAAGCAAAACGAGGAATAGACATATCGCGCTGAGGGATACGTTTAACGCCTAAAATACGTTTGTCTCTTGCCGCAGAAAATAGCGGGAGACGCGCACCTGTCGTGGAATTAAGGAGTTGATTGACGAGAGAAGTGATGAATGCAGTTTTGCCACTACGGCTTAGCCCCGTAACAGCAAGCCTTACATGGCGATCAACGCTACGGTTCATTAAGTCAGTTAATTCATTTTGTAGCCGTTTCATAGTGCTCCTAATTCTCGCTCTCCCAATAAAAATATAATGGGAATACAGTTATTAAACTCTATTCCCATTTATGTGATGGTGCAAATCTGTTATAGGTGACGAAATTTACTGTTCACGGTATAAGTATCCGAGGTCACATAGCGTTCCATTTGACGCAACTTCATTTCTCCAGCTTGTAGCTGTGCATCAATTTGGTTTAATAGTGTCGTCACTTCAAGACCAATGTCTCTTTCACTGCGATAACCACTTGGCGCAGCTTCAACAAAAAAGCACATCACCACATACACAATTAAGGTCAATCCAAAGCTCATAAACAGGGCGAGTACTGCTAATGCTCTGACCAAAGCAACCGGTAACTCTAAATAGTCAGCGAGACCGGAACAAACACCACCAAAAACCCGTTTATCCGTTAAGCGATATAACTTACGGTTGCGTAGATTAGTCATTATTTTTGCCTCCAATTTGGATGCTCGGCATCTAAAATATCTTCAAGCGTTTTAATACGTTGCTGCATACGAGATGACTGTTCAGCCAATTGCATTAAACGTTGCACTTCATTCTCAGTAAGCTGACTTCCCTGCCCGTTATTTTTCTTACCATAATGGAGCCACAACCAAATTGGCAGAACAAAAATGACAAAAATGATTAATACGAGAGACAATAAAACGTAGCCCATCACATTTCCTTATTTATGGTTATTTAGCCTAGCGCACTGGCGCAGAAATACTGCGCCTTGCGTGTTTAATATTATTCGTCTTTGTTAATTTTAGCTTTAAGCGCGGCTAATTGTGCACTAATTTCATCATCCGCTTTTAACTCAGCAAATTGCTGTTCTAAAGAGCGTTGTTTACCAATACCGTAGCTTTGCGCTTCGCCTTCCATATGGTCAATACGGCGCTCAAACTGCTCAAAACGTGCCATCGCTTCATCCAGTTTACCACTATCTAACTGGCGACGAACGTTGCGGCTTGATTGCGCAGCTTCTAAACGCACTGTCATTGACTGCTGTTTTGCACGAGTTTCTTGCAATTTATTTTCTAATTCAGTGATTTCACCTTTTAAGCGAGTCAGTGTTTCATCAACAATAATCAGCTCATGTTTTAAGGTATCGACCATGGCGCTGACTTTTTGCTTTTCAATCAATGCCGCACGCGCTAAATCTTCTTTATCTTTAATGAGTGCTAATTCCGCTTTTTCTTGCCATTCAGCAATTTGCTTTTCACCCATTTCCACACGACGCTCTAAGCTTTTTTTCTCCGCTAGCGTACGTGCTGATGTGGAGCGAATTTCCACTAACATGTCTTCCATTTCCTGAATCATCAGGCGGATCATTTTCTGCGGATCTTCAGCTTTATCAAGCAGTGAAGCAATGTTGGCATTAATGATGTCGGCAAAACGTGAAAAAATACCCATAATTTATATCCTCTTGATGGATGTTATCTTTCTGTAGAGCCTCAACCCGATGTTGGCGTCCAACCAATACGTGATGCTCCATGAATATAAAATTGAAATTATTAAACCGATAATTATTTCAATTTAAATCTTTTACAACTCTAAAATAGCAAGCAGCGTGCCAACTTTTCAATTATCAAATAACATGTTGAAAACAAACAAAAATAAAATTTTATTTTCTATTGGTGACCATTTACACTATAGTTAAAGGCAGGTGAAATTAACCAACACTTGGTAAAAAAAACCATGAAAGAAACTAACAATACTATCATTGGGGTTTCCAGCAATTTCCTCGATGTTCTCGAACGAGCCTCCGAACTTGCAAAACTCAATAAGCCTGTGCTCGTCATTGGTGAACGAGGAACGGGTAAAGAGCTCATCGCCGATCGTCTTCATTATTTATCCCCACGCTGGCAAGAGCCTTTTATCTCCTTAAATTGCAGTGGACTCAATGAGAACTTACTGGATTCTGAATTATTCGGGCACGAAGCAGGTTCATTTACCGGCGCACAAAAGCGCCATCAAGGTCGCTTCGAACGTGCGGACAAAGGGACGCTGTTCCTTGATGAGCTCGCAACGGCTCCTATGTCTGTCCAAGAAAAGCTCTTACGAGTGATTGAATATGGCGAGCTAGAACGTGTCGGAGGAAGCCAATCTTTAAAAGTGGATGTTCGCTTAGTGTGCGCAACCAATGCCAATCTTCCGGAGCTGGCACGTCAAGGGCGATTTCGCGCAGATTTACTCGATAGGCTCGCCTTTGAAGTCCTGCATATGCCACCTTTACGAGAGCGCATTCCAGATATTCTTTTGCTCGCTGAGCACTTTGCGATTGGCATGATAAGGGAGTTAAAACGTCCTTATTTCACGGGTTTTTCTGAAAAAGCACAACAGACTCTCATGCAATATGCTTGGCCGGGTAATATTCGTGAGCTTAAAAATGTGGTGGAACGATCGGTATATCGTCATGGAGAAAGTGACCAACCTGTCGATACGATTATTTTAGATCCGTTTGGGGAAAAACTTGCCGAACTACATGATGCCACCCCGTCCTCATCAGCCCCCCAAGAAGCGCACCTTTCCTTCCCTTTTGATTTACGCCAATGGCAATTGGAATCGGAAAAAAATCATGTTAAAGCAGCACTACGTCACGCGCATTTTAATCAGCGTAAAGCCGCTCAGTACTTGTCACTCAGCTATGATCAATTTCGAGGATTGATAAAAAAACATCAAATTAGCTTAGAAGGCGGCGATTGAGCAAAAAAAAAGCCAGCACCCGAGCTGGCTATACAAATAAAACACTGGAAGCAATGTGAGCAATGTCATGCCTTGTCTGCAAAAGCTAAGCACTTAGGAGACGAATTTAATGATAATGGTTATTAGTATCATTTGTAAAGCTTTTTAATGCGATTATTTCTCATTAAGATTAGATGCAAAATAACTCTTTATTTTATAATTAATTACGACCAAGTTGATTCTCATTTACATACATTAACTTTCGTTTCAATTGATATTATGAACAAAATATCACCACAAATTTTGCTTATACCCAGTAACCCTATTTTTACGCTACAATAAGGCAATTCAGGTCAACTACATTAGATCTATGCGCCTTTTAACTCTTTGGTTTTTATTTACTGTTTCTCTGTCAGCATTGGCTGAGCAAACAGACATAAGTTACAAAGACACCATTGCCAATGATGTCCCAGCAGATATTCGCCAAAATGGCTTCATTTACTGCGTCAATGGCATTGTCACTACATTTAACCCACAACTTGCCAGTAGTGGGTTAATTATTGATCCCCTTGGTGCACAACTGTATGACCGCTTGCTCGATGTTGACCCATTTACTTATCGATTAATTCCCGAACTAGCCTCACGTTGGGAAGTGCTGGATAACGGTGCTACCTACCGGCTATACCTCAGAAAAGACGTCAAATTTCAAACTACACCTTGGTTTACACCAACACGCAATATGAATGCTGATGATGTGGTTTTTAGCTTCTCTCGCATGTTCGAAACGAGTAATCCGTACCATTTTATTAATGGTGGACGTTATCCTTATTTTGACAGTTTGCAATTTGCGAGTAGTGTCGAAAGCATAAAAAAATTAAATAATTATGCGGTTGAGTTTCGCTTAAAATCCCCCGATGCTTCCTTTTTGTGGCATTTAGCGACTCACTATGCACCGATTTTATCTGCGGAATATGCAGATGCACTCTCTGCGAGCAATCACCAAGAAATGATTGATTGGCGCCCCGTAGGGACAGGTCCATTCTATTTTGATGATTACCAATCTGGGCAGTTTGTCCGTTTATTACGTAATAAAGATTATTGGAAGGGAGAACCTCGTATGGAGGAAGTGGTCGTTGATATGGGGGCCGGTGGTACTGGGCGCATATCAAAACTGCTCACAGGGGAATGTGATGTTCTTGCTTACCCTGCTGCCAGTCAATTAAAAGTCCTACGTGATGATCCTCGCCTGCGTATTTCCATGCGCTCAGGCATGAATATCGCCTATTTAGCCTTTAATACCAGCAAGCCTCCACTCGACCAACTCAAAGTTCGCCAAGCCATATCCTATGCAATTAATAATGAGCGACTCATGCAATCCATTTACTATGGCACCGCAGAGACGGCTTCATCCATTTTGCCACGCGCTTCTTGGGCGTTTGATAATCAAACAAAAATAACTGATTACAATCCAGAGCTGTCGAAGCAGATGCTACAAGAAATGGGATTAGAAAATTTGAAACTTGAGCTATGGGTTCCTGTTGCATCACAATCCTATAACCCAAGCCCTTTAAAAATGGCAGAGTTAATTCAGGCTGATCTTGCACAAGTAGGCATTGTCATGAGTATCCGCTCGGTTGAAGGTCGCTTCCAAGAAAATCAGTTAATGGATCGTTCTCATGATATGACATTGGCGGGTTGGACAACCGACAGTAATGACCCTGATAGCTTCTTTCGCCCTCTGCTAAGTTGTGCCGCAATTGGTTCACAAACTAACTTAAGCCATTGGTGCGATACACAATTTGATGAGGTTTTACATAAAGCCCTTCTGACCCAAGAGCTGGCTGATCGCATTGATTACTATCATCAAGCACAGAAGATTCTCGCTGAAGAATTACCCATTTTACCCCTAGCTTATTCACTGCGTTTACAAGCTTATCGTTTTGATATGAAAGGATTAGTGATTAGCGCTTTTGGGAACACCTCATTTGCTGGGGTTTATCGTGAAATGCAAGAACCGAAAAAAGTAGTACCTAATAAGGCGGAGCAGCAGCCATGATCATCTATTCTTTGAGGCGACTGCTACTTTTGCTGGTAACTGTATTTTTTCTATCACTGGTCAGCTTTAGCTTAAGTTATTTCACACCCAATGCGCCACTCAGTGGTGCATCACTCATTGATGCCTATATTTTCTATTTCGATGGTTTATTGCATTTCGATTTTGGGGTTTCCAGCATTAATGGTGAACCCATTACGGACCAACTTCAAGACACATTCCCAGCCACTATGGAACTGTGCATTCTCGCTTTTTTATTCGCGTTGTTTGTGGGCATCCCACTTGGAATGATCGCCTCATTTTGGCGTAATAAACCCGTTGATATCGCAATCAGCACCTTTGCCTTACTTGGGTTCTCCGTACCGGTTTTCGTTTTAGCTTTGGTCTTAACTCTATTTTTCTCTCTCCATTTAGGCTGGTTACCTGTTTCGGGGAGAATTGACCTGCTTTATAACCTAAAGCCAGTCACTGGATTTGCGTTAATCGATGCATGGATTTCGGGCTCACCATATCGTAAAGATATGATTATCAATGTATTAGAACACATGATCCTGCCTGTAGTCACACTCGCACTGGCGCCAACCACTGAAGTGATTCGATTAGTTCGTATTAGTACCGATGAGATAGCCAGCAGTAACTATGTCAAAGCTGCCGCCACGAGAGGGCTTTCCCGATTTAAAATTATCCGCCGCCATATTTTTCATAATGCTATCCCACCTATCATTCCCAAATTGGGTCTGCAATTCTCCACGATGCTAACATTAACGATGGTGACAGAATTAGTGTTTAACTGGCCTGGATTAGGACGTTGGTTGGTTACCGCAATACGCCAAGGGGATTATTCCGCAATTTCCGCAGGCGTCATGTTGATTGGCGCATTGGTGATCACCGTGAACGTATTATCCGATATTTTAGGTGCGATGATGGACCCATTAAAGCATAAGGATTGGTATGTCCTCAGATAATTTTTATCGTGAACAAAAAATGCCATCCCCAACACGGGTGGTGTGGAATATTTTTTCCTCCGACGTCCTAGCAATGATCGGCTTTTTTGGGGTTCTTTTTTTAATCATCCTCTGTTTTGTCGGTCCCTATTTAGCGCCTTATGCCATTGATCAACAATTTTTGGGATACCAAATTACGCCACCATCATGGTCTCATTATGGTGAAGTTGCCTTTTTCTTTGGAACTGATGATTTAGGTCGCGATATTTTAAGCCGCTTACTCATTGGGACAAAATCAACCTTCGGTTCTGCTTTGTTAGTCACCATAATTGCAACAATTGTTGGCTTAGTTTTAGGCTGTTTAGCTGGGATGACTCGTGGTCTTAAATCCGCAGTGTTTAACCACATTCTCGACACTTTGCTATCCATTCCTTCTTTGTTGCTCGCCATTATCGTGGTCGCATTTATGGGTGCCAGTTTGACCAATGCCATGCTGGCGATTTGCCTTGCTTTGATCCCACGTATGGTGCGCACAATTTATGTTGCTGTTCATGATGAACTTGATAAAGAGTACATTGTGGCAGCACGCTTAGATGGCGCTTCAAACATCTTTATTTTGTGGTATACCGTATTACCGAATATCACGCCGATTTTAGTCACTGAGCTGACGCGTGCGCTTTCAATTGCCATTTTGGATATTGCTGCTCTAGGCTTTTTAGACCTAGGCGCTCAACTTCCATCTTCCGAGTGGGGCGCCATGCTTGGGGATACGTTAGAGCTCATTTATGTTGCACCGTGGACCGTGATTTTGCCCGGTGTGGCGATAATGTCGAGTGTCTTGTTTGTAAACCTACTAGGTGATGGACTACACCGTGCGATTAATTCGGGGGTAGAATAATGCCATTACTTGA
The DNA here is from genome assembly GCF_028479485.1 of Providencia sp. PROV209. Lineage (NCBI taxonomy): Bacteria > Pseudomonadati > Pseudomonadota > Gammaproteobacteria > Enterobacterales > Morganellaceae > Providencia > Providencia sp. PROV209. The sequence continues at coordinate 155,950 of NZ_JAMPNR010000003.1, read as the reverse complement.
TATTCGTAATTTAACGATTGAGTTTATGACCGCCAATGGTCCCGTTAAAGCCGTTGATCGGGTATCTATGACCCTCTCTGAAGGTGAAGTTCGTGGCTTAGTTGGCGAATCGGGTTCTGGTAAGAGCCTCATCGCGAAAGCCATTTGTGGGATCACCAAAGATAATATCCGTGTCACTGCTGATCGTTTTCGCTTTCAAGATATCGACTTACTTAAGCTTAGCCCGCGCAAGCGGCGTCAACTGATCGGGCATAACATCTCCATGATTTTCCAAGAGCCGCAATCGTGTCTTGATCCCGCGGCTGATATAGGAAAGCAGTTGATTCAATCCATTCCCGGCTGGACATATAAAGGACGTTGGTGGCAGCGCTTTAATTGGCGTAAACGCCGCGCAATCGAATTACTACACCGAGTGGGTATCAAAGATCACAAAGATATTATGCATAGCTACCCTTATGAGCTAACTGATGGCGAATGCCAAAAAGTGATGATCGCCATTGCTATCGCCAACCAACCGCGCTTATTAATTGCAGATGAACCAACTAACGCGATGGAATCCACCACACAAGCACAAATTTTCCGTTTATTGGATAAATTAAATCAAAACAATAATATGGGAATTTTGCTCATCAGCCATGATATGGAAATGATGTCTAAACTGGTGGACCGCATTAATGTGCTGTATTGCGGTCAGACCGTAGAAAGTGCAACACCTGAAGATATTTTACAGCGTCCTCGTCATCCTTATACACAGGCATTGATCCGTTCTATTCCTGATTTTGAAAGCCCAATTCCCCATAAAGGTCGATTGAATACTTTACCAGGCGCAATTCCATCATTAGAACATTTACCGATTGGCTGTCGCCTAGGTCCTCGCTGTCCTTATGCTCAACGTACTTGCATTGATGCGCCACCACTACGCAGTATTAAGGGTCATCTGGTTGCCTGCCACTATCCCCTGAATACGGAGGAGCAACCATGATGGAAACGTTACTTGAAGTGCGTAACCTAACCAAAACTTTCCGTTTTCGTGAAGGACTCTTTCGCCGCCATGAATTGCAAGCCGTTAAGCCCCTGAGTTTTAACCTACAGGCGGGACAAACTTTGGCCATCATTGGGGCAAACGGCTCAGGTAAATCAACCCTTGCCCGTATGCTTTCAGGCGTAACGGAACCGTCTGGTGGTGAAATTCTTATTCGTGGTCATCGACTCAGTTTTGGTGATTATAGCTATCGCAGTCAGCGTATTCGCATGATATTTCAGGATCCAAGCACCTCCTTAAATCCGCGACAGCGTATTGGGCAAACACTGGAATTGCCGTTAAAATTGAATACCGATTTAACGGGAATTGAACGGGAACGACGGATTATCCAAACGCTACGCCAAGTCGGCCTGCTCGCTGATCATGCTGAATATTACCCACATATGCTAGCATCTGGTCAAAAACAGCGAATCGCCCTCGCCCGCGCATTGATTTTACAGCCAGAAATTATTGTTGCTGATGAGGCACTGGCTTCCCTTGATATGTCGATGCGCTCGCAGATCATTAACTTGATGCTCGATTTGCAAGCTAAGCAAGATATTGCTTATATCTACGTGACTCAGCATTTAGGTATGATGAAACACATTAGCGACAAAATGCTGGTGATGGATAAAGGCGAAGTGGTTGAGCGAGGTAATACTGCAGAAGTTCTCGCAGCGCCACTCCATGATGTGACTCGTCGCCTCATTGAAAGCCACTTTGGTGAGCCATTATCCATTGATGCATGGCGGCAAGATTTGTAATCACAGAAAATGCGAGCGAGATTCACTTGCTCGCATTTCACGAAAATCGGGTCTCTAGCGAGCGATTGAAACACAGCTTTTGATATGTTTGAGATGCACCACAATAGTAAAAGTGACGATCACCAACAACGACCATGCCCCCCATTTTCCTGCATGCACCATCGACCATGCTCCAATCTGGTTTGGATATTGCCAAACACCGAAGAACGTCCCAAAATTCTCCGCCAGCCAAATAAAGAAGCCAATTAGCATAAATGCAAGTAACAGTGGCATTTTTCGCTCTTTATCCAATGGGGTGTAAAACACCATGCTGCGAGCATATAAGCCAAAAATAAAGGCAGTCAAATACCAGCGATAATCATCAATATAATGGTGGCTGAAAAAGTTAATGTAGATTGCCAAGGCCACTAAAGTTGCCATCCAGTAAGGCGGATAATGTTCAATCCTAACGTTAAAAAAACGCCAAGATTGAATGATATAACTGCCTACCGCTGCATACATAAACCCCGTAAATAACGGGACACCCCATAATTTAGTATAGGCATCATCAGGATACTGCCATGAACCAATCGTCGCAGAGGTTTTAAATAATTCCATCATAAACCCAACTAAATGGAACACGCAGATAGCTTTTAATTCATCCCACGTTTCTAATTTCGCCCACACCAATAACGCTTGAAATGACACAGCAAAAATCAATAAAACATCATAGCGAGGAACACCCAAGATCCCTTTTGCTGGTACTAGGAATAGTGCTAAAAAGAAAAAACCTGCAAACAAGCAAGAGCGCGCATTAATCAAACCAAAAAACCAAAACTCAAGAATAAAGCGTTTGAATCCTTTACTATTATTAGGTTTGTGCGCCATCAAAAGAGAGTCAAGCTTGGTAAGATGGTTCAATATGTGAGAAACGGATGCCATTTTAGCCGCTCATAAAATGTAGTCGGAGGGGTTGAGGGATAACCTCAATACAATGCGCGAGAGTATAACAAACTACTCTCAGATACCCACCCTGTAACAATCTTAATTTCAGATGATTATCAATTGGCTAGATGGCCAGCTCCTCGCTGCTCACTTATCGTAAGAATCACCTATTTTTACCGATTTTAAATATTGAGACTAATTCCACATCCTTTAGCAATTCTCTTTTTGAATCTAGTGTATACTTGGTGGAACAATAAAGATGATTATTCTATGACTTAGGAGTTTTATAATGAAATTGTATTACGCTCCCGGTGCCTGCTCACTCTCCCCTCACATCATTCTGCGTGAAGCAGGATTAGATTTCAGTATTGTTCGTGTTAACTTAAAAGAAAAAATCACAGAAACGGGTGAGAACTTCTTAGCAATTAACCCTAAAGGTCAAGTCCCTACTCTCGTTTTAGATGATGATGAACAATTAACAGAAGGCGCAGTCATTGTTCAATATATTGCGGATCAAAACCCAAACAGAAATTTAATTGCACTGCCGGGTTCAATGAAACGTTATCATCAGTTAGAAGCGTTAAACTTCATTTCTACCGAACTCCATAAGAACTTCGGACCATTATTTTCCCCTGGTACCCCAGAAGAATATAAAGATGTTGTCCGCGCAAATTTACTGAAGAAATTCCAGTATGTGAACGATGTTCTGAAAAACCAACCTTACTTTGTTGCCAAAAGCGATTTCTGTGTCGCTGACGCATATTTGTTTACTGTCACTAATTGGACCCGTTTGGTCGGTGTTGATATCAGTGGATTAAGCCATCTGAATGAATATTGCGAAAAAATTGCTAAACGACCAAAAGTTCAAGAAGCATTAGAAGCAGAAGGATTACTGAAAAAGTAATCACTCACAAATAACCATTTATACAAAAACAGCGCCAATGGGCGCTGTTTTTATTTACAATCTCAATTAATCTAACTGAGTTGCACAGAACTTATGTTGAGGATTAACCATCAAATCTTGAGCTGCAACTAATTGAAGCTCGTATTCACCCATTTCTTTAGTTTTCAACATTACTTCATAAACCGCCGCGGCAACATGCTCTAAGCCTTTATTTAATGGCTCGCCTTTCAAGATATTGACCAACATTAGACCGCTAGTTAAATCACCAACCCCAACAGGTTGCTTTTCACCAAAATCCACTAATGGACGGCTAACATGCCAACTATGTTCTGCAGTGACTAAAATCATTTCAAAGCGATCTGCACGATAACCCGCTCGGCTCAAATGCTTAACTAATACTGTTTTAGGACCTTGATGGCATAACTTACGCGCCGCGTTCACCGCTTGCTCAACCGTAGTGATTTTTTCATTCGCTAACGTTTCTAACTCTAATAAGTTAGGTGCAATAACATCACTCGCCGCTAATGCTTGCTGGCAAAGAAACTCAGCCACTCCGGGGGCAACGATACACCCTTTTTCTGGGTGTCCCATAACAGGATCACAAAAATAGAGTGCTTGAGGATTTGCAGCTTTAACCTTTTTCACAATTGCCAGAATGTCACTACCTTGTTCAGCGGAGCCAATATATCCACTTAACACGGCATCACAGATTTCAAGCTTATGAATCTTTGCTAATCCCTCGACAATATCCGTCAAGTGTTGAGCGGGAAATACAGAACCTGTCCATTGAGGATATTGTGTATGGTTGGAGAATTGCACTGTGTTAAGTGGCCACACATCTACGCCCATACGGCACATAGGGAATGCAGCAGCACTGTTTCCTGCATGGCCGAAAACAACATGGGATTGAATTGATAATACGCTTTTCATTGGAAACCCAGAGAATTGTTATGTCGAATGAAGAGAAATCAGTGAGTAGCCATTGCCAATATGAATAGCCCGGAGATTTCCGGGCTCAATATTACAAAGGTTCGTCAGAGCTATTTCCAGTTAATTAAGCAGTCGTTCTTCTTACCGCGGCGGATAAGGGTATAACGGCCAAATAAACGGTCAGCATCAGTAAATACATACATTGGTTCAGTTTGTTTTTGACCATTGATAGATACTGCATTTGAGCTGATTGCGGTTCTAGCTTGACCACGGGAAGGAGCCAGCTCTGAATCAACTAATGCTTGCTGAAGATCTGCGCCGTCTTCAAGGGCGATGCATGGAATACCATCTTGCGCCAATTGCTCGAAGTCAGCCTCAGTTAAATCAGATACCGCACCAGAGAATAGGCTTTCAGTAATACGTTTTGCTGCTGCAAGACCCGCTTCGCCGTGAACTAATTTAGTCACTTCCTCTGCTAATACATACTGTGCTCGAGGTGCTTTGCCACTATTTTTGTCTTCTTCTTCCAATGCATCTATTTCGCTTAATTCCATGAAAGTAAAGAATTTCAGGAAGCGATAAACGTCAGCATCTGCTGTATTGATCCAGAATTGGTAGAATTTATATTGGCTGGTTTTCTTTGGATCTAACCAAACTGCACCACCTTCAGTTTTACCGAATTTAGTACCGTCAGTTTTGGTGATCAGAGGAACGGTTAAACCAAATACTTGGTTTTGGTGTAAACGACGTGTTAAGTCGATACCGGAAGTGATATTTCCCCATTGGTCTGAACCACCAATTTGCAGTTCAACACCCATCTCTTTATTCATATTCGCAAAGTCATAACCCTGTAACAGGTTATACGCAAACTCAGTGAAAGAGATGCCGACATCATCGCGGTTTAAACGCTGTTTAACGGACTCACGATTAATCATTTGGTTAACAGAGAAGTGTTTACCAATATCACGTAAGAACGTCAGTACGTCCATTTTGCCAAACCAATCATAGTTGTTAGCTAGACGTGCGCTGTTTTCACCGCAATCAAAACTAAGGAATGGTGAAACTTGGTTACGGATTTTTTCTACCCACTCTTGAACGGTTTCTGTGGTGTTTAATTTACGTTCAGTAGCTTTAAAGCTCGGATCGCCAATTAGACCCGTTGCGCCACCAACCAACGCCACAGGCTTGTGCCCGGCTAGTTGGAATCGTTTTAAACACAGCAAAGGAACCAGATGTCCCAAGTGCAAGCTGTCAGCGGTAGGGTCGAAGCCACAATAGAGAGAGATAGGGCCCTGCGCCAGTCTCTCTGCTAACGCATCCTCATCCGTTACCTGGGCAACGAGGCCCCGCTCTTGCAATTGTTTAATCAGGTTATTGCTAGACATCAATGACTCCATCGGTTGAATTTTGTCTATCTATTTTAATATTAAAAATGGACAAAGTGAGACAACGCTCAAAGGCTTGCCAATATGATTTGTCAATTTTCTTAAACGAGGCTATAGCATAAAGCGCATATCAATTAAGCGCCAGCTAAAAAACCATTTATTACGGGGCTAATCGGTCAATTACCCAACCATCCCCTTCTCTTTGGTATAGAAAGCGGTCATGCAGGCGGTGAGCACCACCTTGCCAAAATTCGACACTATTGAAAACAACACGATATCCCCCCCAAAAACTGGGTAATGGAACCTCGCCATTTTGGAATTTCTGTTTAAGTTCTAAAAATTTCCCTTCTAGGATCCCTCGCGCTGAAATTCTCGAAGATTGCGCCGATGCCCAAGCCGCAATTTGGCTATCTTTTGGACGGCTATGGAAATATTTCAGTACTTCAATCGGGCTCAATCGCTCAGCAACTCCCGTAAAATGAACCTGACGATCCAATTGATACCATGGGAAATGCAGGCTGATTTTATTGTTATGCTCTAAATGCTGCGCTTTACGACTACCTAAGTTGGTATAAAAAACTAACCCATCTTTATCAAAATGCTTTAATAACACGATTCGCTGATAAGGCTGTCCGGTTTCATCGACGGTTGCTACACACATTGCGGTAGGATCGGTTAACCGTGCTTCGCAAGCTTGCTTTAACCAACGCTCAAAAAGCGGAATCGGATCAGGAGTTAAATCTTTGCGTCTCAAGCCACCTTTTGTATATTCACGTCGTACCGCGGCAAGATCGATCTCTTCAAGCTCGTTCATTTTACTGTCCTTTATAGCGGTTATTTTTTATCTATATTAGCAGGATATATCGCACCTAATACGCTATCTCTGCTGGCACCAGTGACTGAGGCAAGGCTACCGGATAAACCTGAAATTGTGCGGGCCGCAAGCCATGCAAACGCGAGTGCTTCCATATCATCGCCACTCAGTCCATATTTATCGCTGGGTGCCACTTCAATACCCGGTAATAATGTCGCTAACCGCAACATTAAGAATTTGTTCTGAGCGCCACCACCACACACTATCAAACGTTCACAGCCGCCGCATAATTTAACTTGATCCACAATAGATACAGCGGTTAATTCACACAATGTAGCTTGAACATCCTCAGGTGATAACAATTGAAAATGCACTAGATGCTGCTCCAACCATTGCATATTAAAATATTCACGCCCAGTACTTTTGGGTGCTGAACGTTTAAAGTAGCCATCATTAAGCATCATGTTCAATAGTGCTTGATTCACCGTACCCGTCTTTGCCCATTCTCCATCTTTATCATAGGCTTGTTGCTTATTACGCCAGACCCAAGTATCCATTAGCATATTGCCAGGTCCTGTGTCATAACCTTTTACATAAGCATTTGGGAGTAATGCGGTAACATTCGCTATTCCACCAATATTGAGCACAATTCGTTTTTCAGTGGGATGCCCTAATACCGCCAAATGGAATGCAGGAACTAATGGCGCACCTTGACCGCCGTAAGCCATATCTCTACGACGAAAATCACCAATTGTAGTGATTCCCGTTAAGGCTGCGACTCGATTGTTATCACCAATTTGCATAGTAAAGGGGGTTTCGCTATCAGGTTCATGCCAAACCGTCTGCCCATGACAGCCAATAGCAATAATATCTTCAGGAGATAAACTCGTTTGCTGAAGAAGCTGATTAATGGCATTGGCATATATTGTGCCGAGTTCTCTGTCAATTTTCCCTAGCTCAGAAAGTGTTGTTTCCTGCCCTTGGCAAATATTTAGAATCCGCTTTTTCAATTCGATAGGAAATGAGGCACTCAAGCTCGCTTGTTCCGCAACAAATTTATCATTTATTGCAGCTAAAACGACATCAACACCATCTAGGCTAGTTCCTGACATAACACCGATATAGCGACCTGACTTAATCATCATTTATTCCCTTTAACGTGCCTATTCACTTGATGAGATAAACTACGAAAGATTGTGCTTCGAGGGAAGTATTTGTCAACTGATCGATTCAATTTCTCGTACCGCTTCGCAGGAATAATAAATAAATGAAGAGAAGATTCAAAATAGTGAGCAAAATAGCAGCAATAGATGTTTTTTTTATCTATTGCTTATTTAATTTGATTTATAATGGTTCATTCTGTAATTATCTGCTACACCTTAAAGTGAGTGGTCACCATTACAGGTAAAAGTGCACTCTTTATTGATTGCTATAATGAGATGCTCTGAAATAGATAAAAACAGAACACTCTTTAGCAAAGGGTGCCCTAAATTGGGATTTTAGGTGGAATTTGAGACATTTTACCTAGTGTTGATGCATTATTTAATTCAAGATTAGTAATCTAGGCTCTGTTATCTAAAATAAATTTTTGATGTTATTGCGCTTATGGTAAGAACAAATATTCAATGCTACGTTACTGCCACAAACAGCAAGTCTCATAGGAGTTATTATGCTTAAGAAAGTTTTTGTAGGTGTTGCTGCGGTTGTTGCATTATCTGGCTGTGTCAATACGAGTACGCTTTCTGGTGATACTATTTCAGCTCAAGATGCTAAACAAGTGCAAACCGTTACTTATGGTACAGTCCTGAATGCGCGCCCTGTTACTATCCAAGCGGGTGAAGATGGTAACGTTATTGGTGCTATTGGTGGTGCTGTAATTGGTGGTCTATTAGGTAATACTGTTGGTGGTGGTACAGGCAAAACGCTGGCAACCGCAGCTGGCGCAATTGCCGGCGGTTTAGCAGGTCAACAGGCTCAAGGCGCTTTAAATAAAAGCCAAGGTGTTCAACTGGAAATTCGTTTAGACAGCGGTAAAAATATTGTTGTTGTTCAAAAACAAGATCCAACTGCTTTCCGTGTTGGTCAACGTGTCATGATTGCAAACAGCGGAAGCACAGTCACAGTTTCACCTCGTTAAGTTGATTCAAATTAAAATAAAATGCGTTCACCTCCCATGATTCGGTGAACGCATTTTCTGTTAACAAGTTTTAGTGATTTAATTTTAATCTCATGGCTGTTAATAAAATTTAGTGTTATTAACAATGCTAAATTATTTTACTGAATTTTTTTGTATGCTTCATTTTAAATTTATTTTGATTCGTCTTTACATCCCCATACTTCATAGATGAAATAATTTAAATTGATATTATTTTAATGAAAGGAAAATATGATATTTTCACACTATCCTTTACTGTTCAGCCTTATCTACAGCGTCCAAAACTTTATATCTAAAAGTAGCAAAATATAAAGCCGCCTCACGTAAAAAATCATGCATTAGATAAAATCAAAATACATATTACGTGAATAGTGGCTATATTTATTAGTTCAATATATTTTCGATTACATTTCATTCATGAATAAACAATTATTAAGCTATGAATCATTCTGTAATCGTAGGATATTTTTTTCCAACTTTAACAACAATAGAGATAACTGCCCTAGCTCATCATGGCTAATATTACTCAGAATTTCTGTACGCGTATTATTAATCACTTGATCCACAGTTTTGATAAAAGGCTCTGATTCCTCAGTTAATTTGATTCTTTTGGCTCGTCGATCGTTAGCACAAGTATGGCGAGAAATTAGCTTTTTCTCTTCCAATTGATCTAGCGTCCGAACCAATGACGGTTGCTCAATCCCAATGGCTTTTGCCAGCTGAATCTGTGATTGTTCTGGAGGTAACTGACTAATGTTATGTAATGTTACCCAATGTGTTTGCGTTAACTTCAGTGGCTTTAGACGGTAGTCAATTAATGCTCGCCACATACGTACTACGCGAGATAATTCAGTTCCAATTTGTGATTCCAATTTACCCTCCTGTATATAATTATAATGTCTAAAAAATATACCTAATACATATTATTTTTTAAATTATATATTAATTCCCTTTTATATTGACAACCTTTTATTGACTCAATACCTAATAAATACCTATATATAGTGAGTATCAATAATTTATTGCGTGATATATCCTTTATTTTCTTCCATGTACTTTCATGTAAAAACAATCCAATCACTTAATAAGATAACCTATCAATTATCTTATTAATAAGAATAGCCTTACTCTTCTTTCGAATCTATCTATTTTAACCCTTATAGTAATTACAGCTAACAATAAAAAATGCAATAGCAAATAAATCCTTTAAAAACAAAAGAATATAGTTATTCTTAAAATTATGTCATTTACAGTGGATTTGCATAAATACCATCATCATTTTGAATAAATAAAATTTTATTGAAAGATAACCAATGAAATTAATGTTAATTTATCAATTCGTACTTTAATGATTTACAACCTACTAATTAGTAGTGAAATAATTAACCCACTAAAACAATGACTGCTGTGGATCATTATTTTCTTCTTGGGCCACTTTCTTACTATTTGCTCTTAATAGTCGTTGACGGCATAAACGAATCACATGACGTTTCTGAGCATTGGTTAATTGCAACCACCCGAAACGTTCATCTCGAGTACGATAGCAACCTCGGCAATACCCTTGCTCATTGGTTTGACATATCCCACGACAAGGGCTTGGAATGTCAAAAAACTCAAGTTGTTCAGCCATCGTTAACCACCCGTAATATAAACATAAAATTATGATATACTCCCTCGAATTGAGTATAACCATGATATGGCTAAAAAATAAACCACAATCGCTGTATTTAGCCATATCCACGCGTTATATTAATAAATTGATTCGACTTTAAGCATCACTGCGTACGAATTTATTGGGAGACTTTTATTATGCGCTTACTACATACCATGCTCCGTGTCACCGACATGCAACGCTCCATTGATTTTTATACTAAAGTATTAGGCATGCGCCTACTGCGTACGAGCGAAAATGAAGAATATAAATATTCCTTAGCATTCGTAGGCTACAGTGATGAAAGCGAAGGTGCTGTTATCGAACTAACTTATAATTGGGGCGTAACAGAATATGATTTAGGCAATGCATATGGTCACATTGCACTCGGAGTTGATGATGTTGCTAAAACATGTGAAGACATCCGTCATGCAGGTGGAAATGTGACTCGTGAAGCAGGTCCTGTCAAAGGCGGCACCACCGTTATCGCATTTGTTGAAGATCCTGATGGATATAAAATCGAGCTCATTGAGAATAAAAGTGCAAGTAAAGGATTAGGTAATTAATCCTCTTCATGAATTTAAAATTTCGGGGGAGGATATCATCCCCCGAAATTTCTTCAGTATCTACCTGCAAAAATGAATTCCCTTTGGCATAATGAAGCCAACCAGAAACTGTAAATTGAAAGCCTAATGTCTGAAAAAAATAATCCTAACTCACTGGTTAACCGATTTCGGGGTTACTACCCTGTTGTTATTGATGTTGAAACTGGTGGGTTCAACCCTAAAACTGATGGCCTGCTTGAGATAGCCGCCATTACACTTAAGATGGATAAAGATGGCTGGCTCGCCATTGATGAAACGCTGCATTTTCATGTAGAACCTTTTGAGGGGGCGAATTTGGAACCCTCGGCTCTTGAATTTACAGGTATCGATCCAACCAACCCATTACGTGGGGCAGTGAGTGAATATGACGCATTGCATGCCATTTTTAAAACAATCCGAAAAGGCATGAAAAACACAGATTGTAATCGAGCAATTATGGTGGCGCACAATGCTAATTTTGACCACAGTTTTGTCATGAATGCAGCTGAACGCTCTGGGTTAAAGCGTAACCCTTTCCATCCTTTTGCAACATTCGATACGGCAGCACTGAGTGGTTTAGTTTTTGGGCAAACTATCCTCGCAAAAGCATGTGTCACAGCGGGTATTCCATTTGATGGAAAACAAGCTCATGGCGCCTTGTATGATACTAATCGTACCGCACTGTTATTCTGCGAGTTAGTGAATAAATGGAAAAAACTTGGCGGATGGCCGCTTCCTAGCGAACCTCAATAACGCCCTTTATTCCCGCCAGAAATACAAAAAAACCGTATTAGTTTTTATGCTAATACGGTTTTCTATCAATATGTTGTAAGCTCAAAGGCCCACATAACCATTTGATTACTCAGTAATGGTTTCATCTGCTGGACGGTATTTGTCCGCAGTTTCTTTAATCAATGTTTGTAACTCGCCACGCTGGAACATTTCAACGATAATGTCACAACCACCAACTAACTCGCCATCTACCCATAATTGTGGGAATGTTGGCCAGTTAGCATATTTTGGCAGCTCTGCGCGGATATCTGGATTTTGTAGAATGTCGACGTAAGCAAAGCGTTCACCGCAAGAAGACAGTGCTTGAACAGCTTGAGCAGAAAATCCGCAGCTAGGCAGTTTTGGAGAGCCTTTCATATATAATAAAATTGGGTTTTCTTTAACTTGGCGCTCAATTTTTTCGATTGTTGTCATTTTATATCCTAAAACGTGGGTGCTGATTTTGTAGTCAGGTGAGTCACTTTAAATCATTCCTCAGAACCATTTCCAAGATAACTCATTAGACAGAACAGATTGACCGGTGTAATGCCGGCATTGTCAAAACATCGCAAATTGTTCCGTGATTGTTTCATACAATATGCCAGTTTTATAAGGTGAATACTATAGCACTCCTATTTGCGGTACTCAAAAGGTGAAGAACAAATAGCAACGTTTTCTTTTTGCTATAAAAAATTTGCTGTTGGCGTTTTTGCCGTGTAATCATAGGAGTTATTTGTTAATATATTAGCAAATTAATAACACTTGATGCATTTCTCCGCTTATCCATGATAATCACGATCAGGGTGAGAGTGATATTATGCAACTTACTAACAATTAAGACATAAATAGCATCATGTAGCAGGTTTTTTCTTACAGTAGCCTGTATTCTGTTATGATAAACAAATAACTGATTCGATGACGTGGTAGCTGATAATCGTTTCCCGTCACTATAATAGAAGTAGATTAACAAATAGATACACGCTTAATTTCGCTCATTTTACGAGCAAACACCCTAAACACTGAATAAAAGCAATCAAGGAGTACGCAATGTCTTTTGAATTACCAGCTCTACCTTATGCTAAAGATGCTTTAGAACCGCATATCTCTGCTGAAACCTTAGAATATCACTATGGTAAGCACCACAACACATATGTTGTTAACCTGAACAACCTGATCAAAGGTACCAAATTTGAAGGTCTGTCTTTAGAAGAAATCATCAAAACTTCTGACGCTGGCGTATTCAATAACGCGGCTCAAGTTTGGAACCACACTTTCTACTGGCACTGCTTAGCACCAAATGCAGGTGGAGAACCAACAGGTAAAGTTGCTGAAGCTATCAACAAAGCATTCGGTTCATTCGCTCAGTTCAAAGAGCAATTCACTGATGCCGCAGTTAAAAACTTCGGTGCAGGTTGGACTTGGTTAGTGAAAAAAGCAGATGGTAGCCTCGCTATCGTCAACACCTCTAACGCAGCAACACCAATCTCTGGTGACGACAAGCCCGTTCTGACTGTTGATATCTGGGAACACGCTTACTACATCGATTACCGTAACGCGCGTCCAAAATACTTAGAAAATTTCTGGGCGCTGGTTAACTGGAAATTTGTTGAAGAAAATCTGGCTTAATTTTAGTTCAGATCTAAAATGACTAAGGGCGAGTACAATACTCGCCCTTAATTATTTCTCATCCTAAATAGTAAGGATGGAAATGAAATCAGAAAATGTGCACAACAAACAAAATAATTACAGCTAAAGAGCCAAATGCCGCTAGTAATCCATATTTTAAATCTGTATCCATGAGACCCTCTCATATCGAGAAATTGAATTATCAAATAACCATAAAATAAAAAGGTTATTTCAGTATACATGCACAAAAACGTAAAACCAGTGTCTATATCACATGTTATAACATCAATTATTTCTTTCGTTTTTGCGCTAGATCAGACAAAATCGATAACAAATCGCTAAATTATTGCCAGCAAAGAGACTATACATCAATATGCAGGTAATTATTTAACTAGAATTATTTTAGAGACCAAGTTTTGGTTAGGAGTTTTTTCTTCTCATGGCAACAATTAAAGATGTGGCGAAGCGTGCAGGCGTCTCCACCACAACCGTCTCCCATGTTATCAACAAGACGCGTTTTGTCGCTGATGATACAAAAACGGCCGTTTGGGCCGCCATCAAAGAGCTCAATTATTCTCCAAGTGCGGTTGCTCGTAGTTTAAAAGTCAATCACACCAAATCAATTGGTCTACTGGCGACATCAAGTGAAGCGCCCTATTTTGCAGAAGTCATCGAATCTGTCGAAAATAGTTGCTATGAGAAAGGCTACACTTTAATTTTATGTAATTCTCACAATAACTTAGGTAAGCAAAAAGCCTACCTGCAAATGCTGGCGCAAAAACGAGTCGATGGTCTACTTGTCATGTGCTCAGAATACCCCGATACCCTAATTGGCATGTTGGAAGATTACCGCAATATTCCAATGGTGGTAATGGATTGGGGAACTTCTCGCGGCGACTTTACTGATAGTATTATTGATAACTCTTTCCACGGTGGTTATTTAGCCGGTCGTTACCTTATTGATCGCGGTCATCGGGAAATTGGCGTGATCCCGGGGTCTCTCGAAAGAAATACGGGGATTGGACGTTTAACTGGTTTTAAAAAAGCCATGGAAGAAGCCAAAGTCACCCTGAAAGATGAGTGGATTGTTCAGGGGGATTTCGAGCCAGAATCCGGTTATAAAGCGATGATGCAAATCCTCAGTAACAAGCACCGCCCTACAGCTGTCTTTTGTGGTGGTGATATTATGGCGATGGGGGCAATTTGTGCTGCTGATGAGATGGGACTGCGCGTTCCTCAAGATATTTCCATTATTGGTTATGATAACGTGCGTAACGCTCGTTACTTCACCCCAGCTTTGACTACCATTCACCAGCCAAAAGAGCGCTTAGGTCAAATGGCATTTGCGATGTTGCTTGATCGTATCGTGAATAAACGTGAAGATGCACAAACGATTGAAGTTCATCCACGTTTAGTTGAACGCCGTTCCGTGGCAGATGGTCCATTTATTGATTATCGTCGTTAACCATATCACTATAATTTAGCTAGCAAACCACTCCGCGTTGAGCGTTTCACTATCACCAAGATAGTCCAGAAGCCAACTCAACGCCGGAGATGTATTGTTTTCAACCCATGTTAAGCAACATGGACTTTCAGGGAAAGGCTGCGCTAGCTCCAATTCAACTAATTTCCCTTCTGCACACAAGGGTGCGGCTCGATGTTCTGGCACCATTCCAACGCAGAGACCATTCGCTAAACATGCCAAACCACTTTCCCAATAAGGCACAACTAAGCGGCGCTGGTTATCCAATGCCCACGTGTCTCGCTTAGGTAAGCTTCGAGAGGTATCTTCAAGACATAAACTCGGATACTCTCGCATTTGGTCATCCGTCAGTTTACCTTGGATTTTTGCTAATGGGTGTTCAGGGCTTGCCACACAGCGCCATGACATAAACCCCATATCACGAAAACTATAACGCTCACCAATGGGTGAGGCACGAGTTGCACCAATTGCCACATCCACTCTGCCATCCGCTAAAGCATCCCAGACACCATTAAAAACTTCAGGGTGTATATAGAGCTCAATATCAGGAAAATGGCGATAAAAGTCTAAAATCAACTGCTCAGTACGCTGTGGTTTCACAATACAATCAACCGCAATACTGAACTGCCCACGCCACCCATTTGCGACTTGCTGACACTGATGGCGGGTATCAATCATTTTTTTGATAACACTTCGGCTCTCTTTAATAAAGATAACGCCCGCTTCAGTCAACACTACATCGCGGTGACGCCGCTCAAATAGTGGTACTGCCAACCATTCCTCGATTTGTTTCACTGTATAGCTGATCGCTGAAGGGACTCGATGCAGCTCATCTGCGGCACCACTAAAACTTCCCGTTCGAGCCACTGCGTCTATGACTTCAAGTGCATGAGCTGACCACATTTTCTTTCCCTTCAAATAATTTGATAGCAGAGTCCAAATATTACCGTTTCACAACGTAAAAAAATAGCCTATACAATAAGATAACCGTTAACATTATTTCAAATATAGATTAAGTAAAAACTATGACAAATACTGCGACAAAAAACTCCTCTGGATTTTTGATTTACCTTGCCGGCTTAAGCATGCTGGGGTTTTTAGCCATCGATATGTATCTGCCTGCCTTTGGTTCAATGCAAACCGCATTAAACACCACTGAAGGTGCGATCAGCGCATCATTAAGTATCTTTTTAGCTGGCTTCGCTTTTGCTCAGCTTTTGTGGGGGCCTCTTTCCGATAAATTAGGTCGTAAACCTATCCTTATTGCCGGGCTTGCCTTATTTATTGTGAGTTGCTTAGGGATGATCTGGGTTACTGACGCAACTCAGTTATTAATATTACGATTCTTACAAGCCGTTGGCGTCTGTGCTGCCGCTGTTTTATGGCAAGCATTGGTTATCGATCGCTATAACGAAGCCGATACCCAAAAAGTGTTTGCCTCTATTATGCCGCTGGTTGCACTCTCTCCTGCCTTAGCACCATTGTTAGGCGCATGGGTACTTGAACACAGAAACTGGGAATTTATTTTTATTGTACTGATGTTGGTTGGCGTTTTATTGCTGTTACCCACATTATGTTTAAAGAAAGTTGCCCCAAAAATTACTGTTGATGAAGAAAAAGCTCAAGCAAAAATTTCTTTTATTACCCTGCTAAGATCCCCCGTTTTCAGCGGCAACGTCATGATTTATGCCGCATGTAGTGCAGGTTTCTTTGCCTGGTTAACAGGTTCCCCATTTATTTTACGTAATATGGGCTTTAACCCTGCTGACATCGGTTTAAGTTATATACCTCAAACGTTAGCCTTCATCGTTGGGGGTTATGGCTGCCGTTTTGTGTTAGCTAAAGTTCGTGCTGAAACTTTATTCCCATTATTATTAGCAGGTTATGCCATCAGCATGATTATTCTATTTATAATGGCAATCTACATGCAGCCAACATTGACGATGATCTTGATTCCATTCTGCTTTATGGCTGCAATGAACGGAGCTTCGTACCCTATTGCCGTTGCAAAAGCACTCAACACATTCCCATCAGCCAGTGGTAAAGCCGCTGCGTTACAAAATGCTTTACAGTTAGGGTTGTGTTTCTTAGCCAGCTTATTAGTGTCTACACTCTCTTTTGATCCATTACTTTCCACTACGGGAGTGATGGCATTTACTGTTATCCCAATGATTATTGGCTACTTTATGCAGCGCTGTGCCACTAAATCAAATGAGGCAATTAAGCATACTGAATACCAGCATGATTAATTAAACTTATACTTCACCGTATTAGAAATCAGCCACGTTACCATCATGAGTCACGTGGCTGATTTTTTTATTTTGATGAATACGTAATTTATAGAGTTAATTTTTACTTATAACACGCTATTATTAGCACATTCAATTATGACGTTTTGAAGAACCATGCTGAAACAGTATTATCCTCCTGATGAATTAAAAGAATTTGTGAGTTCCATTTTGATCATCAAGAAATTTACTGATGCGATTAAAATATTTCCGGGTACCGGCGCTGAAATCTGGGTTTCGACGGAAAATATCAGCATATCGACCCATGAGCATACATCCGTTAATCCCTTTCAATTAGTCATTCCCAGAATCAATATCTTTACTGCCATCCCTAATAATGCCAGTGTGATGGTCTTACGTATTCGCCATGACGCATTGCGTTTTTTACTTCCACTACGCACATTAAATTATACAGACACGCCAACCCCTCTTAGCCAAGTTTGGAGCAATAACTGGTTTAAATCATTAGCTAACTCCTCGTTTAAGGAGCTAAATGAATGTTTCTATGTTACCAAGGAGACTAAGAAAGCCCATTTTATCGATCACGTACTTGATTCCCTTTATCGTAATCCAAATAAAAAAATCACCGAAATTGCCGATGAAATAGGCTACAGTGCACGCTTAGTTCAAAAGGAGTTTTTAAAAGAATTTGGAATTACACCAAAACGTTATCAAATCAATTGCCGCTTAGAACACGTCATGAAAAGTATGGTTAAAGAACAAGATACCTACCGGTGGTTTGAAACGGGTTATTATGATCAATCCCACTTTTATCGGGATTTTAAGCGTTACTTTACTATGACGCCATCGGCATTTTTAAAGTCAAATTATTCGCTTTTTTACAATACAAAAACAAAGTCTCCATTAAGATAGTTCCGAGTATATAAGGAGAACGGTATGAGTATTGTTGTATATGCCCAAATCACTACCGAAAAAAAGGATGGGTATTTAACGAAAAAAATCGTTAGTGAAATTGCCAAACGCAGCCGGATGGAAAAAGGATGTTTGCAGTATGATCTGATGGCAAAAGAGAATGGTTATATTGTTTTTGAAGAGTGGGAAAATGCACACGCATTAGAAATGTATCAAAAAAGCTCACATTTCAAACAATTAGTCGAAGCTA
Organism: Providencia sp. PROV209; assembly: GCF_028479485.1. Taxonomy (NCBI): domain Bacteria; kingdom Pseudomonadati; phylum Pseudomonadota; class Gammaproteobacteria; order Enterobacterales; family Morganellaceae; genus Providencia; species Providencia sp. PROV209. The sequence continues at coordinate 137,527 of NZ_JAMPNR010000003.1, read as the reverse complement.
TTGAGCGTGATAATGCAATTTTTTCCGTCAACTTTAGTGAAAAATAATAGAAAATTCGAGTGAATTTAACATCATCGATTAAATAAGCTATAGCTCAATGATGAGCTATAGCCTCACCAAATGAGAAACTAAGCGGAAGGTTTCTCACTTTCTGCTAAGTCTTCTGCAGCTTGCTTTTGTGTCAATAATTTTTCTTGTTCTTTTTGATGCAAAACACGCTCAACGGTATCAACGATTGCTTGGGTTTGTGGATCAATCTCAATATTGACCTTATCCCCCAGACGTTTGCTTCCAAGCGTTGTTCTTGCCAGCGTTTCGGGAATTAAATGTACGCAAAAACGATTATTGATCACATCACCAACCGTTAAACTGATACCATCAATCGCGACAAAGCCTTTGTGCAAAATATATTTCATCAGTGCTTTATCATAGATAGATAGCCAAATTTGATGATTATCTTCCGAAGTGAAAATTTTACTAATTTCAGCCGTGGTCACGATATGACCCGAAACGACATGACCACCAATTTCATCACCATATTTAGCCGCACGCTCGATATTAACCACGTCCCCTTCTTTTAATTCACCCAAATTTGTTAAGCGTAACGTCTCTTTGATTAAATCAAAGCTAACATTTTCACCTTCAATTTTAGTCACGGTTAAGCAGCAACCATTGTGTGCTACCGATGCGCCTGTTTCTAAACCCACTAATAATTCTGGCGTGAATTTCATGACATGAGTACGGAAATTAGCTCTTTCCGTGATTGCAATAATTGGAGCGGTTCCTTGAACAATGCCTGTAAACATAATGACTCTCAGTGCTGTGAATTAATGAACTCAGTTTACCTAAGAATTTTCAGAGATCTATCTTATTTGAGTGGTTATATTCATGCTGTCATCACAAAATATTTAAACCATTTCTATACTAATATGCTGTTTTATTATTCTTAACTATAACAATGTTGGATTGAGTACATAAAAGAGATAGAATAAGGGGTTAGCATTAACTATCTGATTTTTTAGTGAATCATAGAATTTTCATTCCTCTTTTTCTTTTTTTAATTCGAAACTTATTGTGAAGGTGTATGCGTGCAGAAATATATTACAGAAGCGCGTAGCTTGTTGGCTCTCGGAATCCCTATCTTCTTCGCCCAATTCTCCCAAACTGCAATGGGGTTTGTGGACACCATTATGGCTGGAAGTGTTAGTGAAATTGAGATGTCAGCTGTGGCTGTTGGTTTTTCTATTTGGTTGCCTGCTATCTTATTAGGGCAAGGCATTCTCATGGCTCTCACGCCAATTATTGCTCAAATGAACGGCTCTGGTCGTCGGAATTTAATTGGTGACCAAGTTCAGCAAGGATTATGGCTGGCATTCATTTTAGGTATCAGTGTCATGTTATTGCTATACAACAGCAAACTGATTATCAGTAACATGCCTCATATCGATGAAGAGTTAGCGGATAAATCGGTACGTTTCCTCCACGCGATTATGTGGGGAGCGCCTGGTTATCTTTTCTATCAAGTCTATCGTAGCCAATGTGAAGGTTTATCGAAAACCAAACCGGGGATGGTTATCGGCTTTCTTGGCTTGATGGTGAATATTCCCGTTAACTATATCTTTATTTATGGCCATTTTGGCGCACCAGCCTTAGGTGGCGTCGGTTGTGGTGTTGCAACTGCAACGGTGTACTGGGCGATGTGCTTAATGATGAGATGGTATGTTAAACATGCGCCAAATCAGCGAGATATCCGTCCAGCACAAACATTAGCAACGCCAAATCCAGATATTTTAAAGCGCATTATCGTACTCGGAGCGCCGATTGGTTTAGCACTGTTCTTTGAAGTCACATTGTTTGCTGTTGTTGCCCTACTGGTTGCTCCTCTAGGTGTTGTTGCTGTTGCAGGTCATCAAGTGGCTCTTAATTTCAGCTCCGTGATGTTTATGTTCCCACTATCGATGGGGATCGCCGTCACTATTCGTGTTGGCTATAACTTAGGACGCCAGTCTACAGAGGCCGCAAAAGTGTCTTCTTATACAGGGCTTGCGGTCGGGCTATCTTTAGCGTGTTTAACGGCGATCTTTACCAGCTCATTCCGCGAGCCTATCGCTATGATGTATAACAAGAATCCAGAGGTTGTTGTTCTTGCCTCTAGCTTAATGCTATACGCAGCGATTTATCAGCTTTCAGATTCTGTGCAAGTTATTGGCGCTGGGGTACTTCGCGGTTATAAAGATACTCGCTCAATCTTCTTTATCACCTTTACTGCGTATTGGATTTTAGGCTTACCGTCAGGCTATATTCTGGCATTAACAGATTTAGTGACTGACCCTATGGGACCAAAAGGTTTTTGGCTAGGATTTATTATTGGCTTAACCGCAGCAGCCATTGGTATGGCAACACGTATTTTGTGGATCCATCGCCAGTCGGATAGTGTTGTTCTATTACGTTCAACTCGATAATTGACGTAATTTTCAGCGTTTTATGGCAAGGGAGACTCTGTTTTTTTGCGAATAGTTTTAAATACGAGCAAACTCTCGCAAAATTACATTTTCCCCTTGCCAGATTGACGACAGAACGTTAATATTCGTCCCCGTCGTTAAAGCAGTAATGATTGTATGCGTCCGTAGCTCAGTTGGTTAGAGCACCACCTTGACATGGTGGGGGTCGGTAGTTCGAGTCTACTCGGACGCACCATTTAAATTGCCATCAGCGACAAATCAAGCATCATTTCAGTGCGTCCGTAGCTCAGTTGGTTAGAGCACCACCTTGACATGGTGGGGGTCGGTAGTTCGAGTCTACTCGGACGCACCATTTAAATTTGTCATCATCGGCAAACAAAGCATCAAATTCAGTGCGTCCGTAGCTCAGTTGGTTAGAGCACCACCTTGACATGGTGGGGGTCGGTAGTTCGAGTCTACTCGGACGCACCATTCTAATTATCCAAATCAATAATGACTCCGAACCTCTATTTATCCTGATTAAACATACTTTTTTCAAATATCATATTTGTCTTGATTGTGATTTTGTTTTCCCTTATTTTGTTGCGCAACCCACATTCAATTGAAAATCTCGCGGTTGTTTGATCTTAATTACTTCTGAATCAAATTTAGTAAAATTTGATTTGTCTCACAGTTTGATGTTGTTTATAATACCCCTACGAGCTGAAAGGTTTCAACAAAGACAAATCAGCATGTTAGCTTTAATGAAAAATGTCATCTACACTATACTAAGAATCAAAAATTGACGCTTTTCCAATAAATAGATTTTGAATACCAGACTGTCGCCTATTCTTATAAATGAGTTGCGCAACATAGACTATCTTGCGCATTAAGCATCGGCGGCAATACCGATTTCCTTTATAACCATTAGATAGACTGCCATGAAAAAAACCAAAATTGTTTGTACCATCGGACCAAAAACCGAATCAGAAGAGAAATTAACCCAGTTACTGGATGCAGGCATGAATGTCATGCGCCTTAACTTCTCCCACGGCGACTATGAAGAACATGGTCAACGTATCAATAACCTCCGCTCTGTCTGTGCAAAAACCGGTAAACAAGCAGCTATTCTGCTGGACACTAAAGGTCCAGAAATCCGCACCATGAAATTAGAAGGCGGCAATGACGTTTCTCTCGTTGCAGGTCAAACCTTCTCTTTCACAACAGATACTTCCGTCATCGGTAACCAAGAGCGTGTTGCTGTTACTTACCCTGGCTTAACTAAAGATTTAAAAGTCGGTGATACCGTTTTAGTCGATGATGGCTTAATTGGTATGACTGTCACCAATATCACTGACACAGAAGTCGTTTGCCAAGTATTAAACAATGGCGACCTTGGTGAGAAAAAAGGCGTTAACTTACCGGGTGTTTCTATCGGTTTACCCGCTCTGGCAGAAAAAGATAAAGAAGATCTCATTTTTGGCTGCCAACAAGGTGTTGATTTTGTTGCTGCTTCATTTATCCGTAAACGTTCAGACGTTGAAGAAATTCGTGCTCATCTGAAAAAACACGGTGGCGAGAATATTCAAATTATCTCTAAGATTGAGAACCAAGAAGGTTTAAACAATTTCGACGAAATCCTTGAAGCCTCTGACGGCATCATGGTTGCACGCGGTGACTTAGGGGTTGAAATCCCAGTTGAAGAAGTTATTTTCGCCCAAAAAATGATGATTGAAAAATGCGTTAATGCTCGTAAAGTGGTTATTACTGCAACGCAAATGCTAGATTCAATGATCAAAAACCCACGCCCTACCCGCGCAGAAGCAGGTGACGTTGCGAATGCTATCTTAGATGGTACTGATGCAGTTATGTTGTCAGGGGAAAGCGCGAAAGGTAAATACCCAGTTGAAGCTGTGACCATCATGGCAACAATTTGTGAGCGTACTGACCGCGTAATGCCTACTCGCATTGAAAACCAAAAACCAACTCAGCGTTTACGTGTCACTGAAGCGGTTTGTCGTGGTGCCGTTGAAATGTCAGAAAAACTGGATGTACCATTAATCGTTGTAGCGACTTACGGTGGTAAATCAGCGAAATCTGTACGCAAATACTTCCCTACCGCGCCAATTCTAGCTCTAACAACGAATGAAGAAACTGCACGTCAGTTACTGTTAGTTAAAGGCGTTATTCCGATGATCGTGGGCCCATTTGAATCAACCGATGATTTCTATCGCGAAGGTAAACGTGCTGCACTGGAAAGTGGTTTAGCTGTATCCGGTGATGCAGTGGTTATGGTCTCTGGTGCATTAGTACAAAGCGGTACAACGAATACGTCATCAGTGCACGTTCTGTAATCATTTAGCCTTAGTAAGAATGACAATAACCCTATTGCTTCACCGCAGTAGGGTTTTTTATTCGCTAACATAACTGGAATTTAGTGATTCGTGCGAAATATAATTTCAATAAGTTACGTTATGATCTTCGAAAATCTAATTCACGCAAATCTCAATTACAAATCATTTACAAAATTAATCATAAAACGATAACCATTCGCTCAAATTTCAAACTAACAATCCCTTAATTGAAATTTTTATTCGTTTTCACCCTGTTAAATATAAAGTATTTCTAGCAAAACTTTGAATTACGTACTAGCATAAGACTTAGTAAGTACCATACCCTAATTTACATTAGGTTGTTTTAAAGGGATAGAGGTAGCTTTAAGATAACGCTCTTAAGTCTATTTTTTGGTTGCTTGCTTTTATATTTTCAAGATAAATCAATCTAGAGGGTAAAATAATGATTCGTACTAAAATTGTACTGGGCTCTATCGTATTAGCTTCAGCATTACTGGCGGGTTGTTCTAACAGCACTGAAGTGCAAAAGCTCTCTTCAGACGTGCAAACTCTGAACGGTAAAGTTGACCAGCTGAGCAATGACGTTCAGTCTCTGCGTTCTGATGTACAAACTGCACAAGAAGAAGCAGCTCGTGCAAACCAACGTCTGGACAACCAAGTACGTACTTACAAAAAATAAGTTCGACTTGATGTTATCTAGAAAAGCTTAACAGCTGAATTATTATTGAGGGCCTATTTTATAGGCCCTTATTTTTTACGTCGACTCTCGCTCAAGATAGGTAGTCATTAACTTTTAAATGACTGATATTTGGCAGGAATAGATGACTTCACTTCCCCTTCAAACACAGGTTGAGGTTGAGTGATCGTAAATGGTGCAATCGGTTTTAATTGCTGATAATCGCGTCCCATCGTTTCCGAGTTTTCGCCAACATTCACTTTTACAGGAAGCCCTGAGCGTCTAGATAGCTCTGCTTGAACCTTCGCTTTATCAACCCCTGGATTCGCTAAAAACGCTTGGAAATCGTCTGTCAGCTTAATTGGCATCGTTTGTGGGTTATCACTGTCTTTACGAGACAACGGCTGATGCACTTCAATATAGTAACTACCATCCGGCTCTTTCGAATACTTAACAGGCTGATCAATAACTTGAACTCGGGTACCTTTTGGCACATTCGTGAACAACGCCTTGATATCATCAGGGCGTAAACGAATACAGCCAGAACTCACTCGCATACCAATACCAAAATTAGCATTAGTACCGTGGATCAGGTATTCACCTCGACCATAAGACAGACGCAGCGCATACAGCCCCATTGGGTTTTCAGGTCCAGCTGGTACTACCGCAGGCAACGTTATACCTTGTTGCGCATAATGCTTACGAATATTGGTTGTCGGTGTCCATGTTGGGTCTTTAATCAGCTGGCTAATGGATGTGACCATTTCAGGGGTATCACGTCCTAGTTGGCCAATTCCAATTGGATACACAACCACTTTACGGCTATTTTCTGGATAGTAATAGAGACGAAGTTCCGCTAAGTTGATCACAATGCCTGTACGCGGCGTTGAAGGTAATAACATCTGCGCTGGAATAATCAGTGGCTTACCCACTTCAGGCAAATAAGGGTCGGTGCCAGGATTTGCTTCTAACATTGCCAGTAAACCAATTTGGTAGTCACTTGCAATTGCTTCCAGTGGGCGCCCATCGTTAGGCACCACATACGTGATATTTTCCCCGATTAGGCGCGTATTGTTATTGGGTAATGGATAATCTTTAGCCTGTGCTGGTGCCAGCACCGCACTCATGACAAACAAACTTACCGCCGTCAAAACTCTTTTCATACCTACTCCAAGGAAAATAAGATTCATTACAAAATTCAAACAATATCGCTCATAATAGCAACTATCTCGAATATCTTTAATACTTAATAAATATTTTAGCCAGCTAATCATTAGAATAAGCGATAGCTACCGTAAGACATTGTTAATTTAACAATAGAATACAGTAAGTTACTTAACTATAAGTTCTAGTATAAGAATAAGAGGAATAAAAGAAAAATGTGGGAAATTCTGAAGATTTCCCACTGAGGCATTAAATTAGTTGGCTGGCTCGCGTCAAAATCGACTTGATCATGCCATTTAAACCTTGCGTACGCGAAGGTGTAAGATGCTGTTCAAGCGCTAATTGTTGGAAAAACCGCTTCACATCCACGGCAAGAATTTGCTCGGGTGTTTTCCCTTGAAAAAGGATAATCACAATCGCGACTAGACCTTTAACAATTGCTGCATCACTGTCTCCCGCAAGAGCCACATAACCGTCCGGTTGCTTTTGCATATCAATCCATACTTGGCTTTGGCAACCTGCAATCAAATTAGCATCCACTCTTTGAGCTTCAGATAATTCAGGGAGTCGCCCACCCAGCTCAATCATATACAAATAGCGCTCTTCCCAATCTTGGCAACGGGCGAAATTGCGTAATAGCTTAGTTTCATCGGGTAACGCCGACATAATATTTCCTTTACTGTCCATTGCTAAATACGACTTGTCTTTATATAAAGCCTGTTTTAGCCGAGTAATTGTTTAATCCGCAACAACGCATTATACAAAGCATCAATCTCTTGCTTTGTCGTATAAATGCCTATAGACGCTCGACACATAGCTGGAACCTGATAGTGCTCCATTAACGGCATCGCACAATGGTGCCCTGTACGAATAGCAATCCCATATCTATCAAGAAATGCGCCAACATCATAGGCGTGATGCTCACCTAAATTAAAGGCGATCACCCCTTCTCGTTGATCATTCCCATATAATCGAAGGGAAGGTACTTGCTTCAGCAACTCTGTGGCATATTGCATCAGCTGTTTTTCATATTCAAAAACGTCGCTAAGTCCCAAACCATTGAGATAATCCAAAGCAGCCCCTAAACCAACGATACCACTAATGTTCGGGGTTCCGGCTTCGAATCGCCAAGGAATATCTGCAAATGTAATCCCTTTTGTGAGGCTAACTTGGCGGATCATCGCTCCGCCTCCTTCCCAAGGCGGCATTTTTTCTAACCATGCCTTTTTGCCGTATAAAATCCCAATCCCCGTTGGTCCATACAGCTTGTGCCCAGAGCAAACATAAAAGTCACAATCCAGCGCTTGAACATCCACTGTTTGATGCATAGCCCCTTGCGCGCCATCCACGACAATAGCGAGGGGATTTCCATATTGGCTGGCAATTTCGCGCGCATGTGAAATCAATGCCTTCACTGGGTTAACCGTACCCAACACATTGGAAATATGGGTAAAGCTGAATAATTTAGTCCGCGCATCAATCAGTTGTGTTAGTTGAGCAGTATCCAGTGTACCATCTTCAACAATCGGCAAAATACGGACTTCAAATCCACGTTCTTCTGCCAGCATAAACCATGGGACGATATTCGCATGGTGTTCCATTTCAGTGATAATAATATTGTCACCTTGCTGGATAAACTCACGCCCGAAGCTATTCGCAACGAGATTAATTCCTTCTGTCGTGCCTTTAACAAACACAATCTCTTCAGGGGATGTGGCATGCAAAAAATCAGCGGCTTTTTGTCGTACATTTTCGACTCGCGTAGTCGCATTTGCGCTCAGCGTATGTACGCCACGATGAACCGCGGCATATTCGTGCAACGTAAATTGGCTTTCAGTATCCACAACGGATAACGGTTTCTGGGCGCTGGCTGCGCTATCCAGATATACCAGTGGATGGTTATTTACTGATTGCGCTAAGGCAGGAAAATCCTGCCTCACTGTTTCAACATCAAAGGCCATCGGTTTACACCTCTGCTAATCGCTGGTGAATACTCAACATTACTGCCTGTTTCAGCCCATCAATAGCAATAGATTCCGTTAACTCGGCGGCAAATGCGTTAATAATCATCTGTTTCGCAGCTTGGCTATCAATTCCTCTAGAGCGCAAATAAAAGAGCTGCTCGTCATCAATACGCCCGACTGTCGCACCGTGTCCACATTTCACATCATCGGCATAAATTTCAAGTTGCGGTTTCGTATCGATTTCCGCTTTTTCACCCAGTAATAAGGTGTTGTTCGTCATTTGCCCATCTGTTTTTAGTGCATTCGGCGCAACTTTGATCATGCCGTTAAATACCGCTTTACTGCTATCCATAGCAATGACTTTGTGCAATTGATGGCTTGAGCAATAACCTGCATTGTGCTCAAGATAACTGCGCGTATCCGCAATTTCATTGCCTTGTGGTAACAGCAAACTATTTAACTCAAATTCCGTATTTTCACCTTCAAGACGGCTACTCGTATGATGACGAGTCAGTCCAGCACCCAATAAAAAGCTACTGCTTTTCACTACGCTATCGCGACCTACGATAATGTCATTATGAGCAAAATGCTGAGCCGAAGCGTTCTCTGTCATGAGCTTGAAATGGGTAAATTGAACATTATCCCCTACTTCAACAGTCAAACGCCCGCCAGTGAGATGCGGTTGATCATCTAAGCTAACAAAATGTTCAATGACGTGAGATTGGCTATTATTTCCCAGCGTAAGATGATAACGATACTGGCTCATGTTCATCGCTTCTGGATCATGGCTACTACTGGAAATATTCAATAAATAAAGCGGCTTAGCTGCCACTTTATTGGCAGCAAGCTGAATAATCAGCGGCTGAACCGCTAAACATTCCGTGAGATGCAAGAAAATCTCGCTGCTCACTGCGTCTGGCAACCAATCTTGGCTATCAAGTAGTGAAACTTGAAATTCCCCTGTATCCACCGAGCTCAGTTCCGCATTATACCGACCATCCACCAGCACAATGCGATACGCATCGATAGGTAACGCAAGAGCTTCACTCAGTTGTACCTGCTGGTTGGGCGAACTAAAACGATATTGGGTATTTAACACGCTATTAAGCGGCGTATAGTGCCAATCTTCATGACGAAACGCTGGTAGCCCTACATGCTTAGCAAGGCTCCAATGAGTTTGAGCATGCTGAGATTTTCCACCTGCCCCCTGCTCATATAGCGTTTCAAAACGGCGCATTGCCTGTTGATTTAATGCATCAACGGCAGCCCGCTTTTCAGTTCTTTCACTGTTGGTCAATAAGCCAGCCATAGCCTTGCTCCTCCAGTTTTTTCGCTAAACTGAAATCACCTGATTTAATAATTTTTCCTTGATAAAGGACATGCACAAAATCGGGTTTTACGTAATCTAAAATGCGTTGATAGTGCGTCACGATGATAAACGAACGCTCAGGTGTGCGCAGAGAGTTCACCCCATTAGAGACAATCTTTAACGCATCGATATCTAGACCAGAGTCAGTTTCGTCCAAGATACATAACTTCGGCTCTAATGCCGCCATCTGTAAAATATCATTACGTTTTTTCTCGCCACCCGAGAAACCCACGTTCACAGAACGTGTTAACAGGTCTTGGGGCATATCTAATAATTCGATTTTATCTTCAATAAAATCTTGAAAATCAAAACGGTCTAGAGGCTCTTGTTGGCGGTATTCACGAACTGCATTCACTGAAGTTTGCAGAAAAAACTGGTTACTGACGCCTGGAATTTCAACTGGGTATTGGAATGCAAGAAAAATACCTTCACCAGCCCGCTCTTCTGGATCTAACGCTAATAAATCCTTACCATTGAACGTCACTTCACCGCTATCAACTTGATAATCTTCGCGTCCCGCTAAGGTCGCGGATAACGTACTCTTACCCGAACCATTTGGTCCCATAATAGCGTGAACTTCCCCTGGTTTAATTTCCAGAGATAAGCCTTTTAAGATTTCATTACCTTCTACACTTACATGCAAATCTTTAATACTTAACATATCAACATGCCTTTGGCGCTTAAGCGCAACTAAACTCGGTTAGGATCAGCCCACACTATGTTCTAAGCTGATAGCCAATAATTTTTGTGCCTCAACGGCAAACTCTAATGGCAGTTCTGAGAAAACATCTTTACAGAAACCGTTAACAATCATTGAGATAGCATCATCTTCGCTGATCCCACGTTGCAAGCAATAAAATAGCTGGTCTTCCCCAATACGGGAGGTTGTCGCTTCATGCTCCAATTGTGCCGTATTGTTCTTCACTTCCACATACGGGAAGGTATGCGCACCACATTGAGTACCTATGAGCATCGAATCACACTGGGTAAAGTTACGAGCGTTATGGGCGCTAGGAAGAATTTTGACTAAACCACGATAGCTATTTTGGCTTTTACCTGCCGAAATTCCCTTCGAGATAATGGTTGAGCGAGTATTTTTACCAATATGGATCATCTTGGTCCCTGTATCCGCTTGCTGATTACCGTTGGTCAGCGCGACAGAGAAAAATTCGCCTACCGAGTTATCCCCTTTTAAGATCACACTCGGGTATTTCCAGGTAATCGCAGAGCCTGTTTCGGATTGGGTCCACGACATTTTGGAATTTTCACCTTCGCACAGGGCTCGCTTAGTCACGAAATTGAGGATCCCCCCAGTTTCGCTATCGCCACCAGAGAACCAGTTCTGCACCGTCGAATATTTGACTTCAGCATCTTTATGGATAATCACTTCGACTACGGCTGCATGTAACTGATAGCTATCGCGCACAGGCGCTGAACAGCCTTCGATATAGCTCACATAGCTGCCTTCATCTGCGATTAAGATGGTACGCTCAAATTGCCCTGTTTTTGCCGCATTAATACGGAAGTACGTTGATAATTCCATCGGGCAGCGAACCCCTTTCGGGATATAAACAAACGTTCCATCTGATGCCACTGCGGCATTCAGTGCGGCAAAGAAATTATCGTGGCTCGAGACTACGCTACCTAAATATTTTTGGACGAGTTCTGGGTATTCTTGAATAGCTTCACTGAACGAGCAAAAAATAATCCCGTGTTTGGCCAAATCACCGCGGTAGGTTGTTGATACAGAAACAGAGTCAAATATCGCATCCACGGCGACTTTGCTTCCTTCACGAACAGGGACACCGAGTTGGTTGAAGGCATCTTCAACTTCGCTCGTCAGGTAATTTGCCTCTTCAGCCGTACCCGTTGATTGCGTCGCCCCTGATTGTGAACCGCAGGTATCATCACACGACCCACAGGAAGGTGCTGAATAATAACTATAATCTTGATAATCTAAGTTTGGATAATGTGCTTTTAGCCAATGCGGCTCTTCCATTCCTTTCCAATGATTGAATGCATCTAGACGGAACTGCAACATCCATTCAGGTTCATTACGTTTAGCAGAAATGGCGCGAACGACACCTTCATTGAGCCCTTTAGCCATCTCATCGGTGGCAACTTGGGTAAAAAAGCCTTCTTTATAACGTTTTTCATCAAGCCAGCTTTGAACATCTTCGCCAACTTCTACATTGCTCTGAGACATAATCTAGCTTCACAAGTTAAACGCCGAAGCTTTCACCACACCCACAGGCATGCTGAGCTTTCGGGTTATTAAATTTAAAAATATGGTTAAGTCCTTCTTGGACATAATCCACTACGGTGCCATCAATAAATGGCATAGCTTGTTTTGGTACATACAGGTGTGCACCATCGAGTTCAAACAGCAAGTGGTCATCGGTTGGATTTTCAATCATCTCGAAGACATATCCAAAACCCGCACATCCTGACTGTTTGACGCCAAGCGACAGTCCCTTGCTATTCGGTGTTTGAAGAACCAATTTATTAATCTGTTTAGCGGCATTCGGGGTTAGGCTGACGCCCTGCCATGAATTTTCATCGAGTGAAAATGTTTCTACACCATCAGTCATATTGACCTCACTTTTCTTATGGTTTTTCAGCCTGTTATCAGATATTTTTTCTCTATATGACATGGTAATGATAACCCATATGACTTCAACCACTTGTTTTAAGAGGTTATAGCGATTAGAGGGCATTATTGATGCCATTTCCACACAAGAGAAAGTCTAACCAATTAATTATTAAGCAATAATTTTAGATTATGATGATATTTATTATGTATTATTGAGTACATAAAAATGACACAAATTAATAAAGTAATATTTGATATAGGACGAAATTAATTGAGTAAAAATAAATAATTCAGATAGGTTATAAAGTTTTGATATGAAAGACAAATAAATGGATGATACCCTCAAATAAACTGAGGGTATCTATCAGGCGAAATTGCTGATTATTCAAACAAAATTGCGGTGGTTAAACGAGAGGTACAACACAGCTGCCCTTTCTCGTTAAAAATTTCGATATTCCACACCTGCTGACGACGTCCTAAATGAATCGGTTTGCAGACACCTCTCACTATACCTTCCCGAGCGGCACGAACATGGTTAGCATTAATTTCCAAACCAACCACTCGCTGCTCACCTTCACTGCAAAGATAACCGGCAATGGAACCTAAAGATTCCGCTAATACCACGGATGCTCCACCGTGTAATAACCCAAAGGGCTGCTTAGTACGGTGATCTACCGGCATCGTCCCTTCAAGGTAATCATCACCAAAGCCAGTGATTTCAATCCCCAAGTGACCTAACATACAGCCTTCAGCCATTGCTGCCATTTGTTGTAAGTTAAATTGACGCTTCCAAATCATGAAACAATCTCCAGTAAGGCTTGAATTGGGTGTTTAATTGCCGTTTTTTCCATTCGTTTTACTTGGCTACGGCAGGAATATCCCGAGCTTAAACAACGCTCTAAGGGTAATTTTTCTATCGCAGGTTTCCACGACAAATTATAAATACCTTTTGAGTTTTCGAGGTTCGCAACTTCATGACCATAAGTACCCGCCATACCGCAACAACCCACGCTAACATTGATGAGCTTGCGTCCATAACGCGTAAATAATGCCGCCCACTGATTAGCACTATTAGGCAATGCGGTGGATTCTGTACAGTGACCAAAGAAATACCAAGGCTGCTCATCCGCTCCACTCGTCTCTGTTTGCGCCGGTAATGAAATTAGCCATTCATGAGCTAGCATCACCGTAAATTGGCACTGCTGCTCGCCCAATATTTCATGATATTCATCGCGATAACATAGTACCAGCGCAGGATCGACCCCGACCATAGGCAATTTCAGCTTAGCAACCCGATTTAAAAACTCCGATGTTTTACGTGCGGTTTTTGCAAAGCGACTTAAAAAACCTTTAATATGCTGCGCTTTGCCATTCGGTGAAAACGGCAATAAGACAGGCTTATAACCCAATTTGTCAATCAGCCGAACAAAGTCAACGACCACTTTCGCATCATAATAACTGGTGAACGGATCTTGCACGACTAACACATGTTTTTCACGTTGGCTCGCTGACATTCCCTCAAGTTGCTCCAACGTCATTGATGTTGCGGCATGACCCGATAACTCTTGCTTCAACGTCGGTTGTGAAAACAGCGGCAAATCCACCATACCAATGGTGCGCTCACTAAGCTTTTGCACCAATGTTTGGCGTAAAAAGAAGTTAAACACACCTGGTGCCTTTGACAGCAATGGTGCACTCACTTCCACATTCGCCACAATATGGTCACGCACAGGTCGCAAATAGCGACTATGGTAAAGAGCAAGGAATTTTGCACGGAAAGATGGCACATCAATTTTAATTGGGCATTGAGTGGAGCACGCTTTACAGGCTAAGCAACCTGACATGGAGGCTTTTACTTCATGGGAGAAATCATAGTCCCCCTGTTTAGCACGCCATGAATTACGCGTTTTTTCAATTAGCCCACGCAGCGATGGAGAATCGCTTTTGACACCTTTATCAATCTGTTCTGGTGTTACGCCTTGCTCTGCCAATAGGCGTAGCCATTCACGGACTAACGTGGCGCGACCTTTCGGTGAATGAACCCGCTGACCACTGATTTTCATTGATGGGCACATTGGGCTTTTCACATCAAAGTTAAAACATAGCCCATTACCATTACAATCCATAGCTCCCCGAAATTCTTGGCGTATTTGAATTGGAATTTGACGATCAAAAGTACCTCGTTTCACCGCATCGACTTGCTTCATTGGGGCATCGATACCTGCAGGTGGGCATATTTTACCTGGATTCAAACGGTTATCGGGATCAAAAGCCGCTTTTATATTGCGCAGTTCACCATATAGCACCTCGCCAAAGAACTCAGGGCTATATTGTGCCCTAAAGCCTTTACCGTGCTCCCCCCACAGTAACCCGCCATATTTTGCAGTTAACGCAACGATCTCATCAGAAATTTGCTTCATCAATATTTCTTGTTGAGGGTCGCACATGTCTAATGCAGGACGAACATGTAGCACACCGGCATCGACGTGACCAAACATGCCATAATTCAATTTATGGCTATCCAACAGAGCCCTAAACTCGGCAATATAATCCGCAAGGTGTTCTGGTGGTACACAAGTATCCTCAACAAAAGGGATCGGTTTTGCTGCGCCTTTACTATTACCCAGTAATCCCACTGCTTTTTTGCGCATATTATAGATACGTGTAATATCATCCAGGTCATGGCAGACCTGATAACCAATCACTCCAGCCTGGTTGTTTGCCATCAGTTCATCAAGACGTTGGCATAAGCTATCGGTCAAATGATTAATTTCATTCGCATCATCACCACTAAACTCAACAATGTTCAGCCCTAACATCTCTTTATTCGGGACATCTGTGATTAGTGATTTTACTGAGTGCCAGACGATATCTTCTTTCGCTAAATTGAGCACTTTGGAATCAACTGTTTCCACTGATAGTGCCTGTGCTTGTACCATAAATGGTGCATTACGTAGCGCAGATTCAAACGAATCATATTTAACGTTCACTAAGCGACGTACTTTCGGTAACGGCGTAATATCTAATGTGGCTTCGGTAATAAACGCCAGAGATCCCTCAGAACCTGTTAAAATACGAGTTAAGTCAAACTGGGTAAGGTCATCACTAAAGACATGACGTAGGTCATAGCCCGTTAAAAATCGGTTTAATTTTGGGAATTTTTCTTCGATTAACGGACGTTGCTCTAAACAACGCTCAAGTACGGTTTTATAAATTCGACCTTCTACTGAATCCTCTAACGCAATCGTTTGGGCGAGTTCGATAGGCATAGCTCGGGTATCTAGGCAGGCGCCCCCTAAAACCATCGCTTTAACTCCCAAAACGTGATCTGACGTTTTGCCATACACCAATGAGCCCTGCCCAGATGCATCAGTGTTAATCATGCCACCCAGTGTTGCACGGTTACTCGTTGATAATTCTGGGGAGAAGAAATACCCATACGGTTTTAGAAACTGGTTAAGCTGGTCTTTAATAACCCCCGCTTCAACCTTTACCCATCCTTGCTCTGGGTTAATTTCTAAAATTCGATTCATATAACGGGACATATCCACCACAATACCTTCGGTGAGTGACTGCCCATTTGTGCCCGTACCACCTCCCCGTGGAGTGAAGCTGAGTTCGCGGTATTTATCTTGCCCTGCTACGCGCGTAATAATTTGCACGTCAGCACTTGAACGTGGAAATATAACTGCGTGAGGTAATAGTTGGTAAATGCTGTTATCCGTTGCCATAGACAAACGCTCAGCATAGCTGGTGCCAGTATCACCAGTAAAACCTTGCTGTTGTAACTCGTGCAGAAATTGTATGGCTAACTGACTAAGATGTGGTGCTTCAGATATACGCGGGATCATTATTAATCATGACTCTTGTTGTTGAGTAATCGCATTTGTCGTGATGTACTATCCTTAGTTTAAGTAGCACAATAGGCACAAGGTTTATTGAACGATCTCCTCGCGACCTGTAAAGATAGCGCATCTGCCGATGACATTGTCAGTAAAACCATATCACAATATTGTTTCTTTTAAGCATGAAAAATAATTACGTTATTTTCACCTGTAAAAGCACTAACCCCACAGAATTTTCATTTATTAAGGATTGATCATTAATGGAAAAATCGCAAAAACGCTTGGACTTACCCAAGCTTGTCCTAGGGCTGCTCTCCATTATCTTTATGATAGCCACCTGTTTTTGGGTTTTAAGCCCATTTATTTTAGGATTTATATGGGCGGGGATGATGGTGATTGCGACTTGGCCAATTCTCTTACGATTAGAAGCACGCCTTTGGCATAAACGTTGGCTCGCCTCACTTACCATGGTTCTGCTGATCTTTCTTCTATTTGTTATTCCAACCAGTATTTTGATTGGCAGCATTATCCAAAACAGTGCACCGCTCATTGAATTGGCAAAATCCCCCACTAACATGACACTGCCTGACTTAGAGTGGTTAAACCAAATTCCAATGGTGGGCGAAAAACTGTATTACGCTTGGCATAGTCTCGTTGCCAGTGGCGGAAACGCATTATTGGCAAAAGTTCAACCTTACTTTGGTCAAGCTGCGGGTTGGTTTGCCACTCAAGCCATTAGTGCTAGTCGTTTCTTGTTCCACCTTGTCTTAATGCTACTATTTAGCGGGTTACTCTACTATAAAGGTGAATTAGTGACTTTGGGTGTTCGTCACTTTGCTGTACGCCTTGCCGGCATTCGTGGTGATGCAGCAGTGGTTCTCGCAGCGCAATCCATTCGTGCTGTCGCGCTAGGGGTTGTCGTCACCGCACTGATCCAAGCGATTGTCGGTGGAATTGGTCTAGCTCTGTCTGGTATTAGCTATGCCGCTATCCTTACTGTTTTAATTTTTATCTGCTGCGTAGCGCAACTTGGTCCTCTGCTAGTGATGGTGCCTTCTGTGCTCTGGTTATTTTGGACAGGTGATACCACATGGGCGATTATTCTCGGTGTATGGGCAGCGGTTGTTGCGACCATGGACGGCGTATTACGCCCTTGGCTCATCAAGATGGGGGCAGACCTTCCTATGGTGCTTATTTTAGTGGGAGTCATTGGAGGCATCTTGTCATTCGGGATGATAGGTCTATTTATTGGACCGGTTGTACTGGCCGTTTCATACAGCCTACTTAAAGCGTGGATGAACGAAGTTGCGCCACCAAGCGAAGATTTAGAAGCCACTGAAAAATTTCTTGAAGAAGAATTTTTAATGAAGAAATAAATTTAGTTTAATCCGGAAAAACATGTTTCATTTTGAACATGTTTTTCCATTTAGACATTCTCATTAATATTTAGAAACAATATTTAACACTCTACTGTTAGTTTTTATTTTAAATTATGTTAATATCCCTCCGTCGAATGAATAATCATTTTAGAACAATAAGTAATATTTTATTAAGAGTGTTCTGAGTGATTAACTTATTTAAACGGTTTAATATATTTCCGTTAATATCTCTTCGATAATGAATTAATAAGTTGCGTTATTTAATTTCCAACGTGACTTACTTAGCCGAATTGCTGTGTGTAGTCTTTGCCTGTCAGCCCATGATAGGCTTTTTTTTTATCTTTACTCTCCCAGTGCTTACTCCCATCTGCGTCACAGTCATGTCCAGACCTATATCAACAATATAATATTCTTATTACTCTCCTTATACGTAATTACGCATAATTAGAGTAATGGATTTAATGGAGTTAATGGTTTTTATTAATTCAATGGTATTATATTTAACATTGATAATGAATAAAGCGTGAGACTGTAGTTTTATTTTGCTGAAATTCTGAATAATATATTATGAATATTTACGTAAATTAAACTTATATTTTGTTTAATACGGATGAGTTGATGAAAGCGTTATATATATAAATAAAGGTCGGTAAATAGTTATTATTTACCGACCTTTTTATAATTGCCCATCTAAAAATGAATAATCAACCTATTGATTTTCTGCGATTGTCACCCAAGTTTGCACAACAGTATCTGGATTCAAAGATAGGCTATCAATGCCTTCATCCACCAGCCATTGAGCGAAATCTTGATGGTCTGAAGGACCTTGACCACAGATACCAACATACTTGTTCTGACGCTTAGCCGCTTTGATTGCCATCGACAACATCGCTTTCACTGCATCATTACGTTCATCAAACAATTCAGATACAACACCAGAATCTCTATCAAGACCAAGCGTTAACTGAGTCATGTCATTTGAACCAATGGAGAAACCATCAAAATGCTCAAGGAATTGGTCTGCTAATAGTGCGTTGGATGGGATCTCACACATCATAATAAGCTTGAGACCATTTTCGCCGCGTTTCAAATCATGCTTAGCTAATTCAGCCACAACAGACTCAGCTTGTGCGACAGTACGAACGAATGGAATCATGACTTCAACGTTAGTCAGTCCCATCGTGTTACGGACACGTTTAACCGCTTCACATTCTAATGCAAAACAATCACTGAATTTTTCAGAGACATAACGCCCAGCACCGCGGAAGCCCAACATTGGGTTCTCTTCCTTCGGTTCATACTTATCGCCACCGACTAAATTCGCATATTCATTGGATTTAAAGTCAGATAAACGAACGATAACGCGTTTAGGCCAGAATGCCGCAGCCAGTGTTGAAATGCCTTCAGTTAGCTTACTAACATAGAATTCCACTGGGTCATCATAGCCAGCCATCATATTACGGATTTCGGCTTGCAGCTCAGGAGTTTGCTCATCGAATTCGAGCAGCGCTCTTGGATGCACACCAATCATCCGGTTAATGATAAATTCAAGTCTTGCTAAGCCTACGCCTTCATTCGGTAAACAAGCAAAGTCAAATGCACGGTCAGGATTACCCACGTTCATCATGATTTTCACATTTAAACTTGGCATATCTTTAACTTGAGAGCTTTGAACTTCAAACTGTAGCTTTCCGTCATAGACAAAACCGGTATCCCCTTCAGCACAAGAAACCGTGACTTCTTGATTTTCTTTCAGAGTATCCGTTGCATCGCCACAACCGACAACTGCGGGAATGCCCAGTTCACGAGCGATAATTGCTGCGTGACAAGTACGTCCACCACGGTTTGTCACGATGGCGGCAGCTTTTTTCATGATCGGTTCCCAATCAGGGTCCGTCATGTCTGTCACTAACACATCTCCTGGTTGAATGCGATCCATTTCACTTAAGTTATGGATGACTTTCACCGTTCCTGCGCCAATACGATGACCGATAGCACGGCCTTCAACTAAAACCTGCCCTTGGTCTTTCAGTTGGTAGCGTTCCATAACCTGCTGGTTAGAACGAACGGTTTCAGGACGCGCTTGGACAATATACAGACGACCATTATGACCATCTTTTGCCCATTCGATATCCATTGGACGACCGTAATGTTTTTCAATCTGTAACGCTTGGCGAGCTAGCTCTTCCACTTCGAGGTCAGTTAAAGAGAAACGATTGCGTAGTGCTTCTGGCACATCTTCAATCTTCACTTGCTTACCGTGCTCTTTACTGTCCGCGTAAACCATCTGCAACTTCTTAGAGCCTAAAGTACGGCGTACAATTGCAGGCTTATTGTTTTTCAGCGTTGGTTTATGCACATAGAATTCATCTGGGTTTACCGCACCCTGGACAACCATCTCGCCAAGACCATAAGCCGAGGTGATAAAGACGACTTGGTCAAAACCAGATTCAGTATCGATAGTAAACATAACACCGGAAGAAGCGAGGTCAGAACGCACCATTCTTTGTACCCCCGCAGACAGTGCAACGCCACGATGATCGTAACCTTGGTGTACACGATAAGAAATAGCACGGTCATTAAACAGCGACGCAAACACATGTTTAATAGCAACCAAAACCGCTTCAATCCCTTGAACGTTAAGGAATGTCTCTTGCTGCCCAGCAAATGAGGCATCCGGCATATCTTCAGCGGTTGCTGATGAGCGAACAGCAAATGACGCTTCGGCTTCACCTTCAGAAAGCTGGAGGAATGCGTCACGAATATCCTTCTCTAATGCTGGCGTCAATGGTGTATCAATAACCCATTGACGGATCTGAGCACCGGCTACCGCCAGTTGGTTCACATCATCAATATCCGTTTCATCTAGCAGGTTGTAAATACGCTGATTTACACCGCTCTGCTCCAGAAAATCATTAAACGCCTGTGCGGTTGTCGCAAAACCGTTTGGTACGGATACACCAAGATCGGACAAGTTGGTAATCATTTCACCGAGAGAAGCATTTTTGCCTCCAACACGGTCAACATCATTCATCCCTAATTGGTTATACCAAAGTACATTACACGGAGTAAGGCCATTTGTGGACATTGAAAGCGATCCTTTTATAGCAATTTAGTGACAGACAACAAATCGTAAAAAATCTCGTTGGCGAATAATCGCCGCGGGAATAGACTAGCACAGACGTTATGGGAAGATGGACTGGTGAATCGTTCCATCAATTAATAAAAATTTTTTGTTCTAAAAATTGTTCAAAATTTGGCTATACTTCCCCCACAAATTATTTTTTGACGTTTATTCACTAACAATATTTTTCAAAACTCAGAAAAAACACGATAAAAAGAAGCTATTTATGAGCGAATTAAATTCTATGAGTAAAAGTGCCAGCCAAGTCCAGCGTACCGTTTTTTTCATCTCCGATGGCACCGCGATTACCGCTGAAACGTTAGGGCACGCTGTCTTATCTCAGTTCCCTTTATCCTTTATTTCTTACACGTTGCCGTTCGTCACCAATCAAGCCCGTGCCCTTGAAATTAAGCAAAAAATCGATGCCATCTACGTGGAGACGAACCTTCGTCCTTTAGTGTTCTATTCAATCATTTCGCCAGAAGTCAAAGAGATCATCACCCAAAGTGCAGGTTTTTGTCAGGATATTGTCCAAAGTCTTGTTGCCCCAATCCAACGAGAAGTGGGATTAGAGCCTGAGCCTAAATTGAATCGTACTCATGGATTATCCATGCAAAATATGAATCAATATGACGCTCGCATTGCCGCCATTGAATATACTCTCGCACATGATGATGGAATTTCACTGCGCAACCTTGAGCAAGCCCAAGTGATCTTAATTGGTGTATCACGCTGTGGGAAAACACCCACCAGCTTATACTTAGCGATGCAGTTTGGTATTCAAGCCGCTAACTATCCCTTCACGGCTGATGATATGGACAATTTACAACTACCCGCAGCATTGCGTCCATATACTCACAAATTATTTGGATTAACCATCAGCCCTGAACGACTCGCGGCTATTCGTGAAGAACGACGAGAAAACAGCCGTTATGCGTCACTCCGCCAATGTCGTATTGAAATTGCAGAAGTAGAAGCTCTATTTAGACAGAATAAAATCAATTACTTAAATACGACGAACTATTCCGTTGAAGAAATTTCAGCCAAAGTGATCGATACGATGGGATTACAGCGCCGTATTTTTTAATAAAATTAATTATAAAAAATTATTCATTCACCCTAGTTGATGGTTTGAATTTGAGCCACTTTCGTTTATTGTGACATTAGTCACTAATACGGCAGGACAAAATGGTTCAGCCGAGTACCAGTTTTGAGAAACGAAATGCAAAAAACAGATGAGTTACGCACTCAGCGAGTGGACAGTTTAATTACGCCACAAGCGCTCGCTGAGGAATTTCCTATATCCCAAGCAATTGCCGAAAACGTGACAGCGTCACGTAAAAGAATTGAAAAGATCTTATCCGGTGAAGACCCTCGTTTATTGGTCATCGTAGGTCCGTGCTCTATTCATGATATTGATGCTGCTATTGAATATGCGAATAAGCTCAATGTGCTACGCCAAAAATATCAAGATCGCTTAGAAATTGTCATGCGCACCTATTTTGAAAAGCCTCGCACCGTTGTAGGTTGGAAAGGTTTAATCTCTGATCCACACCTCGATAATTCATGCCAAGTGAATACAGGGATTCGATTAGCCCGTAAGCTTTTGATTGAAGTTAACCAATTAGGGTTAGCAACCGCCACTGAATTTTTGGATATGGTGACCGGACAATACATTGCTGACTTGATTAGCTGGGGTGCTATCGGCGCAAGAACAACAGAAAGCCAAATTCACCGCGAAATGGCGTCTGCACTCTCCTGCCCTGTAGGCTTTAAAAATGGAACTGATGGCAATATTAATATTGCCATTGATGCCATCCGTGCCGCTAAAGCACAACATATGTTTTTATCTCCAGATAAAAACGGGCAAATGACTATCTACCAAACTCGCGGTAACCCTCATGGGCATATCATTATGCGCGGTGGTAAAAAACCTAACTACGAAGCGCAATACATTTCACAAGCCTGTGAAAAGTTAAATGAGTTCGGTTTGGCTGAGCATTTAGTCGTCGACTTTAGCCATGGGAATTGCCAAAAGATCCATCGCCGTCAATTAGATGTCGCGCAAGACATCGCACAACAAATAAAGCAAGGCTCCAAAGCAATTAGCGGTGTCATGGCTGAAAGCTTCTTAAAAGAAGGTAATCAAAAGATTTGTGCAGATCAGCCTTTAGTCTATGGTCAGTCAATTACCGACCCATGTTTGGGTTGGGAAGATACAGAACAATTGATTGAAATTCTGGCTGACGCCGTTAATTCCCGTTTTAAGTAACTCGTCATTGAATTGCTCCCTCAGTGCTTTAGATGCCTTTTTAATCTAAAGCACGCTTCTCTATCTCCCCCTCAAATACATCTCAGTAAACCAATTTCACCATCAATATAATTATCTGATTATTTACTATTTTTCATTATTATTATCCAGAAAACACTTGATACTACCACTTTATTAACGATAATGATTATCGTTTTAATTATGAGCTACCCATAAATAGTTTTCTTATTTAGGCAACTAGCACTCTATTAACCAGGAAAGGATTTCCGATGGCGTTTATCATGACATGCGCATCAAGACAAGATGCTCCTCGCACCAAGATATTTTCTTTATCAACATTAACAGTTGCTCTTGCAATGACCGGTTTTAGTACAACAAGCCTAGCAACCAAGGATGTAATCTACGTCACAACCCCTCCACTAAATAGCGAAAAATTTGCTGTTGCAGAACAATTTGAAGTGATTGACGCAACTGCACCTGAACAACAAACTGCGTCATCTGCCCTTGATTTATTAAAAGGACAAGCGGGTATTTTTGTGACTGGGGCGGGTAGTACCTATGGACAATCCGTACAAATGCGCGGATATGACTCTCGTGGTGTAAAAATCATGGTCGATAATGTCACCCATGATTTTAACTCCGGTCTATTTGATGCCACATTAATTGATCCTTCATTAATCAGTAAAGCGTACGTACATAAAGGCTCATCCTCAGTGCAACATGGCAGTGGTGCAATGGGCGGTGTTATCTCGCTAAAAACACTCAGTGCTTCTGAGGTCTTGGAGCCTGAACAGCGACTTGGCGGACGTTTATTTAGCGGAATAAATCGTAATGATCATGGTTATTATGCAGGAGGAACATTGCTTGGGCGTAGTGATTCTGTGGATGCCTTATTCAGTTATAGCCAACGTAAAAAATATTTAGTGTCATCAATTGAATCGGTTCCTTTTGATAACCAAGAAAAAATTCACAATTGGATGTTTAAAACCGTCTGGATGGCTAATCCCGCATATCATGTTGGTTTACAGTTAAGGGAATACCGTAATGACGGTTTGAGTTTGAGACAACCTGCACTCATTAATACCCAAAAAAACATGTTCAAGAATACCCCGACTGAACGTCATGCACATCAGCGCGATATTCTAATCAATCAAATATTTAAGCCTGAAAATAGATTTCAATGGGAGGCTGAGTGGGATATTTATTACACCGACCTAAGCTTAAACCAACTCGACCTAGTTAAAGCTCAAAAAAAACCAACCGAATATGGTAATGAAAGGCGTAACCAATATACCTATGGTTCTAAGTTTTCAAATCACTTTACACTGCCTGTATCAAACTGGGCATTCAGTCGTATTCAAAGCGGTATTGAACATTACCAACAAGCGCAAACGTCGAATGAATATGCTATCAGCTACCCGCCGACTGAGTTGTCAAATACCTCCGGCTGGCTGAATAATGACTTCACATTCGCTCACATCCCTGTGACATTATCAGCAGGAACGCGGTTTACTCAATATCATGTCAACCGAGAAGGTTTTGCAAAAAATAAACATACTAATTGGTCTTCTCGCGTTGCTATCAGTGCAACACCAACCCATTGGTTGAGCCTTCACTCTTCCTATGCAGAAGGTTATCGCACGCCAAGAATGGCTGAGCTGTATAATAATTCACTTCACTTTTCCACGCCGTTTAGCGGTTCTTCCATCTTTAAAACGTCCCCTGATTTAAAGCCAGAAACTAATAAAACTGCAGAGGCAGGGTTAAAGCTGAGTTTTGATGATTTCGTGGTAACAGGCGATACACTCAGCTTTGGATCAACCTACTTCCATACAAAAGCGCGTAATTATATTGCAATGAATAGCCAATATAAGCGGAAAATTGGGCCAGACCTCTATTATGTTTGGTTCCCTGAAACCATTTATTACATCAATGTGCCTTCCGCAACAATTACTGGATTCGATAGTTTTGTTCACTATCAATCCCAATGGTTTGATTTAAGCTTTAATCATAATCTGACCACAGCTAAAGAAGATTTAGAAAATCACGCGCTATCCTCCATTCGCCCTGAATCACTGATAATCAAATTCAATGCACCAGTATCAAATACAGGGATCAACGTTGGGTGGAGTGGCGAATTTGCTGCAAGAACGAAAATAACAGGCGACAGCACCCATAAACTGCCTGATAGAAAAAACTCGAAAGATTTGGATCGCTATCGTCGAGAAATATTCCAACAAGCAGGCTATGGTATTCATGACTTTTACATTAACTACCAAGCCGATCAATTCGTGAAAGGACTAAATACCACCCTAACGCTAAAAAATGCCTTTGATAAAGAATATGTTTCCTCCATTGGGGTACCACAGGAAGGGCGTAACGTTTATTGGAACGTCAACTATCGCTGGTAATTCACACATAAGTCATTATTGAACAAGTAGGCTCATTTCTCTGACTCATTGAATTTACGGATAAATGAGCCTGCTATATTACTATTTTTGTGTCTGCCAAAACTGATAAAATCAATGGCTTCTACTCCATAAGAAGAACACAATTTACTTCGGAATTTCCTGTCAATTGTTATACCCTACTCGTCAATTTGTTCATTATTAAACCAAATAAAAATTCAATAATTTACTTGGTTAATAAAATCGAACAGTATCAACAATAAAATTGAATGAGTATCTAGCCCCTTCCAAAAGCACACCTTTAATTTCATTAATTTAAATATATCTTATTGTATTTAATGATATTTTAACATTCATTTGTGTATGTTTAGTTTTTCGCATTTTAATAGAAACTATCGTAGCAATAGCTATTCTCATTCAAAAACCGCACGATTAGCCTATCGATATATCGGAAAAAAAGGAAGAATAGACCATAATTTCATGAGTTATTATTAGTTATTAATGAACAATAGCCTACTAGAGTAGGAGGTAGATATGTCAGAAAGTGTAGTCAATGAAATTGTTAGATGGCTTGAAAGCCAATTACAACGCAATGAAGGCATCAAAATCGATACTATCGCAGATAAAAGTGGGTATTCGAAATGGCATTTGCAGCGCGTCTTTAAAGAGCTTAAAGGATGTACTCTTGGTGAATATGTCCGTAAACGTCGCCTGCTAGAAGCTGCTAAATCATTACGTGAAGGCAACTTACCTATTCTAGACATTGCGCTACAATATGGCTTTAGTTCACAAGCAACATTTACACGCATATTCAAAAAACACTTTGATACTACGCCTGCAAAATTCCGTCAAGTAGGTGAATTACCAGAATGCAAAACCTTTATGACCTGCAATTGTCATCATTAATAGTACATTAGATTTTCGTTACACCCTCAAACACCCATTCCAACGAAATCTATATTTTGAGCCGATACACTAATCGGCTCTTTTTTTATCTCAGTTCGTTAACTAACCAGCCTTCTAAATCAGCAAACTGCTCAATCAATGCTGGCCACCGTGTTTTCATTTGTGCCATTAACTGGTGGATAGTGTCTATCTGATACGTTTGCCCAACAAATTGTTCGCTCAACCATTCTAGCGGCGATGGATCTAAGCTATCCGTAAAAAATTGGCAGCGAGTGATCACCCCTTTTTCGATATCAAAATGAAACTCGATACCTCCCCATGGGAAACGAGTATCCGCCATATGACTAAAAGCTGGCGCTTGCCCAAAGTTCCATTCCCAACTACTTTGCTTTGCAAATGTCTCCGCAAAATTAGGTAAGTCAGGGAGTTTCTCCGGTGAAATATATTCAGCTTCGACGGTTTCACCATAATAACTAAAGAAGCTATTTATGATCCCTTCACACACTTTTTCATGAGAAATATCAGGGACTAATTCATTTAGATTGGCAACACGAGAACGAACTGATGTGATCCCTTTAGCTTGCAGCTTTTTAGGATCTGGATTGAGGTAGTTTGCTAAGCGACTTAAATCTGTATTAATGAGCAAGGTACCGTGGTGAAAACCGCGATCTTTGGTTTCACGGTAAGCTGAACCTGAAATTTTTCGCGGACCATTTTCTGTTTCGAGAACCAAGTCATTACGCCCAGAAATTTCAGCGTGAATCCCCACGTTAGCAAGACCATTCACAATAATTTGGGTTGAGATAGTCTTATCATATTCAGGCTTACCTGCCATAAAGGTAAAGCAGGTATTGCCTAAATCTTGAAATACAGCCCCACCACCACTGCTACGACGCGCTAATCGAACATTATCTTGTTCCATTTTACGCGTGTTGCATTCTTTCCACGGATTTTGAGCGCGTCCGATAACCACAGTATCCGCATTCCGCCAAAGAAACATAACACGCTGATCAGCTGACATTTGACGAAAAATAGTTTCTTCAACCGCTAAGTTAAACCATGGGTCGAAGGATTCTGAGATAAATAAACGTAATGTAGACATTCGGCTACCCTAAAAACAAAACTTGCTCTTAAGATAGCATAATCACTGAAGAATTAATGGAGAATGAAGCGAAATTAGATACGGCGCGCTTGCCAAAACACTTTTCGCCAATAACTATTGTCCATTGATGAGCGCATAACGCCTTTGCTGGTAGAAGCATGGATAAACGTGTTGTCTGTATCATAAATTCCTACATGCAAACCGTTCTCTCCTGACCCTGTTTTGAAAAACACAAGGTCGCCAGGCATTAAATCTGATTTATCAATACGGGTGCCTAAGCGAGTTTGGTCAACCGTCGTGCGCGGAACCTCAATAGCAAAGCGATCACTAAAAGTACGATAGACAAACCCTGAGCAATCAACGCCATTTTGGCTCATTCCGCCATAGTGATACGGTGTGCCATACCATTGACTTAATTGATCTTTAAGTTGAGCGATCGTCATTATAGGGTCTGACAATTGGGTTTTCATTGGCGGTGCTGACGTCCGTTTTACGGATGAAGAGCAGCCAATCAACACGAGGCAACACAGCAATGGTAGGTATTTGAGATTCACTATCATAGCGTACCTTATAGATAACCCATGAATAATCACCTTAAGTGATATCTTTATACGCGAGACTATAATGTACAATGCGTGAAAAATAAACACTTAAGGCTAATTATCTGGAACTATTCCGCTTTTTTAGTTAACTGCTTGGAAGGGCGGCTAATCAGCCATACACCTAATAAGATAAATGCAATTCCTGCTGCTTTTAACCCTGTTGCTGGTTCATTAAACCATGGCAGCACTACCGCCAGTATATAGACAAATACATAGCTTAAACTGATCAGCGGATAGGCTTTATTTAATGCGATATATTTCAACGCAAATAGCCAACACAACATCGATAATGCATAACAAACTAGCCCAACAAAAATAATCCCTAAGCTTACCGCATTAGCCATCAGCCATTCTCGCTGTAGCCAGTGCCACCCTAAGGAAAAAGAAGGGAGTTCGACAACGCCGGCTTTTAAACTCAGTTGAGCGACAGTCACTAATAACGCACTACCAAGCAC
This sequence comes from Providencia sp. PROV209, assembly GCF_028479485.1. Classification (NCBI taxonomy): domain Bacteria; kingdom Pseudomonadati; phylum Pseudomonadota; class Gammaproteobacteria; order Enterobacterales; family Morganellaceae; genus Providencia; species Providencia sp. PROV209. The sequence goes on along the minus strand of NZ_JAMPNR010000003.1, from coordinate 108,873 downwards.
CCATAAGTAGCCTTTATTCATACGCTTATACTCATTAGTAATATCCCTACCATGATAGAAACAACCCCAAGCCAATGATTCAACCCAGTTTGCTCATGGTAGACAAATTGCCCTATCAGCGTGACTAACACAAAATTAATGCTGAGCATCGGATAAGCAATACTTAATGGCATCGTCTCCAATAACTTAAGCCAAAACAACATGCCCAGACCCAGCATAAAAACAGCCAGCACCAGCCAACGAATGGCGGATGCGGCTTTGTTCTGTTTTTCGCCTTGCCAAGTCACTACCGCTTGCTTTTGGGCAATTTGCCCCACACAAGTCAGAATACTGACAAGGAGTAATAAAAATAATTGCGCTATCATTGTTTATGATAAACCACTATCGCCATGCGAGAATTTTTGATCACTTCATCCGGTTTCGGAATATCTGGCAATCCTTCTTTCTTACCTAGCAAGAATACCACCGTAACCTGCCCTTCTTGACGAGCCTTCGCTAACCATGCGGCAAATTCATCGGGTTTTACTAAGCGATGCGCACTGTCAGGGTATTTCAAACCATAAGTCAATTCGCCACTACTGTTGTAGAGGTAAATGTTCGAATTTTTAGTTTCCCATGCCAAACCGGCTGCCACCCCAACATTACTCGCCATCAAATAGCGGCTATCCATCAGAAGGTCATGATTTTGGTGAATAAAATTCTGTGGTAATTTCGAATCAATCGTATTATTAGGTAATGCGCTACCAATGCATAAACTGACAGCTAACGAGCAAGAAGCCGCCCATAACCAATATTTGGCATTCAGCACTGTACAGAGATACCCAATGATTGCCCAAATTGAAAACGCCACAACACCCAGCACCATTTTTGACCATTCATCATGCTCATATAATGGTTTTTTGATTACACTGCTGACGATAATCACCGCGATCACCGCCGCGATTCCAAGCACTATGTTGATAATTCCATTGGCTTTCAATGCCTTCATCGTGCCATTACGTACACAGTCGACACCATATTTCGCCATTAACAGTGCCAATGGACCCATAAATGGCAGCATATAGGTTGGTAATTTTCCGCGTGAAATACTAAAGAAAATCACGGGGACCACGAACCAACATAATAAGAAGAACATATCTGGGCTTGATTTTCGCTCTTTCCACCCCTTAACCAAGGCACCAGGCAGTAAACCAGTCCACGGAATTGCACCTAGTAAAATGATAGGAATATAGTACCAAAATGGCTCAAGGTGTTGGGCATCATCAGCCGTGAAGCGTTTAATATGCTCAATCCAGAAGAAGTAATTCCAGTAGTCTGGTTCTTGTTTAGCGATGGCTAAAGCCCACGGCAAACTGATGATCACTGCAGTGATAATCGCCAGAGGACCATATTTCAGCATTTCAAGAAAACGTTTTTGATACAACGTAATAGGGAGCATCACGATAACGGGAATGGCTAAGGCTAAGAAGCCTTTGGTCATGAATGCCATTCCACAGGCTAAACCAAGTGCACTCCATGCTGCAAGTTTGGTTTTTACCTCTCGGGCTTTCATCGCCCATAAGCAGCAAAACATGCTAGCAGTAATCCATAAAGACAACATGGGATCGAGGACGCTGTAGGTTCCCACGGCAAATACGAGGAACATCGAGATATAAATGAAGCTTGCCACATATGCCACATGACTATTACGCCACATCATTTTTGCCATGCGATACACAAGCAACGTACTCAATAAAATACAGAAAACTGAACCAAAGCGAACGGCAAAGTTAGTATCACCAAAAATCATTTGGCTAATATTGTTGATCCAATACCCTGCCACTGGTTTTTCAAAATAGCGAATGTCCAGCATATACGGCACGATCCAGTCACCGCGTTGCAACATTTCGCGACTGATTTCTGCGTAACGAGTCTCATCCGGCTGCCAAAGTAAACGGCTGTTCAACGGCAACAAATAGGTCAAGACAAAAAAAAGAGCCAGCAGAGAGGCTCCTACTTTGCTCGCTCGGTTATTCAACATGGGTATTTTATTCCTCTTCTTGGCAGCCCAGCCAACCTTCTCGTCCCGGGAATGGGGCGCGAACCACTCTTCCTTTAGGAAGCATATTGATGTCTTCAGGCAACAATTCACTTAATGTACAGAATTGGATTTCTTCTTGCTTAATTCGTTCCAATAATTGTGAAAATTGTTGTGACTTTGACATTCCTTCAACTTCCGTATGGATAGTGTAAACCGGAATACCTTGGTCATCTTTTATTGCTTGAAGAATAAAATCATTAAATTCTTCATCAGTGACTACCGTGCCGACGACTTCATCGTAGGTTGGTAATGTCACCGGAATTTGAACCGTACCCAAAGAACCATCACGCAAGATAGGTCTAAATGGGAATTTTCCACGACAGTCGCTGTTGTAGTCAAAATTAAACCCTTGTTTAACTTCGAGTACACGCTCGTCACCACGCCACCCTGCTACCGCTGAACAAGTGACTCGTTGACCTGTTGCGTTGTGCAGTGCGTCGACACCCAATTTCACTTGTTCAGTGAGTTGAGCCTCGCTCCATTTAGCCACCTTAGCTTGCCACCCTTGATGATCCCACGCATGTAAGCCGACTTCATGCCCAGCGTCCAAGGTTTGTTTCATCAAATAGCCTAGATCTTTGGCGATTTTTTTACCTGGCCACGCAGTACCCGCCAGTAAAATATCTAAACCATACAAAGATGCCGCATTCGACCGTAGCATTTTCCACAGAAATTTAGGACGCAAAAGGCGCCATAAATGGCGCCCCATATTATCGGGTCCTACACTGAAGAAAAAGCTGGCCTGAATATCATGCTCTTTGAGCACTTTAAGTAATTGAGGAACCCCTTTCAATGTACCTTGATAGGTGTCCACATCGATTCTCAAGCCAACTTTTTTCATTATTTTTTGCTTTCCAGCTCTTCTACAGCACCCTGTAAGAAGAAGTCTAATGTTTCTTCAATGGTATCTTTCATATCGATAGTCGGAACCCAGTCAAGTAAACGACGTGCGTTTTCAACACTTGGTTTACGATGCTCGACGTCTTGGTAACCTTGACCATAGTAGCTAGCACTTTCGATTTCACGGAAGCCAGCAAATGGAGGGAATTTTCCACGTGCAGGGTGTTTTTCGAAGCTTTCTAACAGCATTTCCGCTAACTGACGAATACTTGCTTCGTTAGTTGGGTTACCGATGTTGATGATTTGACCATCACATTTGCCGTCTTTGTTTTCAATGATGCGGAACAGTGCTTCGATACCATCTTTGATATCTGTGAAGCAGCGTTTTTGAGCACCACCGTCAACTAACTTGATTGGTGAACCTTCAACTAAGTTCAGGATCAGCTGAGTAATCGCGCGTGAGCTACCAATACGCGCAGAGTTTAGGCTGTCTAAACGTGGTCCCATCCAGTTAAATGGACGGAATAAGGTGAATTTCAGGCCTTCTTTCGCACCGTATGCCCAGATCACTCGGTCAAGTAACTGTTTAGAAACCGAGTAAATCCAACGTTGTTTGTTGATTGGACCGACGATCAAACGAGATTCGTCTTCATCAAACTCTTTATCATCACACATACCATAAACTTCAGAAGTGGATGGGAAGATGATGCGTTTGTTGTATTTCACACAGTAACGAACAACTTTCAGGTTTTCTTCGAAGTCTAATTCGAATACACGCAGTGGGTTACGGGTATATTCGATTGGCGTCGCGATAGCAACCAGTGGCAGAATAACGTCACATTTTTTGATGTGGTACTCAATCCACTCAGTGTGGATGCTCACGTCACCTTCAATGAAGTGGAAACGTGGGTTACCAATGAAACGTTCAATCGCAGATGAGCCAATATCCATACCATAGATATCGTAGTTGTCATCTTGTAACAGACGCTCAGTTAAGTGGTTACCGATAAAGCCGTTCACACCTAAGATCAGAACACGTTTACGACGCTTAACTTGCGCAGTTGGTTTAGCACCAACGCGAACGTCAGTTACGATGCCCATTTCGTTAGCCAGGCGGTTGCCTTGCATGTACAGACCAGTTTCGCTTTGACCGCTAACGATTTCCAGTGCGCCTTGACCACATGCGATACGCAGTGGGTCGCTAGACAATACGGTACCTGCTGCTTTACCTTGGTTATCGTCTAATACACGCGCACGCCATATAATCATTTTACGCGCACCTAAATAGGTAAATGCGCCTGGGTATGGTTCTGTTACTGCACGAATCAAGCAGTTAATTTCTTTCGCGCTACGGTTCCAGTCGATTTGACCATCATCCGCACTACGGCGACCAAAGTAGCTCGCTTGGCTTTCATCTTGTGCCGTTGTTTTGTAGCTGCCTGCTTCGATTAATGGCAGGGTTTTATCCAACAGAACTTCCGCAGCTTCGCGGACTTTAGCGTGTAAAGTCAGTGCAGTATCGGTATCGGTGATAGCCACTTTCTCTTGAGCCACGATATCGCCAGCATCAGCTTTAGCAACCATCTTGTGCAACGTTACGCCTGTTTCGCTTTCGCCGTTTAACAGCGCCCAGTTGATTGGTGCACGACCACGGTATTTTGGCAGTAAAGAACCATGCAAGTTGAACGCGCCTTTCGGTGCTAATGCTAATAGTTCTTCGCTTAACATATCGCGATAGTAGAAAGAGAAAATCACATCAGGTTTCATCTCACGAATACGTTCAATCCACAGTGGGTGGTTAACGTTTTCTGGAGCGAAAACAGGAAGTTCCATATCTGCACTGACACGAGCTACAGAAGAGTAAAAGTGGTTTTCATTTGGATCATCAGTGTGAGTAAATACTGCCTGAATATCAAAACCCGCTTTCTCAAGCGCTTTTATCCCTACACAGCCAATATCATGATAGGCAAAAACAATAGCTTTCATTAGTTTTCTTCCTGATTTTTGTCGGATTTAAGGTCTGCTCCGACGACTTTTTGAATAAAATAACGAGGTCTCGCGCGCACATCATTATAGATCCTACCGATGTATTCGCCCAATAATCCCATAGCAACAAACTGCGCGCCGATAAACATAAAGAGTATCGCAAACAGTGTAAATACGCCGTCTGCAGCCCAGCTCGCGCCGAACAGTAGACGTAAAACAATTAACAGCACTGCCAGTACAAAACCACCCGCAGCGATAATGCTACCAACAACACTTAACAAACGCAGAGGTGCAGTGGTTAAGCACGTTAATAAGTCATACATTAAATTAATCAGCTTCATAAAGCTGTATTTTGAATCACCAAACTCACGCTCAGCATGCGCTACATCAATTTCAATGGTTCTACGTGCAAAAGTATTCGCTAAAATAGGAATAAATGTACTGCGTTCATGACATTGGAGCATGGCTTCAATAATATGTCGACGATAAGCACGCAACATACAACCATAGTCACCCATTGAACGACCTGTTGCTTTGGTGATCATCGCATTGATCATTTTTGATGCAGTTTTACGGAACCAAGAGTCTTGACGATTCGCACGACGAGTGCCAACAACATCATAGCCTTGAGACGCGGTTTGCACTAAACGCGGGATTTCTTCCGGTGGGTTCTGTAAGTCGGCATCAAGAGTGATGACTAAGTCACCATCAGCTTGATTGAAACCCGCCATAATAGCAGAGTGTTGACCATAGTTACGGTTCAAAATGATCGCAATCACATGATTATCTGGATTTTCTGCGGCTTCCACCAGCATTTTTGCTGAACGATCGCTACTCCCATCATCAACCAAAATCAGTTCATAAGACTGAGTGAGTTGTTTACAGGATTTAATCGTACGTTCTAACAATTGAGGCAAACTTTGCTCTTCGTTATAAACAGGGATTACGACTGAGACTTTTTTAATCTCATCAAATTCATCAGCTAATGACACTATTTTGACTCCAAAAGGACTGTATTAATCGCACTCACTACCCGTTCAACATCGGCGTCAGTCATGTCTGGGAATAAAGGCAACGAGCAAAGTGTTGCGCTATTCCATGTTGATTCTGGTAATGACAGCTCTGGGTATTTTTCGCGGTAATATTTTTGTGTATGAGCTGCACGGAAATGTAAACCCGTACCAATATTATGCTCTTTTAACTTCTCCATAAATGTATCGCGGTCAATACCACAAACAGATTTATCAACACGCACCATAAACAAGTGGTTTGCATGCAAATGAGGGTATTCTGGCACAGATAACATCTGTAATGGAGAGTCTTTTAGTAATTCACGGTAACGAGCCGTTAATTCTGCTCGACGTTGATTTAAATACTCAACACGAGACAATTGTACGACGGCAATGGCAGCATGAATATCGGATAAGTTATACTTGAAGCCGGGCTCAACCACTTCCGCTTGCGGTTTTCGACCTTGCATCTGACGATCAAATGCATCCACACCTAAGCCGTGGAATTTCAATGCACGAACGCGCTGAGCAAGTGCATCATCATCTGTGGCGACTAAGCCACCTTCCGCACATGTCACGTTTTTAATCGCGTGGAATGAAAAAATGGCAGTCCCCTTTTCACCAATCCACTCATTCTTATAACGTGTTCCAACCGCATGAGCTGCATCTTCAATGAGGAAAACGCCCGCTTGTTGAGCAATAGCACGCAGTGCATCTAAATCGCAAGGCGCTCCCGCATAGTGCACAGGGATAATTGCCTTCGTTTTACTTGTTAAGGCTTTTTCTACTGCTTCTGGCTTAATCATTAAGGTATCACGATCAACATCAATCATGACAGGCGTTGCACCCAGCAACTCGATCATATTGATAGTGGAAACCCACGTTTGTGATGGCGTAATAACCTCATCGCCTGGACCTATGCCCAATGCCATTAAAACAACATGCATGCCAGCTGTCGCCGATGCAAGTGCAATTGCATGCTTGCAACCATAGCGCTTACAGAAATCTTCTTCTAATTGATGATTCTGTGGACCCGTGGTAATCCAGCCTGAACGCAGAACGTTTTCTACTGCCTTAACCTCTTCATCCCCGATTGCTGGTTTTGAAAACGGAAGGAAATTGCTCATATTGTTTGTAGCCTAATTTCATTATGAATAGGATATTCTAGTTAAATTTACTTTAACCGAACCTCAACACCAGTCATCATTACTGCAATAAATTGCCGTGATACGGGCAATAAGAACACGATTAGCTAATTAGTATGATTAATAATTTGCCATACTTTCTCTGATGAGCTTTGGCTGAGTTTTATATCAGCCATAAATACTTCTGACAAATGACTTTCTGTCATTACATCGTCAGGCTCACCTGCATAGATAATTGCACCTTTCTTAATCATCCAAATTCGACTTGCATTTTTATATGAATGACTAAGATTATGTCCACTCATTATAACTGTTCCTGCGCAATGACAAAAACATTTCACCCATTTATCTAGCATTCCTTGCTGAATAATATCTAAATTGTTTATTGGTTCATCAAATAAGATTATTTTTCCGCTCAAACAATCCTGATCCCAAACCTGCAAAAATACAGCAACAATCCGAATTCGCTGCCATTCTCCACCAGATAATTGATTAATTGGCTTAGACAATAATGACGTAAGTTGGAAATCAGAACATATTTCACTAAAAATAACCGGTGGAATTAATTTCTGTCCAATAAACAAAGTTAAGTATTGAAATACTTTTAGGCTTGGTAAAGTGCTTGCTTGCTGTGTTAAATAAGCTCGATACGTTGAAAGCGCTTGAACAGTATAATTTTCTAAATTCAGGTTATTGAGAAGAATCGTTCCTGTATAGGTGATGCAACCACTCAGAGCGGCTAACAATGTGCTTTTTCCTGCACCATTCGCACCTAAGAGGTGTATTTGCTCGCCAGCAGAAACACATTGGCTAATCCCAGATAACCGATGTTCCACCTTTAAATTTTGAGTTTCAATCACCCATGTTTTATTCATATCATTGCCGCCAAGCGTGATTTTTGACTAATAAATAGATAAAAACCGGTGCACCTAAAGTTGCCGTAATCACCCCTATCGGAATTTCCGCATTGTCTATCAATAACCGAGACAACAAATCTGCAATTAATAAACATAGCGCACCAGCGACTGCACAAGCAGGTAATAAAAAGCGGTTATCCGTTATACCGCTTAGCCTTAATATATGCGGGATAACCAACCCAATAAAACTAATGGCACCCGCCACTGCGACACTAAGCCCAATTAGTATTCCGGTAATGATAATTAATATTAACCGCCATCGATGAGTAGAAACACCCAATTGGTAAGATTGAATATCACCCAGTAATAAATAATTTAAAATTTTACCCTGTCGCATTGCCCAAAATAAGAAAGGAAGACAAGCAATAATTAACCCTATTTGACGCCAATCCACGCCGCTAAAGCTTCCCATCATCCAATACAACAATTGGCGTAAATCTAAATTGCTGCTCATATAAACCATCCACGTCATACAGGCACCACTGATCACGCCAAGAGCAACACCAACCAATAGTAGGCTAGTATTATTGATATTTTTACGGCGAGCAAAATACAAAAGAATACCAGTAAGAATCAATGCCCCCGCTATTGCACTGAAGCTCAGAACCCAATAATTAACCTCCCCTGATGAAATCAAGACGGTAAAAACCACAGCGACGCCAGCGCCATTACTGACCCCGAGTAAGCCCGGCTCTGCAAGAGGATTTTCGAATAACGCCTGCATGATCGCACCGGTAACCGCTAATGCCGCACCAATAATCACCACAGCAAACAATCTCGGCAATCGAATTTGCCAGACAAATAATTGTGCAGAATCATCCATCCATTGACTCGGCCAATACCAAACTTCTCCTGCACTGAGCGATAGTATAACAATGATAAAAAGACTCAGTAACAACAAAAAAATCAACCCCATATCAGATTGACATTGCTGTTTTTTTAATTTTTTCAAGGAAATAGTCATGACATTTACAATAATTATTTCTTGTTAAAAAACAAGCGCGTTTTATATAAGAGAGAACATAAAAAAAAATTTAAACTACTGCCAATTTTTTACTCTTAACCACTATAAGGGGCTACACATGGCACAAACTACAGTTAACCATTCTTCCAAATCGCAACTTTCTGCATATAACACAAAAGAGGTGGACCAAACTGGGGATAAGGCTAGCAGCCATTTTAAAACATCAATAAAGAAAGTAACTCAATTATTTGCTAGCTTTTTTTCTTTATTTTTTAGTAACCAAAACAAACAAGCCGACCATAAAAAAACCGTTTCAGATGAACCCTTGGTTATGATTAGCCTTCCAAACAAGGATGCATCGTCACGCACAGTTTCCTTTACAAATGAAACTTCCACAAAAAACTTACCCCATCAAGAGGAAACTATATCTAAAGCGAGCTTAACTGGAAATCCTCGAGCCGATGCTGCAAAAGCTGCTGCACTACATAAAGTCGCGCAACATAAAGCCCAGCTAGCAGAAAAAACACGAAAAAACGAAACCACTAAATTGCAACAAAGGAATGTTGAGCTCATTAATAATGATGAGCGTCTTTCTGACATAGATAGAGAGAAAAACCGTACAATTAACCTGTTAGGTTGTGCGATTCTTAAACATCAGGAATATGCAACGAGTCAAGGAATCTTTCGTACTCCAGGTACCGAAACTGACATCAATAAACTCTTTAATAAGGTAAATGACCCAAAGAATGGCCATGAGCATCTGACACAACTAGAGCACTATCCTTTAACAACATTAACCAGTACGTTTAAAAAAATAGCTGGAGAATCGCTTAGAAAAAATAACAACATTGACTTCAAATCAGATATTTCATTTGGTGATTTACAAGCGTGTGCTGATGCAGTAAAAAACAAAGAGGATGTAACTCAACAAATTAAAAGTAACGAGCAATTAAAAAATAAGACCCCTTTGATTTTAAAAAACAGTGATAACAGGATCCACCGTGCGTTGAGCCGCTTGGCACCACCGCCATTAACATTACAACTTGTTACTCGCTTTTGTGCTCTTATTTCCAATGATGAAGCATCCCATAAAATGTCCATCAGAAATTTAGCTATAATATTCGCTCCACACTTAATTAACACGAGCAACGCCTCGCAACATAATAGCCAAAACGCTCTTGCTGAGCTCGAAAAAGAAGCTGCAGCAACTCAGCTAGCAGAAAATTATCTTGCTGCGTTAATCCATCAAGAGAAAAGTACATTTCATCGTCTTTAAAAAAATGTTTTTTACTTAAAAACAAAAGACCGCCTAGGCGGTCTTTTTTATTACTCTGCTATTCAGAGAATAGGATTACTCTTTTGGGGTTGCTCTTTCCACACGGCTTTTTAATTTTTGGCCAGGGCGGAAGGTGACAACACGGCGAGCAGTAATTGGAATATCTTCCCCAGTTTTAGGGTTACGACCGGGACGTTGATTTTTATCACGTAAATCAAAGTTACCGAATCCAGATAATTTAACTTGCTCACCATTTTCTAAGGAAAGGCGAACCTCTTCAAAGAAAGTTTCAACAAGGTCTTTCGCATCACGTTTGCTAACACCTAGCTTTTCAAACAAATTTTCTGACATTTCAGCTTTAGTAAGCGCCATAAGTTTAGTCCCTCAAGGAGGCTTGGAATCGCTGTTTTAACGCAGCAACACACAGATCAACGGTCGCGGTAATCTCTTCTTCTTCCATGGTACGCTGGGTATCTTGGAAGACGAGACTGATAGCGAGGCTCTTATAACCTTCTGCTATCCCCTCACCACAATACACATCAAATAAGTTTATGCCAACTATATGATTTATGCCAACTTTTTTACATTCTGCTAAAACTTCGGCAGCTGCTACATTTTCTGGCACAACCACAGCAATGTCACGACGGTTCGACGGATAACGCGAAATCGCTTTCGCTTCTGGAATAACACGCTGTGCGATTGCATCAGTACGAACTTCAAACACGACTGTTCTACCATTTAAATCGAGTTTACGTTCTAACTCTGGGTGAACAACACCAATAAAACCAATATGTTCATTTTCCAGATAAATCCCAGCACTTTGCCCAGGATGTAATGCTGGATGAGCTTCAGATTTAAATGTAATTTGATTTAGTTTTCCAGTCAATTCAAAAACAGCTTCAAGATCACCTTTTAAATCAAAGAAGTCAACAACTTGTTTATCTAATGACCAATGTTCATCAAATTTATTGCCCGTGATCACACCCGCCAGCATGTTTTCCTGACGGATCCCATATTCTGCTTGATTATCAGGTGTAAAGCGCAGACCAGTCTCAAATAAACGAATTCTATTTTGTTGACGATTTTGATTATAGACCACCGTTCCTAATAAACCAGTCAACAACGACAAACGCATAGCAGACATGTCGGCTGAAATTGGATTTGGCAGGCTCAGCACCTCTTCTTGAGGGTGTAACAAGCTTTGAACTTTAGGATCAACAAAGCTATACGTAATCGCTTCTTGATAACCACGGTCAACCAGCATCGCTTTAATGCGTTTCAGCGGTAAATCCGCTTCTTTATGATCCGTCATGATCAAGTCAGCACGCAAAGGAACGTCAGGAATATTGTTATACCCATATACGCGAGCGACTTCTTCCACTAAATCTTCTTCGATTTGCATATCGAAGCGCCAGCTTGGAGCAACAACGTCCCAACAATCGGCGGAAACTTGTACTTGGCAACCTAAACGCGTCAAAATATCGGTGACGATATCATCCGCAATCACATGACCAATTAAACGATCTAATTTTTTACGAGTCAGTTTAATATTTGCCGCTTTTGGTAAATGTGCTTCACTAGAAACATCAATAATGTCACCAACTTCACCGCCACAAATTTCCACGATCAACGCAGTTGCACGCTCCATTGCTTTAAATTGCAACTGTGAGTCAACACCGCGTTCAAAACGATGGGATGCGTCGGTGTGCAAACCATAATTACGTGCACGACCGGTAATCGCCAGTGGTTCGAAGAATGCGCACTCTAATAAAATATTTTTAGTTTCGGCGTTAACACCAGAATGCTCACCACCAAAAATCCCCGCGATACCCAGAGCTTGAGACTCATCGGCAATCACCAGAGTATCCGATTTCAAAGTAGCTTCAGTTCCATCTAGCAGAACCAGCTTCTCTTCATCTTTTGCCATACGGACAATGATAGAACCGTTTAAACGGTCTAAGTCGTAAGCATGTTGTGGTTGACCTAATTCCAGCAGAACATAGTTTGTAATATCCACAACTGCATCAATAGAACGAACACCGCCACGACGTAACTTTTCTTTCATCCACATTGGTGTCGGCGCGCTAACATCGATATTCTTGATAACACGACCTAAGAAACGTGGGCATGCCGCAGGCGCTTCAACACGGATAGGGAAAGTCTCTTTAATGGTGCTAGCAACCGGAGTGATCGCAGGTTCAACTAAATCTAATTTGTTGATCACCGCAACATCACGTGCCACACCTAAAATACTTAAACAGTCAGCACGGTTTGGAGTAATACTGATTTCAATTGCATGATCATCTAATTTTAGATACTCACGAATATCAGTACCAATAGCAGCATCTTGTGGCAATTCAATAATACCGCTGTGATCATCAGAAATACCCAGCTCAGAATAAGAGCACAGCATTCCTTCAGATGGCTCGCCACGTAATTTGGCTGCTTTAATTTTGAAATCGCCTGGCAATATCGCACCGACCGTTGCAACAGCAACACGTAAGCCTTGACGGCAATTTGGTGCACCACAAACGATATCTAATAAACGATCGCCACCTACGTTGACTTTGGTGACACGAAGTTTGTCGGCATTAGGATGCTGTCCGCATTCAACAACTTCCCCTACAACTACACCGTGAAATTGCCCTGCGACAGTTTCAACACCATCAACTTCCAGACCAGCCATCGTGATTTGGTCTGATAATTCTTCACTACTTACCGCCGGGTTCACCCATTCGCGTAACCATAGTTCACTGAATTTCATGAGATAGACCCGCCTTATTTAAACTGTTTGAGGAAACGAAGATCGTTTTCGAAAAATGCACGAAGGTCAGAAACGCCATAACGCAACATGGTTAAACGCTCCATTCCCATACCAAATGCAAATCCGGAGTAGACTTCAGGGTCAATACCAACATTGCGTAATACATTTGGATGCACCATACCGCAACCTAATACTTCCAACCATTTACCATTTTTACCCATCACGTCAACTTCAGCTGAAGGCTCTGTAAATGGGAAATAAGATGGACGGAAACGCACTTGAACCTCTTCTTCAAAGAAGTTGTTCAGGAAGTCATGAAGTGTGCCTTTTAAATTGGTAAAGCTAATGTCTTTATCAACAATCAGACCTTCAGTTTGATGGAACATTGGGGTATGAGTCTGGTCGTAGTCATTACGATAAACACGACCAGGTGCAATAATACGGATTGGTGGTTGCTGACCATTCATGGTACGAATTTGCACGCCTGACGTTTGAGTACGTAATAGACGTTTTGCATCAAACCAAAAAGTATCGTGGTCTGCACGCGCAGGGTGATGAGCAGGAATGTTTAGTGCATCAAAGTTATGATAGTCATCTTCGATTTCGGGTCCGGTCTCAACAGAGAAACCTAACTCACCAAAAAACTCTTCAATTCGCTGAATGGTACGAGTTACTGGGTGTAACCCGCCATTTTCCATACGGCGCCCTGGTAATGAAACGTCAATTTTTTCTGATGACAAGCGTGCATTCAGAATATCCGCTTGCATTGCATCTTTACGGGCGTTCAGTGCATCTTGAACTTGGACCTTAGCTTCATTAATCACAGCCCCTGCTGCTGGGCGTTCGTCCGCAGGCAGATCACGCAACGTTTTCATCTGGAGTGTGAAGTGGCCGCTTTTGCCTAAAAATTCAACACGCACTGACTCTAACGTCGCAACATCTTGTGCCTGTTCAATGGCTGCTTTTGCCTGTGCAACCAATTCAGCGAGATGTGGCATTGTTTCCCCTTTATGACCACTCGGTCTTTTGCTAGTTATTCACTAAATTTCACAAATCATATTTAATGAGATATGAATACTTGACTGATTTTACTGTATTTTCTGTTAAACCAAAAACAAAAAAGCCTCCTGACGGAGGCTTTAGCGTAACTTTTCGTTTCTATTCTACTCGCTATACGCAAAAGCCCCCGAGATTCAGGTGCTAAAGTAAAAAAAGAAACGAAAAATAACGTTGTTCATTAAAAGAGTCTCAATAAAAACAGGCTTAAAGTATTAACACAAGCTAATTTTTAATACAAACAATATAAATGAAAAGAGGAAGTTTCCTTCCTCTTTTCAAGCAAACATTAAGCTAAAGCGCCTTTTGCTTTTTCAACTAAAGCAGTGAATGCTGCTTTATCGAAAACTGCGATGTCTGCTAAGATCTTACGGTCGATTTCAATTGAAGCTTTTTTCAAGCCATTGATGAAACGGCTGTAAGACAGACCGTTCTGACGAGCCGCAGCGTTAATACGCGCGATCCACAGTTGACGGAACTGACGTTTACGTTGACGGCGGTCACGGTAAGCGTATTGACCAGCTTTGATTACCGCTTGAAATGCTACGCGGTAAACACGAGAACGTGCACCATAGTAACCTTTCGCCTGCTTCATGATTTTTTTGTGACGTGCACGGGCGATTACACCACGTTTTGCGCGAGCCATAGCTATCTCCTATCGTCTTTATTCTTAATTAACTAAAATGTTTACTTATGCGTAAGGCAGGCAAGCAACTACCAGACCCAGATCGCCCTTAGATACCATACCTTTCGGACGTAAATGGCGTTTACGCTTAGTAGACTTTTTAGTCAGAATGTGACGAAGGTTTGCATGCTTGCGCTTAAAGCCACCGCCTGCAGTTTTTTTAAAGCGCTTTGCTGCGCCACGTACAGTTTTAATCTTTGGCATTTCTGTTATTTCCAACTTCGCATTGTGATTAACTACGAATTAATTAGGCGAATAATATTCACATTACTGTAAGATTATTACTTGATGGCCTAATTATTTCTTCTTCGGTGCCAGCACCATAATCATCTGACGTCCTTCAATTTTTGAAGGGAATGACTCCACTGACGCCAGCTCTTCCAAATCAGACTTAATGCGGTTAAGCACTTCCATACCGATTTGTTGGTGAGCCATTTCACGACCTCGAAAACGTAGCGTTACTTTAGCCTTGTCACCATCTTCTAGAAAGCGTATCAGGTTGCGTAGTTTGACCTGATAATCACCTTCATCTGTACCAGGGCGGAATTTAATTTCCTTCACCTGAACAACTTTTTGTTTCTTTTTCTGTTCTTTTTGAGATTTGCTCTTCTCATAAAGGAATTTGCCGTAATCCATGATACGACAAACTGGCGGTTCAGCATTTGGGCTAATTTCAACGAGGTCAACACCCGCTTCTTCAGCTTTTTCAAGCGCTTCACGTGCGCTCATAATGCCTAACTGTTCGCCGTCTAAACCGGTTAAACGGACTTCAGGAACACGGATTTCATCATTAATACGATTTGGTCGTGTTGATGGGATTCTTTTTCCGCCTTTAATACTTCATTCCTCCAACTGGATAAAGAGATTTGCTACATTCTCTAAAGCAAGCGTTCCGGTAATGTTTTCAATAACTTTTCACCAAAACGCGATATTCTTTTTGGGCTTTAACTCGAACAATGCGAGATTTTACAAAGCGATTCGACCGCGGATTTTACTGCTTATTGTGAGATTACTCAAGCAGATATTCAAATTTTTCGCGGTAAGTCATGTTAATGAGAGGATATCTTCATAAAAAAAACGCGAGTGAGAGGCTATCCCCCACTCGCGTTCTTACATGACAACTTATTTATTTTTCTTCGGTGACATGACCATAATCATTTGTCGACCTTCAATACGTGAAGGGAATGATTCAACAATAGCCAGTTCTTCCAAATCAGCTTTAATGCGGTTAAGCATTTCCATACCGATTTGCTGGTGAGCCATTTCACGACCACGGAAACGCAGTGTGATTTTCGCTTTATCACCATCTTCTAAGAAACGAATGAGGCTACGTAATTTAACTTGGTAGTCTCCTTCATCTGTTCCCGGACGGAATTTAATTTCCTTCACTTGAACAACTTTTTGTTTCTTTTTCTGCTCTTTTTGAGATTTACTTTTCTCATAAAGATACTTGCCGTAATCCATGATTCGACAAACTGGTGGCTCTGCGTTTGGGCTGATTTCAACTAAATCAACACCAGCTTCTTCCGCTTTGGCAAGTGCGTCACGCACACTCATTACACCAAGTTGTTCACCGTCAATGCCAGTAACACGGATTTCAGTTGCACGGATCTCTTCGTTAATACGATTCGGACGTGCTGTTGGGAGTTTTTTTCCGCCTTTAATACCTTATTCCTCCATCTGATTGAGCTGACGACTGCGAATTTCTTCCAGTAGTTTAGTCGTGAATTCGTTAACATCAAGGCTGCCTAAATCTTTACCACGACGGGTACGAACAGACACTTTACCTGATTCAACTTCTTTCTCACCACAAACCAACATGTAAGGAACACGACGCAGGGTGTGTTCGCGGATCTTAAAGCCGATTTTCTCGTTGCGTAAGTCCGCTTTCGCACGAATGCCAACACTTTGCAGTTTGCTTACTAATTCTTGAACATAGTCTGCTTGACTATCTGTAATGTTCATCACCACAACTTGTTGTGGCGCTAACCATGTTGGGAAAAAGCCCGCATATTCTTCTGTTAAAATACCGATGAAGCGCTCTAATGAACCTAGAACGGCACGGTGGATCATAACAGGCGTAATGCGTTCATTATTTTCGCCTACATATGAAGCATTTAGACGACCTGGTAAGAAGAAGTCTAATTGTACGGTACCGCATTGCCATGCACGGTCAAGGCAGTCATACAGTGTAAATTCGATTTTTGGACCATAGAATGCGCCTTCGCCTGGTTGGTATTCGAATTCAATACCCTTAGACTTCAGAGCATTCGCTAAATCCGCTTCTGCTGTATCCCACATATCGTCAGTACCGATACGTTTTTCAGGACGAGTAGACAGTTTTACAACGATTTTTTCAAAACCGAAAGTGCTGTAAACGTCATAAATCATTTCGATACAGCTTGTCACTTCACCCAGAATTTGATCTTCGGT
The DNA here is from genome assembly GCF_028479485.1 of Providencia sp. PROV209. NCBI lineage: Bacteria > Pseudomonadati > Pseudomonadota > Gammaproteobacteria > Enterobacterales > Morganellaceae > Providencia > Providencia sp. PROV209. Next base: position 91,717 of record NZ_JAMPNR010000003.1, on the reverse strand, counting down.
ACAGAAAATATGCGCATCATCTTGAGTAAAGCCACGTACACGCATTAAACCATGCAGCGCACCAGATGGTTCATTACGATGGCAACTACCAAACTCTGCCATACGCAGTGGTAAATCACGGTAAGATTTTAACCCTTGGTTAAAGATCTGTACGTGACCTGGGCAGTTCATTGGTTTTACACAATATTCACGGTTTTCAGATGACGTTGTGAACATCGCATCTTTGTAGTTTTCCCAGTGACCTGTTCTTTCCCACAGTACGCGGTCCATCATGAATGGACCTTTAACTTCTTGGTAGTTATAGGATTTTAGTTTGGTACGTACAAAAGTTTCCAGCTCACGGAAAATTGTCCAACCATCATTGTGCCAGAACGCCATACCCGGCGCTTCTTCCTGCATATGATATAAATCTAATTGCTTACCAATTTTACGGTGGTCACGTTTTGCCGCTTCTTCTAAGCGCAGCAGATAAGCAGCTAACTGCTTTTTGTCTGCCCATGCCGTGCCGTAAATACGTTGCAGCATTTTATTGTCGCTGTTTCCACGCCAGTATGCCCCTGCAACTTTTTGTAATTTAAAGTGATGGCAGAAACGCATATTAGGTACGTGCGGACCACGACACATATCAATGTATTCTTGGTGGTGATATAAGCCTGGGCGGTCATCTTGGCTAATGTTTTGATCCAAGATTTCAACTTTATAATCTTCGCCACGGCTTACAAATGTTTCACGAGCTTCGGCCCAAGAAACACGTTTTTTAACCACGTCATAATCTGTTTTGGCAAGCTCAAGCATACGCTTTTCTAGCTTGTCCAAATCTTCCTGGGTCAGCGTATAGTCAAGGTCAATATCATAATAGAAACCGTTGTCGATAACTGGACCGATTGCCATTTTGGTATTTGGCCACAATTGTTTAATTGCATGACCTAATAAGTGAGCACAAGAGTGACGAATGATCTCTAGACCTTCATCATCTTTACTCGTGATAATTGACAAGTTTGAATCGTGCTCGATCAGTTCACAAGCATCCACCAGCTCACCATTAACACGACCAGCAATACACGCTTTTGCAAGACCTGCACCGATATCGCGAGCCACATCCATGACAGAAACGGCATGGTCGAATTGACGCTGACTTCCATCAGGAAGAGTAATAACAGGCATTAAAAAATCCTTATCAGCAGTGGTGACCCACACGAAAGATCACTTGCTTGATTATTCCAAAGTTTATAAATCAATACGTTACTTACGATTTCTCACTTCACTATGCGAGATAGGCACACCGTTATGTACACATCATATAAGCCATTATGGATATAATTGATGACACAATTATGCACATCGCTAGCAACTCAACTCGTAATCATAACACAGACATATTTTATGGCGATAGCCAGTTGTTGATTATTATATTACTAAAATCACTGCGAATTTGGGTGACCAAACATCACATGATGAAGCGTTCGATAATGCACGGTTTAAGCGTGTTGAGAACGGAAATACGTGAATAAGCTCGATGAAATCGACGCAGTTGAACAACGGCGCATAATGTGGGTCGCAAATTTCAATATTCGGTAGAAAGACAACAAAAAGGCTATCCGTTCATCAAGAGCGATAGCCTTAACCAAATGAAGGATTACCAACAACCGCGGTGATTACCACGTCCACCCCACCCTCCATCACGGTAAGGTCGGTTGTATAGTTTGTCTTCTTCATTTCTGATTTTTAGTGATAAATCATCAAGTTCTTTTACCAGAGCTTTCACTTTGGCATCATCATCACTAGCACCAGCATCATACAACTTGTTCAACTCAACACGCTTATCATCAAAATCCTTCACTAGCTTAGTAATCTCGTTATTCTGACGATAATTATTCTGGCTGTAATTATTTTGATATCGATGATCATAATTTCCATTGCAGTAAGGGCATGCTGCTGCAGATGCGGAATACAATAATATCGAAGAGACAATAGCGCCTAATAACACTTTTTTATTCACGGCAATAACCTCACAAGTTTATGGGTTATACCAGTTTATATACACCGTGGAATAAACGCCTTGAAATATGTCAAAATAATCAACTAAAGTTAAATATCATGAGCCAGATCACCAAAAAAACCAAAATTAAAAGGTAAAAATACTTATAAATAATTAAATTTCAATATATTACACCAAAGAACTATCACAACCAGCGACGAGTTTGCTGAGCATAAGACTGCCACTCATCTTTAAAGCGAGCCGACAAAAATTTCTCTTCTTCTGGAATGGTGTACAAATCCGTTATTAGCCAAAAGACCAAACCTGAAACCAAAAAATAAGGTGAATGTGAAAATAACGCCAAGCTTAAGCTCATTGAAGTAAAAGCAAGGTATAGCGGATTACGTGACAATCGATAAGGACCGCGAGTAATTAATGAAGAAGCTGGTGCCAGCGGATTAGGCGATGTTTTTTGCCGAAGAAAATAATATAAACTCGCGCCAATCCACCCGAAAGCCTCGAGAGCAACTAGAATACCAATAATTCCCATCCATCCAGAAAAGCTCCAATAAAAGCCTTCTTTGAGGTGTAGATAATAAGCAGCAAATCCGTTCAGTACTAACCAGTTAACAAATGGGAGTTTAAAAATGCGCATCACATATCCTAGATTGATATTCATATAACAAGCATATCATGGATAAAATGCTAAAAATTAGCGGTAACTATCAATAACGTTGTTCGGGTAAATACCTGCTCTTTTATGAACGGTACCCTAAAGAGAATACACTTTTTAATCCTTCAAGATTGGCATATTCTTGTTGGCATACTGAATTGCGCACATCACTAGGTAAATTATTTAATCTAGCTTGAATATTTGCAATTTGATCTTCTAATCCGTTCATTCCTTTAACTTCAACAACATCTGCATTTGCTTGCAAATAATCTGCAAAACTCCTTAAATTATTTTCTAAACTTTCGCATGCATTATTAGCCAATCCGTTTTGAACCATAAAAGCGCTAACAGAGTCAGGTAATAATTGAGAAATCGATGGGAAAATAGATTGTTTCCATGTTTGAGGAAACAGAATCAATACTGCAGCAATAGCCAAAACAAGCAGCATCGATGAAGTGACTAATGGTGATAGTAACCGTCTCATTGGCTATCCTAATATTCTATTTAACATGAAAATTAGAATACACAATAAACCGTAAAGCAGTTTTTAAAATAAAAAAGAGTTTGTAAAGAATATTCCAATTATATTTCCAATAAATAGGATTATCATCTAACAATAATCTTTTAACGAATTTACATAACCTGTCAGTAAAACACATTGTACTGTATATACTCGATAACAAATGAACATAAACCCCCTCTAGCAAAATGCCCTTGACCTTTTTATCTCACATAAAAAGGTTTTTTTTTGCCCAAAATATTGAATATTTTTAATCCAGTCACGTAATCCTTTGTTATTCATTAACTAATTATACTTATTCACATCTGAATAGGGATGTTATCCACAGTTAATGTGAACAACTTTGTTGTCCTCTAAGTAAAAACATTACGTGATCCCACGTAAATAACGCTTTAGCCTTAAATTTTTAAATGAATATTCTTTAGACCTCACAAATTTGTAACAATCTTTGTTATAGTCCCAAGGAAGCAATTCTAGATTAATTGGAGGGCAGTTTTCGACATGCAAGATATTTTACAACTGTTTCAAGCTGTTGGTCTTGGGTTAGTGTTACTCCTTCCACTAGCTAACCCGCTAACTGCCATTGCTGTCATGCTAAGTATTTCATCCAATATGACCAAAGAGCAGCGAGATCATCAGTCACGACTTGCTGCAATCTATGTTTTTATTATCATGCTCGTCGCTTTTTATGCTGGTCAATTAGTCATGAGTACCTTTGGAATTTCAATTCCAGGGTTACGTATTGCTGGAGGGTTGATCGTTGTCTTTATTGGTTTTGGAATGTTGTTTCCCAACTCAGAAAATAGTGAAGATACCAACAATCCCCCTGCTGATGATTTAAGTGTTCCCAAAAAACGTCAAGGTAATCAAAATATTGCCTTCGTTCCTCTGGCAATGCCAAGCACCGCAGGACCCGGTACTATCGCCATTATTATTAGCTCAACCGCATCTTTGCAAGGAGATATTGGCTTTGCACCTTGGGTGATCATCGTTGCCCCGATTATTGTCTTTCTTATTACCAGTATGATTGTTTGGATTGGACTACGTGGTGCAACGTCAATTATGAAATGGCTAGGAAATAGTGGAATTGATGCGATAGGACGTGTAATGGGCTTTCTATTAATTTGTATGGGAGTGCAATTTGTTATCAACGGTATTGTTGAAATCATCGCGCAGCTCCCACACTTACTGGCTGAATATCAGTAATTCACCGCTAATGCGTTATACGCATTTTTGACTTTCCACAAATAACGTGGCGCTTGTGGTGCGGGGTGTTTAGATTGAACATGCTGATAAAATTCTTCTGGGGATAAGTTATTGATCATTGCAATCGCTTTTGACTTATCATTATCAAATGTTCGTAATAATGCCCCTGCGCCATTGACGTAAGCCACAACGGTTGCATAGTACATCGTTTGAGGGTGGCTAATGCCCGCCAAGTGCTGCTCTTTGAGGATACGAATATAAGCGGTGCCAATATCAATATTTTTACGCGGATCTTTTAAATCGCTAGAACTTGGTTCACCCGCTCGCCCCTGAAAACGGTATGCATCGCGTCCTGCCGTAGATGCTTTAATTTGCATCAAACCAATCGCATTCGATTTGCTCACGACTTCTGGTCGGAAGTTAGATTCTACTTCAATAATCGCTCTGATCAGCGTTTCATCCACACTATAACGACTAGCAGATTCACGAATAAATTCATCATAAGGTGTTCGCGGGTAGCTAGTATTGGCTGCCGTATTTGGCATTTGATTACGATTATCTAGCATTCTTGTTCTGTTCGCGGTTTTATTGGGATCACTTGAACAACCTGCCAATAGCAAAAGGACAAGCGCACTGCCGACCATTTTTTTCACTGTTATATCCTCTGCAAATTAAAACACCAAAAGAATAGCTAATCTTTAGAAAAATAATACATTTTTTACTTAACTTTTACTTCTGGACGTGTTTTAGTCATGTTAAATAATGATGTGAATTATCAACTCATAAACAACATAAATATCACTTTTGGCTTTTACGGGCATTTTTTATAATTGATATTGATAATCATTATCAATTGAGATATAAATATTATTCGCTAGAAAGACCATACACATTATAGCGTTAATACCCTTAATGTGAAAATGAAGGCTTATTCGAATCCCGTAATGCACTGAGTTAATTAAACAGGTGCTTTGTGAAAACATTTAGCCAATTAGTACAAGTGACCCAACGTTAGGACTTATTTATGAAAACATTTTTATTCCGATTATCTACGCCTTTGCGGACAGCACTCATCGCGCTTGCGGCTATTCTATTTGTCAGCCAACCCGCTTTAGCCAAGAAGTTTAAAGTGGTCACAACGTTTACTATTATACAAGACATTGCTCAAAATGTAGCCGGTGATGCCGCAATTGTCGAATCCATTACTAAACCTGGTGCAGAAATTCACGGTTACCAGCCGACGCCTAAAGATATTATGAAAGCCTATGATGCCGATCTTATCTTATGGAATGGAATGAATTTGGAAGTTTGGTTCCAACGTTTTTTTGAAAATCTTAAAGATGTCCCTGCGGTTGTGGTCACTGAAGGTATTGAACCAATGCCAATTCGTGAAGGGGAATATAAAGATAACCCAAACCCTCACGCATGGATGTCCCCTGCAAACGCACAGATTTATATCGAAAACATTCGTAAAGCATTCGTGAAATACGATCCCGCAAACGCAGAAATCTACAATGCGAATGCCAAAAAATATTCTCAAGAAATTGCAGCACTTGATGCACCACTACGTGAACGTTTAAACCGTATTCCTGAAGATAAACGTTGGTTAGTCACCAGTGAAGGCGCATTTAGCTACCTAACCAAAGACTATGGTTTCAAAGAAGTCTACTTGTGGCCAATTAATGCTGAAGAGCAAGGGTCACCAATGCAAGTTAAAAAAGTCATTGATACTGTTCGTGAACACAATATTCCAGTTGTTTTCAGTGAAAGTACCATTTCAGATAAACCAGCTCTGCAAGTCAGTAAAGAAACAGGTGCAAAATACGGTGGCGTACTCTACGTTGACTCCCTGTCAACCGCCGAAGGTCCTGTACCAACTTACATTGACCTGTTGAACACGACCGTTGATACCATTGCAAAAGGATTTTCACAGTAAATGAGCCATACAAATCAGTTCGAGCATCCAACGCTAGTTGTTGATGATGCAACAGTTACCTATAACAACGGTCATACTGCAATTTATGATGCTAGTTTTAATATTCATGGTGGTTCCATTTGCGCACTTGTTGGCGTGAATGGAAGTGGTAAGTCCACCCTGTTCAAAACCATTATGGGGTTAGTCACCCCATCTTCGGGTAGTGTGACCCTGAATAATCAACCCATTAAAGCGGCATTAAAAGAAAATATCATTGCTTACGTCCCCCAAACCGAAGAAGTCGACTGGAATTTCCCTGTCCTCGTGTCTGATGTCGTGATGATGGGGCGATATGGCAAGATGGGGTTCTTTAGAATCCCTAAAAAGGAAGATAAAGATGCTGTTAAAATGGCATTAGAGCGCGTGGATCTAGCCGGTTTAGAAAATCGCCAAATTGGTGAGCTCTCTGGTGGGCAAAAAAAACGCGTATTTTTAGCCCGTGCGCTTGCCCAGCAAGGTAAAGTGTTATTACTCGATGAACCATTTACTGGTGTCGATGTAAAAACAGAAAACGCTATTATCGATTTGCTGCGTAGTCTGCGTGATGAAGGGCATTTAATTTTAGTTTCTACCCATAACTTGGGAAGCGTGCCTGAATTTTGTGACCATGTGATCTTAATTAACCGTACCGTGCTTGCCAGTGGTCCCACAGAAACGACCTTTACTCAACGCAATTTACAGCAAGCGTTTGGTGGCGTGCTGCGACACATTAACTTATCCGGTCAAGAGCTTCACGATGATGATGACCCTCGCTCTGTCACTGTTATTACGGATGACGAGCGCGCAGCTGTCTTCTATGGTCACGATCATGATGCACCGGTTAGAAAAAATCAGCCTAAGGAATCCGAATGATCGCGTTGTTACTGCAACCATTTGAGTACAACTTTATGGTTAAGGCGATTTGGGTCAGTGCCATCGTTGGTGCGGTGTGCGCTTTCTTATCGGCTTATTTGATGCTCAAAGGTTGGTCATTGATGGGAGATGCCCTCTCCCACTCCGTCGTACCCGGTGTGGCTGGCGCTTATGCACTAGGATTACCTTATGCCGCTGGCGCCTTTTTTACGGGGATCCTCGCGGCACTTGCGATGACGTTTGTTAAGCATCTCACTCGATTACGGGAAGATGCCGTTATTGGATTTATATTCTCCACGTTCTTTGCCGCAGGGTTATTAATCGTTTCCTTGAATCCAACATCGGTCAATGTGCAAAGTATTATCTTCGGTAATATTTTGGGTATTGCGGACGCCGACGTGCTTCAAGTCGAAATCATCATCGCAATTTCATTTGTTGTTCTGATGTGTCTATGGAAAGATTTACTCGCAGTATTCTTTGATGAAAGCCATGCTCGTTCTATTGGTTTAAACCCACTGCGCTTAAAAATTATTTTCTTTACCTTATTAAGTGCATGTACTGTTGCTGCTCTACAAACGGTGGGGGCGATTCTCGTTATCGCGATGGTAGTCACTCCAGGTGCTACGGCTTATTTGCTCACAGACAAGTTTAAAACTTTGCTGATTATCTCAGTCTCTATTGGTACTGCAACAAGCGCGATTGGCGCTTACCTCAGCTACTTTTTAAACGGTGCAACAGGTGGGCTGATTGTGACATTCCAGACCGTCATTTTCCTACTGGCATTCTTCTTTGCACCCAAACATGGACTGATCGCCTCTCGCCGTAAAGCGCGTATCGAAGTGGCGGACCTGCATCAAAGCAAACAACAAGGAGCCACCCATGAATGATTTTATGGACTTACTCATGGCGCCTTTCGCATTTCCATTTATGCAAAAAGCCTTAATCACCGCGATTGTTACGGGTACTGTCTGCGCTATTTTATCCTGTTTTTTAGTGCTAAAAGGCTGGTCATTAATGGGTGACGCCATTTCCCATGCCGTGTTGCCTGGCATTATTATCGCGTCATTAATCGGTATCCCTCTGGCTATTGGGGCTTTTGTTTCTGGGTTATTCTGTGCTATCGCAACGGGTTACTTAAAAGAAAATAGCCGAATAAAAGAAGACACCGTCATGGGTATTGTTTTCTCTGGTATGTTTGCCATCGGCTTAGTAATGTTCGCAAAAATCGATACGGAGCAGCATCTCACACACATTTTATTCGGGGATATTTTAGGGATCACCGATGATGAGTTTAAGCAAATTTTGCTGTTTGCTGGGATAACCATTGCCATTATCTTCCTCAAACGTAAAGACTTTATGCTTTACTGCTTCGACCCAAATCAAGCGCGAGTCATTGGGCTTCCTGTCAAATGGCTGCATTATGGCTTGCTCTCATTACTCGCCTTAACCATCGTGGCATCATTACAAGCTGTCGGGATCATTCTGGTGATTGCCATGCTGATTTCACCGGGAATTATCGCCTTTGTTCTATGTCGAAGTTTTGGTTGGATGTTAGTGATAGCGATTATCGCCTCCGTCACATCCAGTGTGCTGGGCACCATTGTCAGTTTTCATATCAATGCGACGACAGGCCCGACTATCGTGGTGATCCAAGCCGGTTATTTTGTTATCGCCTTAATCTACAGCAAGCTCGTCCTAGCCCGTCGAAAATCACGTATCACTCGCCAAGATTTGCATACGGCATAACCACAAAAAGCTGAATCGGGGTCTCACCTATTCAGCTTTTTACTCTACCTTATAGATTCCATATCAAAGAAACAGCCCCGTACACTCACCTTCCCCGTAAGAATAGGCACTCATCCAATTTTTGATAAAAATCAGCCACAACCATTTTCTTGATATGGCATAATTTTTAAACAATGATCACTGTTAATTCCTAAATTGTCGCTATAGTATGGTATGAGTGAAGACCAAATCACAGTGAGGTGGATCATGTGGCAAGCGATGAATCGTTTATTAATTGAACACTTTGGTGAAGCAGAGCTGCACAATAAAGTGATTCTTTCTGGTGGAGATATTCATAACACCTTAAGAATCGATTATGGTGAGCATACTGTGTTCGTGAAACAAAATCGCCGTGAGTTTCTCCCCCTCTTTAAACAAGAGGCAGAACAACTCGAAATGCTAGCGAAAAGCCAGACTGTGACCGTGCCGAAAGTCTACGGTTTAGGCAGTAATAAGCATAATAGCTTTCTTCTCCTCGAATATTTCCCATTAAAACATTTTGATAACACCAATGCGTGGCATTTTGGACAACAATTGGCTCGACTGCATCAATGGGAAGAGCAACCAAGTTATGGTTTTGATTTTGATACTATGCTCAGTACGACGGTTCAGCCAAATGGATGGGAAAAGCGTTGGAATGCATTCTTTGCAGAAAAACGTATTGGTCTTCAATTACAAATAGCGTCCGAAAAAGGCATGGTTTTTGGTGATATTCAAAAACTGGTTGATATTGTTAAACACCGTTTGTCCGGACATCAGCCTCAACCTTCTTTATTACACGGTGATTTGTGGCCAGCAAACTGTGCCATCACCAACCAAATAGATGGCGTACTTTACGACCCTGCATGTTATTGGGGTGATCGGGAATGCGATATCGCCATGTTGCCATTGTATAAAGAAATTCCGATTCAAATTATTGATGGCTACCAAAGCGTTTGGCCGCTACCCGCAAGTTTCTTAGATAGGCAACCAATCTATCAACTCTATTTCTTACTCAATCAAGCCAATATGTTTGGCAATGAGCAAAGCTATCTGCATGCCCGCAATATTATTGATAATTTACTCGCAGATGAATAATCTAAACTCAGTGATGCGCTGCACGGGAATAAACCTGGTGCAGCGCAGGATTATGATGGGAGAATTACCAATTCAGGAGCTTTAATGCAAAATAGATTGCAATCCCTAAGACTATCGGCCAGAAATACATCAAAAAGAACTGTTTAAAAATAGTGTGTCGGGGAATGGTCACTTTAGATTCTAATTCTTCTTTTGTGACCTCACTGCCTTTAGCATTCTCTAGAATGACATGATCTTCAATGCTTTCACGAATAAACTTAATTTGACGATACATGCGTAAGCCTGATGCGCTTAGTGCTAATCCCACAAAGATAAAAATAAAAATAACAAAAAATCCGATACAGCTACCAGAAAAACCTTGGCTTACTTCAGGAACTGGCGAATTATTCCAAAATACATTTAAAAATGGTGTGCTTTGTCGAGCCATTTCTGCCATCAATTTCACAAAATCATTAGCAACCGCATTGATCCCTTCACCTTGAATTCCTTTCAGAGCAGCGAGTTTAATTAATGATGCTAACGTAGAAATTAATGCTACAAAAAATACGATCCAGCCCAAAATACGTTTGCCAATCGCAAGAGAATTTGCCTTGTGGTAATTCATTACAACTATTCCTCAGAGTTTTTTTCTACGCTAATCATAGCCGATAATATTTGCTGGCTCCAAATTTCTATAAAAAAATGATAGTTAAAAATTGAGTTTCGGATTATTCAAAAATTTAATTGCATTCATATCACCCGCTAAATTCAAATTTTCAATAAAATCATGTGATAGCACATATATCTCTATAACCGAAAGTCATGGCTTGTTAGAATAGTTTTAGACACTAAATTGACTGTGATTAAAATGCAGCGACAGCCCCCATACCCTATTTTCAAATGGGTATCTAAATGAATGGAGTTTGCTATGTATCATAAATTACCTATCCAATCTGTTATCTTTGATATGGATGGTTTGCTGATTGACTCGGAACCTTTCTGGGAACAGGGAGAAGATGAAGTATTTGCAGAGTTAGGGGTTGATTTATCCATCAAGCACACGCTTCCAGATACCCTCGGTTTGCGTATCGACCACGTTGTTGAACTTTGGTATAACGCATCCCCTTGGCAAGGCTGCAGTTTAGAAGAGGCAAAACAGCGTATTATTGACAGAGTCATTGGCTTAGTCGAAGAGAAACGCCCATTGTTGCCCGGTGTCCAACATGCATTAGAGTTATGCCGTTCAATGGATTTAAAAATTGCGTTAGCATCAGCATCTCCGGATTACATGTTGGAGAAGGTACTGAATTTATTTGATATTCGCCATTATTTTTCTGCGGTTGTTTCCGCAGCAAAATTGCCTTTAAGCAAACCCCATCCTGAAGTTTATTTAAAAGCCGCAGCAGAATTATCGACAAAGCCTATTCACTGCGTTTCATTGGAAGATTCTTTTAATGGCATGATTGCAGCAAAAGCCGCAAGAATGCGCTCTATCGTGGTTCCTGATAACAAGCACTTCAATGACCCACGCTGGGGTTTGGCAGATGTCAAACTCGCTTCATTAAATGATTTACGTCCAGAAAATTTACGTTAATCTTAAATGAATTAGTGATGATTTCTTTCCCCTACATTATTTGCGTAGGGGAAATTTTGAAAAGTATAAAAATCTACGGTTATTAGCTAATAAATAAGAGTTTTTTTAACTCTCACCCTCTACCAAATTCCGCTCAAACCCATTATACTGCCCGCCTACTGTATAGATAAACAGATGGTATTTTATCCACCATGACTGCTGAAGGGCACCTGCTTTTTTCTGTCGCCTCACTCATAATGGCTCATAAACTGCAAATTACGCCAGAGTTCGCTCAGGGTGATTGGTTGCATATGGTGCCAGGCGTTTTGCTGGGTGCCTTATTGCCGGATATCGACCATCCATCATCCATTCTTGGGCGACTTTTTCGTATTATTTCTATTCCCATATCCAAGCTCTGCGGTCATCGAGGCTTTACGCATAGCCTTATTGCATGGCTAATTTTGCTGATTTCCAGCTATCAATGGTTACCCCATTATTGGGATTTACCCCCTGACCTTATCCAAGCGTTTTTACTTGGTTATATGAGCCATTTAATTGCCGATATGCTGACGCCATCCGGTGTCCCATTTTTATGGCCATTACCATTACGTTTCTGTTTTCCCGTTCTACGCGGTAAATCTAGTAAACGCGGAGAACGCTTTATTGCCGTGCTTTTGACCGTCTGTGCGGTGCTTATACCCGCAGGGCATCCAGCTGACTGGTTCCAGCAAATAGAAAGCGCACTAAATTATTTTAATAATCAGATAAATATACACTTACCGACAAAAACATCACTTTTGTAATATACTGTAAGTATAAATCAACCTAAATTATAACTTTTGATTATAAGTAATGACTAACTTCAACTGATATCATATAACCAGTTGTTAGAAGAAACGAAATCCTTATACCTATTAAGGATTAACAACAAGAATCATTATGTAAAATAATTACAATTTGGAGTGCGGAATGAATATTCCCCTGATTATCAATGTGCTCGTTTTCGTAGCACTTTTAATACTGTTAGCAAAACTCGGATCGAATGGTTGGAGCCTATCCAAAAAAGTCTTACTGGGTCTGGTATTCGGTGTTGCTTATGGTGTGGGACTGCACCTGGTGTATGGTTCTGGTCACCAAACGGTAAAAGACTCCATTCTTTGGTTTAATATCGTTGGTAATGGTTATGTTCAACTATTACAAATGGTGATTATGCCTCTGGTATTTGCCTCAATTCTGAGTGCAGTAGCTAGACTCCATAAGGCATCTTCTTTAGGGAAAATCAGCTTTTTAACCATTGGCACACTGCTGTTCACAACCGCTATCGCTGCTCTAATCGGTATCTTGATTGCTAACTTGTTCGGCTTAACTGCTGAAGGGCTGGTCCAAGGTCAATCTGAAACTGCACGTTTAGCTGCCATTGAAACAAATTACATTGGTAAAGTATCGGATTTAACCGTTCCGCAATTGATCCTGTCCTTTATCCCGAAAAACCCGTTTGCTGATTTAACAGGTGCAAGCCCAACATCTATTATTAGTGTGGTTATTTTTGCTGCATTCTTAGGAGTAGCGGCACTGCAACTGTTCAAAGATGATAAAGAACGTGGTGAAAAAGCATTAGCGGCTATCGATGTGATGCAGGCTTGGGCAATGAAATTAGTCCGCTTAGTCATGCGCTTAACGCCTTATGGTGTGATGGCACTGATGATCAAAGTGGTCGCAAGCTCGAATTTAGCTGACATCATTAATTTAGGTACCTTTGTGGTCGCATCATACGTGGCATTAGCCATTATGTTTGTGATTCACGGTGTCTTAATTGCGACAACCGGTTTAAATCCGATTAAATTCTTTAAGAAAGCAGGCCCTGTACTGACATTCGCCTTTACTAGCCGTTCGAGTGCTGCAAGTATTCCACTGAATATTGAAACGCAAACTCGCCGGTTTGGTGTACCAGAATCGATCGCCAGCTTCTCAGCGTCTTTCGGTGCAACTATCGGTCAAAACGGTTGTGCAGGTATCTACCCTGCCATGTTAGCGGTTATGGTGGCACCAACAATGGGTATCAATCCATTTGACCCACTGTGGATCGCGACTTTAGTCGGTATTGTGACTATCAGCTCTGCGGGTGTCGCAGGTGTGGGTGGTGGTGCAACGTTTGCTGCACTGATTGTACTGCCAGCGATGGGATTACCTGTTACTTTAGTCGCGTTATTGATTTCAGTTGAGCCATTAATTGATATGGGTCGTACGGCACTGAACGTGAGTGGTTCAATGACTGCAGGTACCGTGACTAGCCAATTAATGGGCGAAACAGACAAATCCATTTTTAACCAAGAAGATGACGGTGATTTGAAACACGTTTAATCGTCCTTATCACCGAATACTCCCTGAAACCTGCCCGTTAAACGGCAGGTTTTTTTATAGTTATAACTCACTGAATTTTTTACTTTATTTTGACCTGATTGCAAATATTGGGCTTTTACTCTAAAAAATATTGCCAATACGTAGAGCCGCGTAACATAATAGCGGCTGAGCAACATTTTCTTAGGCTTCCTGCCTGTGTTGCGTCTCCCGTTTCCTACGGGAACTATCAACTTCATTGTTAGATTTTTTATATGACCAATATTATTCATATACTAAAAACTGATCCTTCAGATAACCCTTGTGTCAACTGTGGTGCTTGTTGCGCCTACTTTCGTGTCTCATTTTATTGGGCTGAAGCGGAAGCTGGCGGGGGCTCTGTACCTCAGCATTTGACAGAGCAAATCACCCCGTTTATGAGCTGCATGCAAGGCACAAACCAAAAACCAAATACTCGTTGTACGGCACTAACGGGTAACGTAGGTGAATGTGTGTCATGTTCCATCTATGAGCAGCGTCCGACTCCATGCCGAGAATTCGAACAATCATGGCATAACGGCATACACAATGAGGCCTGCGATCGTGCTCGTGCAGCCTATGGTTTACCCCCTCTTGAGCCTCAGCAACCACAAATTGCGTGCTAACCCCGTCAATGACCCAGAGATGTTCTGGGTTATCTTTATTCTTCTTTCGCTGTCATTCTTTTCATAAAATAACGGCATTATTTTCCATAAAATGTGTAAAGAAAGGATAAAACATGCAGGAAATATGGAGCTTTAGTCAAAGCAGGTAAAAGCCATTGCGAGCGAAACCTAATTGATGAATTATCCTCTCATCACGTAATGAGGAGATAGAAATGAACAAATTAAACCAAGGTTTACTCGCTGCTATTTTAATGTCTGTAGGCTTTGCCGCTGCTGCAGCCAATGTTGATATGAATAAATCACCACGCCATCACGGTGGTAATCACCATAATATGGTGTATAGCGTGACAGAGCAAACCACTAAACCAAACGAAACCCTCAAAAAACTGGCGAACGATACACCTAAAATTGAAGATGGCAAACGTTACATGGTGAAGATGTCTGTCGTGGAAGTGCCAGAGTTCAAGCCTGCACAGCCGATGCCGATGCCAGTACCGGCTACAGCACCCGCAGCAAAGTGACAAATGAATTACCCTAAACCATAGGCTGTACCTGTTACACTGATAATGCCAACCATTTGGTATTGCTATTTAAAAATCAGTATCTTACTTGCACACAATAACGTTTAGGTATATCCCTAATTTTGCCCCTAATGCCATAGGGGCTTTTTTTTGCTTAAAATAACCAACGCAATGCTGCCGTCATCAATGCTGCCGATAACACAATCACAATAAATGGCTTACGATACCAAGTGAGTATTCCTGCAACGACCACACCAATAATTTTAGGAAAATCAGATAGTTCATCACCTGAGAAAACCGTTGCTGTCATCGCTACAGAAAATAAAATGACAATAGCTGCCGCCGAAAAGAGTGCTTTATTTTGCTCAGTGAGATTCACTCGACCTTTTAGCAAAGCCCCAGATGCACGCATCAAATACGTGCCAATTGCTAAAATAAGGATCCCACTCATCATCAACCATGAATGTTCCATCATCATTATTTCCTTATATAGATAACTAAACTCAACAGTGCGAGTAATAC
Organism: Providencia sp. PROV209; assembly: GCF_028479485.1. Taxonomy (NCBI): domain Bacteria; kingdom Pseudomonadati; phylum Pseudomonadota; class Gammaproteobacteria; order Enterobacterales; family Morganellaceae; genus Providencia; species Providencia sp. PROV209. Next base: position 76,054 of record NZ_JAMPNR010000003.1, on the reverse strand, counting down.
AGGAATACCCGCGGGTAACACTGGTGTTGTTACCATAGCGATAACCGCGCCGATTATGGCGGCTAATCTTAGGCGTTTATCTTTTAGCGCCGGCAAACTGAGCGCCAAAATAATGGCAGGAAACATTGCATCCATCCCAAGGGCATGAGTATCTTGGATAAAGCTCCCCAGGATTTCACCTATAATTACTCCGACAGGCCAGCAAATCAAAATACCTAACCCACATAGCCAGAATGCAGCTGTTTTCTCTTGCTGACTTTCTTGCGCCAAACCAAATACCACACTTTCATCATTCATAATGTGGTACCCCAGCAACGCTTTCGGTCCTTTTCCTGCTAGCTCACTCACAGCAAAACTAAATGGAATATGACGAGAATTGACCAATAAGCCCGCTAAAGCAGCGGATATCGGACTTCCCCCAGAAAAAACAACACCAATAAATAAAAACTCAGACGCGCCCGCTAAAACCAAAATAGACAATACCAGCGGAACCCACCAATCAAAGCCTTGTGAGTGAGCTAAAGCGCCATAAGATATCCCCACAATTAGGTCCGCAATACACACCAGTGCAATGTTTTTCACTGTGCTATTATGGAGAATAGAAAACTGAAATGTAGATTTCTGCATAGAACGACCGTTCGATATAAAAAACATTCGTTCATTATGTCGTTACATTAGGCTAAGTGCAATTAAAATAGGATGTTTACGTTGACCTTATTCACGCCCCCAATCGAATTAATTTCAAAATCCTTGGCTTGTGAAAGGCAAAAAAGTGGGATGTCTCTCTCCGAGCTTGCCCGTAAAGCGGGGATAGCTAAGTCCACATTATCCCAACTTGAAGCGGGCAGTGGTAATCCCAGTATTGAGACGTTATGGGCACTGTGTGTCGCCTTGGATATTCCATTTTCGCGTTTAATTGAGGAAAAGCGTGCAGCGGTAACCGTGATCCGCCACGGTGAAGGCACACCAGTTAGTGCAGAACATGCAAACTATTTGGCATACCTGCTCTCCTCTGCTCCAGCCAATTCCCAGCGAGATATTTATACGGTTGTCGCTCAACCCGGCCGAGATCGTATTTCATCACCCCATATGCAGGGGGTCACTGAACACATTATTTTAATGTCAGGACGAGCCTTAGTCGGTCCTCTCGAGAATCCCGTAGAACTCAATGTCGGTGATTACATTCATTATCGTGGTGACGAGCCACATATCATGCGTGCACTTGAGCCAAACACCATGGCCGTCATGGTGATTGATAAACAGAATTGATTAACGAACGCTATGCTTAGGAGAATTTACCGTGGATTATTATCAAGATATAGCCAATAAAGTGGCATTACTGCTAGATGAAAACATCGTTCATAACATGAATGAAATGCTGATGCAGCTTTCTCATGATGAGCAGCTCACCCAAGAACAACGCTTTGAGTTACAACAACGTCTCAGAGAAGCTATTTTTGTTCATCATAATTCGTAATCAACATCATAATTCTGTATTTTGTATCAAAGCCGAAAGATCCTAGTTTATTGAGTAAAAAAGAAAACCCGAACGATATTGCTTACCGTTCGGGTTATATTCACTATATCAACACTAGACTCACACAATCCCAGCCTTAGAATTTATCTTGCTGTAAATAAGACCATGCATACTGCGCATAAAGTTCCGCACCGGATGCCATGACGTCTTCATCGATGTTAAAACAACCGTGGTGATGTGCCCATTGAGTATCTTTTTCTGGGTTACCCGAACCTAATAGAGCGAAACATCCCGGGATATTTTCCATATAAAAGCTAAAATCCTCGCCACCTGGCGTTGGCTTTTCCGCCATTAAAGCCTGTTCTCCGAATGCTTCCGCTATCACCGATTGCGCCAATAATGCACTACGCTCCTCATTAATAACAGGCAGTGTTCCGTAGATATAATCCACTTCTGCCGTTGCACCATACATTGCTGCTGTATGATCAGCATAACGGCGAATCGCAGCTTCAATGCGATTACGTGTTTCAATATCAAAACAACGTACCGTACCATCGAGCACCGCATTTTCGGCAATAACATTGAACCGTGTCCCAACATCCATTTTACCGATAGTCACCACCGCAGAATCTAAGGATGATGTTTCACGAGAAACGATAGCTTGCAAATTCATGACAAATGATGAGGCAACAATCGCGGCATCAACGGTAGCCTCAGGCATTGAACCATGCCCCCCGCGCCCTTTAAATTTCACGACCAATAAATCCGCAGAAGCAAAAGTGCCTCCCACATTACATGACACTTTTCCGGATGGTGTCGTTGACCAAATATGCATGCCGAACACGTTATCGACATTATCCACCGCCCCTTGTTTCACCATCGCTTTAGCGCCTTGCGCTATCTCCTCAGCAGGTTGAAAAATGAGGCGGATATTTCCTTTTAATTCATCACGAACTTCATACAATGCTTTAGCGGCGGTCAACAACATCGCCGTATGTGCGTCATGCCCGCAAGCATGCATTTTCCCTTCGTTTGTCGATTTATACTCAAGAGCCTTATTCAACTCTTGCACAGGTAAGGCATCAATATCTGCACGTAAAGCGACTGTTTTTCCAGGCTTGCCGCCCTTAATGTCTGCAATAATCCCTGTTGGTTCAGTCAGCCGATATTCGATGCCTATTTTCCCTAGCTCTTCAGCAATTCGTTTTGTCGTTCTCACTTCCTCGAATGGCAATTCTGGATGAGCGTGAAGATCTCGTCGAAAAGCTATCATCCCTTCAGTGTGCTTTTTAATGGAAGCTGTAATGTTATTATTGACCATTTTCTGTCCTTATTTATTTTTTAACGCCTTATTATTATGCGTTTTTATATTCAGTTATTACGCCGCGACAGGCACGATATAAGCTACCATGATGCCCGCTAATACCACAGATACCATGGTGACAGAGATAAATCCGCCAACTAGCATCGGTCCTAACATGTGACTGGTTAAAATCTGACGCTCTTTTTCATCTTTGGTCAGCGCATTTATCGCTTCATTGGTAATGATATAATCTGCTGGGAATCCATATAGCGCAGTCAATGAAACCGCAAATGCCATCTCTTTTGATACCCCTAAAATTTTCCCTACAATCCACGATGCGATGAACATGCCCACCACAGCGGCAACAATCAACACCACCATTGGATAGACCAATCTCAGCAACATATCAGGCGTCGCGTGATTTAACGTATCAAAGATGAACAGCATCAATGCCATGATAGCGAAACCAAAACCGTTCGCTTTCTGTAACGGTTGCCTCTCCAAAAAGCCCATCGAAGACGCGATGACACCAAATAATAAGCACAGAACAAATGGGCTGATACTGACATAAGGCGCAGCAACCGTAGAAGCCAAATACGCTAAATAGCCCACTACCACTAATCGTAAAAATTGAAAATAGCTGGTGTTATAGTGACTTGGAATACGTTTAAACAATCGAGGCATTGCACTTTCTGACGCTAATGTTTTTACTTCAACATCATCCGCGCCATCAACGGCCAAAGACTCTTTCCATGCGCCACGGCGGTATTGCTCAAGCACTCGGCGCCCTTCACGTTTCAGCATAATTGCCGTTAATGGGTATCCCGCAAAGCCTTGCATCACATAAATTAAGATGGCAAACACAGATAAATCCACCAGTCCTGCTTCTGCCGCCCCTTTTGACATGATCAACGAAGAAACGATACCGCCCACTAATGGTGGGATTGCCACTAACACGGTATTTAAATCAAATAAAGCGAGACCTACGCCATAAATAAAAACGATAATTCCCAAAATACCAGATAACGAAATTAAGATAGTTTTCCATTGATGCAAAAGTTCTTTCAATGACAGCAATGTGCCCATGTTCGTAATTAACAAATACATCAACATGACAGCGACCACTTTAGGGATCCCTGCAATGCTAACAATATCTTTTGGGAAGAACGTCCAATAACCTAAAAGAAATAATACTGCGCACACAAATACCGATGGGATCCAAGCTTTTGTTCGTACCGCAATGGCATCTCCGATGTACAGTATCCCAACAATTAATAATAGAGCTAACATTTGTGACATGACTTTTCCCCGTATTTATTATTTTTATTTATTTCCGTTGTAGTTTTTTATAATTAAAATTTGGTTTTAATTAAACTTTGACATTCAAATGGCGAGTAAATTAAAACCAAACGATATATATCCATCCAACCCATTACAATTAAACAACAAATTCATCATATCACTGAAAAAATGGATGTATAGATTAAGTTACAGTGTAAGGATGGAAATACACTAATAGGGTATTACGAGTGACATAGTCATATATAAGGTTGGATAATTGAAAAACAGAAACATCACTTTGTGATAATCTGAGTTTTTGATGGGATATTTTAAAAAAGTTACTTTTACTAATAATTCATTCTTTTTCGTGAAAAGGGAAATGCCAAATTTATATTCTGTTGCCCAGTAATATATTTTTATTCATTCACTATCTATTTGTCAGGTTTTCATGATAAAAGCAAATTGTTAGCCACATTGGCAATATATTCTGCTTTATTTCACCCTTCCTCATTTTTTCTGAAAATAAAGATAAAAATAGCCTATTCGCATCCACAAATAGGCTATTAATTGAACACATCCAATGAATGAGAAATAAATCACTGCACCGATGTAGATTATCCTTGAGAAAGCATGTTATGACACAGCATACCCAATAAAGTGAAGAGCAACGCGCCGAGAACATGTATTGCAATGGTACTAAATGCGACCACCAGCTTCCCTTCTTGTAGCATCACCAATACTTCCAACGAAAACGTTGAAAAGGTAGTAAATGCCCCACAAAAACCCGTCACAATAAATAATTTGTATGCAGGATTAATATTCGCACTCGCAAAGTAAGAGACAGCAAAACCAATAATAAAGCCGCCCACTAAATTGACGAATACCGTACCAAAGGGGATATGAGGATGTAAATTATTGAGCTTCAAGCCGATTAGCCATCTTAACCAGCCACCTAACACTGAGCCCAAAGCAATAGAAATAAGAGATGCGTACATTGCTACTTTCCTTACAAGTCATATGGGAATAAATGCAAGGAAAAGCTCCCGCAGACATTTATGCCCTACATTCGGGCACATAATCCTACGTGCCCATCCAAATGAATAGGTTTACGTAGGCATCATCAGTCCACAAAAGGACGGTTAAACTAGGAGGAATGCCATCTCCTAACAAGACGTTACTGAAAATAATAAGGCAACTATTTTAGCCATGCAAATCTAATTTACCCAATCTGTTCCACATAACGCGGTGTCTATTTAGCCTAAATTGGCGCATAATATCCATAATCTCGATAATAGAATTAGATGGATTAGGTCATACATGGAAACAAAACACACCTTACTACAGCTCAAAAATATCGGTTTTCAGGTTGGTCAGAAGATAATTTTGGATAATGTGCAGATTGACCTATACCCTGGCGAATTTAAATTGATCACGGGTCCCTCAGGTTGTGGGAAAAGTACATTACTAAAAATTATCTCTTCTTTACTTCCTCCTAGCTGTGGAGAGATCCTCTTTGCTGGGCAAAACATCAATACTATTTTGCCAGAAAAGTATCGCCAGCAAGTCTCCTATTGTACTCAGACACCCGCGTTATTTGGGAATACCGTCTATGACAATTTATTTTTTCCATATCAAATTCGTAACCAGTCATTTGATAAAAAAAAGATTTTAGATGATTTAAGCTATTTTTCACTGCCAGACTCAATCCTAGAAAAAGGAATTAACGAACTTTCTGGTGGAGAAAAACAGCGAGTTTCGCTGATCCGCAATTTGCAATTTCTACCGCAAATCTTACTTCTGGATGAAATTACCAGTGCTTTAGATGAACAAAATAAAATCAAAGTCAATGAGCTAATTCATCAATTAGCGGTCAAGAATAATATTGCCATACTTTGGGTCACTCATGACCAAGATGAAATCGCCCATGCTGACGATATTATTACTCTTCCCGTACATCATAGCGAAAAATAGGAATTAACCGTGCATCAACCTACTATTTCTAATGAGTCGCTCGCTTTCTCTATCATGTTAGTCTTAGTGGCAATTTTTATTAGCCACAAAGAAAAGCTTTCTCTCGAAAAAGATATTATTTGGAGTACTTTCCGAGCTATTGTTCAGCTTTTAATTGCCGGATATATCCTCACATATATATTCCATATTGATCATAAAGCACTCACTGTTTTATTAGTGTTATTTATCTGCTTTAACGCTGCATGGAATGCAAAGAAACGCAGCAAATACCTCGACAAATTATTTATCACCGCATTAATTGCCATTACCTCAGGCACATTTTTAACCTTGTTAGTATTGATTATTACTGAAGCTATCGCCTTCACTCCAATGCAAGTGATCCCAATTACTGGCATGATTGCAGGAAACGCCATGATAGCCGTTGGTCTTTGCTTCAATAACTTGGGACAACGATTTAACAGTCAACAGCAACAAATTCAAGAAATGCTGAGCCTCGGAGCAACGCCGAAAATTGCTTCAGCATCCATTATTCGTGAAAGTATTCGAGCATCATTAATCCCTACTGTGGATTCAGCCAAAACGGTTGGGATTGTTAGTCTACCAGGTATGATGTCAGGGCTAATTTTTGCAGGGGTTGACCCTTTGCAGGCAGTTAAATACCAAATTATGGTAACCTTCATGCTATTAGCGACAGCCAGTCTTTCTACCATTCTTGCTGGCTATTTAACCTATGTGAAGTTTTATAATCAACGCCATCAGCTGCGATTAGATACCTTGAATAAAAACACTCAATAATATCTTCGTCAGGCTTAATATCCACTTTAAGCCTGACTTTATTTTATGCTATTTTTCCTACCGTGATTGGCATCACTTCGATCAGTTTAGGCTGACTTTCCCCTGATTCTATCAATTGGAAAACGTGCGCTAACATGGCAGGAACATCCTGTTTAACCATATCAATATCATGACCTAGCAGTGCAACAAATGGATCCCAGTCAAAACATCCCATTAGCGGTTGATGCTTCTCCGTATAACCCTCTTGTATTAACCATCTCATCACACCTTCTAATGAAATGGTTGAGTTAACGAATAATCCGCACAGTGCTATTTTTTTAGTGTTATCAATAGATTGTTGATGTGAGAAATACGCAGACAACGCTCGCTCCGCTTTTTCAGGCGCATAACCACACGTCAAAATATGGTGGGAAGGCACATCAATATTTAATGCGTTATGAGCATCAATAAATCCTCGAATTCGTTCGAGAGTATTATGTTCATCTTCTCGCCCTCCCACAAAGACTAACGACTCCGATGAGGCTACTTTTTGCTGCCTTTTTCGTAAGATATTGAGCGTCAGTTGCTTTGCACCATGATAGTTATCTGAAATAATCGAAGGTGCCAGTGTACCGGGTAAGTCTAAATTTAATGTCGGAACGCCGGATGCATGACAAATTTGCGTAATTTTATCGGGATCTGTAGCCCCTGTAGAGATTAACCAATCCACTTGATAAGACAACATGGCCTTCGCGGCTTCCAACTCTAACTGGGGGTCCCTTCGTGTACACGTAATAATAGGAAACAAACCCCGCTCACGCGCCATTTCTTCAAAATGTTCCACAATCGAACCAAAATAACGGTTATCGTATTTGGGCACCAACATCCCAATAATTTTCGATTTATTACTACGTAATAAACTCGCTTGTTTATTAACTGAATAATTTTGTTCTTCTGCTAAGCGTATAATTTTTTCAGCCAATTTCGCGCTAATACGTCTTTTTTGCCAATTTCCATTCAATACTGCGCTAACGGCACTGGCTGAAACCCCTGCCAACTCTGCAAGGTCATAGATCGTCGTTTTCTTATTTTGTCTGATCTTGCTCACAAATTCATGCCTCCATTTTTTCCTAGCTTGACACCAAAGCGTAAAAGTCGCAATACTGCTCTATCGATTGAGCTTACATCGAAATTAACCTAGAATCGAGTTGATATGGCGTTTTGCCTGCATTCTCACTCAATGAATACACACCGCCAAATTCCCTCGTAACTGACTAAAATTAAATAATTTCTAATATTCAACCTACATCTCTATTGATTAACTAACTTATCCGGAGTGAACATCATGGCTATCTCATTAGAAAACAAAGTTGCCGCAATTACAGGTGCGGCTTCTGGTATTGGACTTGAGTGCGCACGTACCCTACTTAAAGCTGGCGCAAAAGTCGTTTTAATTGACCGAGCAGAAGAACGATTAAATCAGTTAGTTGCTGAATTAGGTGACAATGCAATCCCGCTAGTCGTTGATTTAATGAAACCTGAACAAGTAGATGGCATGTTAGATGCTATTTTAGCAAAAGCGGGTCGCTTAGATATTTTCCATGCAAACGCAGGGGCTTATATTGGCGGTCCTGTTGCTGAAGGGGATCCTGATGTTTGGGATAAAGTGTTAAACCTCAATATCAATGCTGCATTTCGTAGTGTTCGCGCTGTTCTGCCTCACTTTATTGAACAAAAATCAGGGGACGTCCTGTTTACTAGCTCAATCGCAGGTATGGTACCCGTTATCTGGGAGCCGATTTACACGGCCTCTAAATTTGCAGTTCAAGCCTTTGTTCATTCGACTCGCCGCCAAGTTTCTCAATATGGTGTTCGTGTGGGTGCCGTATTACCGGGTCCAGTCGTGACGGCGTTACTCGATGATTGGCCAAAAGAAAAAATGGAAGAAGCATTAGCCAATGGCAGCTTAATGCAACCGATTGAAGTCGCTGAAGCCGTTTTATTCATGTTAACTCGCCCAAAAAATGTCACCATCCGTGATCTGGTCATTCTTCCTAACAGCGTTGACCTCTAATTTTACCGATAACAACACACATTGTGGGAGGACACATGAACAGCCCTACGCAAAACAAAAATGACGACGTCGTCATTGGGATTGATGTCGGTACAGGGAGTGCGCGAGCAGGTATTTTTGATATGTGCGGTAACATGCTCGCTTCCGCTAAACACGATATTACCCTCTACCGTGATAGCGCTAACTTTGCGGAACAATCCAGCAACGAAATTTGGATGGCGGTTTGCTATTGTGTGAAACAAGCTATGGCGGAAGCCAAAATGGATGCGAGACGGGTCGCAGGAATTGGATTTGATGCGACCTGTTCTCTGGTTGTTTTAGATAAAAACCAGCAACCTATTTCAGTCAGCCCAAGTGAAGATCCGGAGCGCAATATTATTGTTTGGATGGACCACCGAGCGACCGAGCAAGCCGAGCGCATCAATAGTTTACAGCATCCTGTCTTAAACTATGTCGGAGGTAAGATTTCGCCAGAAATGGAAACTCCAAAAATTCTTTGGCTGAAAGAAAATCGCCCCCAAACTTATGATGACGCGTGGCAATTTTTTGATTTGGCAGATTTCCTTACCTGGAAATCAACTGGTTCTTTAGCGCGTTCCACGTGTACGGTGACGTGTAAATGGACCTATCTTGCCCATGAACAGCGCTGGGATGCTGACTATTTCCGCCAAATTGGTCTCACTGAACTCGCTGATGAAAATTTTGCTCGGATCGGTCAGGATATTGTTGAACCAGGTACACCAAATGGTCATGGTTTAACCGCGCAAGCCGCTGAAGAAATGGGATTATTAATCGGAACCCCCGTTGCCGCAGGAATGATTGATGCTCATGCAGGTGGCATTGGCACCGTCGGAGTAAATGGTGATGCCACCGCTAATATGGCCTATGTTTTCGGTACATCCTCATGCACGATGACGACAACACAAGAGCCGGTTTTTATTCCCGGCGTTTGGGGCCCATATTATTCCGCAATGGTACCGGGTATGTGGCTCAATGAAGGTGGACAAAGTGCTGCTGGTGCCGCCATTGACCAACTTCTCTCACTACACCCAATGGCAGCGCAAGCCAAAGCAATGGCTAAAGAGCAAGGTAAGCCATTACCAGTAATGCTAGCGGATAAGGTGTTAGAGAAGTCCAACAGCCCATCTCAAGCCGTTGAATTAGCGGAAGGTATTCATATTGTTCCTGAATTTTTAGGCAATCGAGCCCCCTTTGCCGACCCACATGCAAAAGCAATCATTGCGGGTTTAACGATGGATAATAGTTTTGATAATTTACTCGCCTTCTATACCGCAGGTGTCTGTAGTATTGGCTATGGCTTGCGACAGATTATTGAAGCTCAAGCCCAGTCAGGCGCAAAAATCCAAAATATCGCAATTAGTGGCGGTGCGGGTCAACATCCATTAATCCGTCAGCTACTTGCCGATGCCTGTGGAGTTCCCGTGATTTCTACACAAGCGAGTGAACCTGTATTATTAGGCTCTGCAATTCTAGGCGCTGTTGCTGGAGGCGTTTGTGAGAATGTTGCACAAGCCATGGCTCAATTCGCTAATATTGACCTAACCTATCAAGCAAATAAACAATTTAAATTACATCATGAAACCCGTTTTGCTTCTTTTAAACATTTACAACAATGTGCTAGAGAGCTAAAAGGTTAATATAATAATTTTTATACACAAAAAAGGGATAAATTAATTTATCCCTTTTTATTAACTATTCCTTATTTTTATTTCTCATTTAAATTTGGATATTTATTTAAAAATAAAAATACCTATCATTAATATTAAATAGAATTTAAAATAAATTAAAAATCAATTTAATATTCAATCCATTCTCTCGTCTAGGTCAGTGAAATGTACCTAAAACACGCATTTATTAAGCATAAAGCAAAGCAGAGAACAACTTTTTCAAATAAATCATATCATTAAATATGCACCCAATATTCTTAAACACGATTGAAATCCATTAGTATTTGCAGGGATTAAATTATGATTTTCAAGCTTCAATATTCTTCCTTGGAAATAAATAGCTAACATAATGATATAATAAGAAATACTTTTTTAGGTTTAATTTAAAAACCAAAAACTAAAATTATCCGACTAATTTTGATAAAAGATTTATGGTAACTTGTGTACTATTCAAAAAAACAAAAATAGGACCCATCATGACAAATACACAACTACTATTACTCGCAACCAACAACGTCAAAAACAATACTGAACTTAGCCATTCTCAAGCGTCCTATGTTTATCAATATTATTATGCGAATGTTGCCAACAAATTCCTATCAGTTAAAGATTTCATGAAGGAATTCATAAAATTAACTAAGCCGGCTCTGGAGTGTGAACAGGATCTTCAAATACTGAGTTTACGTATTTACTCAGAAATTGAAAACTATTTAGGAGCAGCACAAACTCGTTTTATTCAACGTCAAAAATTATTGCAAAAGTAAGCGATAAAGCACAAAACAGACCTCCCATCGAGGTCTGTTCATCATCAAATTAACTTATTGTTCTTGCAATTCAAGTTCTGCAATAACTGGCAGATGGTCACTGACTTTCGACCACTGAAAATCCTTGCTATCTGTCGGTATCGTCATGTTTTTGACATCCCATACTTGCCCTTTATAAGTAAAAATGTGGTCAATATCAATGGCAGGGTTAACCGCTGGCCATGTTCGATAATTTACCCCTTTTTTCTCAACGGGATTCCAAAAATAGCTAATTTCTTCAATCGGTTGTTCTTTCGCCGTTGAGTTAAAATCGCCAGCAAGGATTTTAATAGAGGCGGCGATATTATCAAAACCCGTCTCTGTATCACCAATGGTCGCATCTAAAATATGGCGAACTTGTCCAATACGAATGGTTGGATCTTTTTGCCAATCTAAGTGTGTTCCCATGATAATAATGGGTGAATCAAAACCAGGCTTAGTAATTTGTGATAATAACACGACACGCTGTTCTGCTCCCCCAGAGGGTAAATTGACGACTTGGGATTTTTCAATTTTATATTTTGATAAAATACCTACCCCATATTCACCACCATCAAAATCGAGCGCCTTACCAAACGCAAAATCCATCTTGTTAGCTTTGGCTATTTCCTCGAGTTGATTCACTTTTTTACTACGAGCAGTTTTATTATCAATTTCAGTTAATACAATTACATCCGCATCAATCTTAGCAATTGCTTTGCTGAGTTCATCTAAATTAGCCACATCCGCTGCCAGCTCATTCTTACCGATATTGTAGGTAGCAACTTTGATTGTTGGTTTATTAGCGGTATAGACCTTATTAGGCGTACCCCCATTTTGCACCATTAATACTTCAGAGCCCGTTGTTGCAGCAGTAGCACCACAGGAAACTAAAATTGCGGCAGAAATTAATGTTTTTATTGGTTTCATCGTTTATTTATCCCCAGTAAAATGGCTACATTCAAGCTAAATAGATACCTACCTCTGCACAAAATCCGAGCATTCAAGATAGATACTTCTAAAAAGTAACACAGAAGAATAAATAAACCGTGACCTCTACAGCACTCTTATTTCGAGATTAAAAATAACTTTTAGCCTTTATGTAATTTTGTGACCCAAACCACACTGCCATACAACAAATAGATTATTTTCTAGCCACTTTGTCTTGCTTCAAATTTATACGGAAAAATAATCTCATCTTGCTCATTAATAAAATTCTCTTCCGCCTCACTTAGCCATTTTAATAATTTCTTTGCCGTTTCCCGCGCCATTTTACTGTAATCAATACGTACAGAAGTCAATGATGGATGAATATGATCACAATTCTCAGACCCTTCGACACAGGCGATTGCCAACATTTTAGGCACTTTGATTAATCGTCTTTGGCATTCAAACATCACCCCCAGCGCTATCATTTCATGGCTACAGATCACCGCTTCTAATTCAGGCTGGCGAGTTAACATTTCACTAATCGCTTGTCGCCCAAAATCCATTGTGGCGATATAAGGAGTGGTAACACTCTGTTCAGCACTCAAATTATGCTTTAACAACGTATTATTCCAACCACTCAGTTGCTGGCTCTGCATTTTGCTATCCATTTGCGCACCAATATACCCAATACGTTGGTGACCTTTTTGTAGCAAGTAGTGAGTGAGAAAACTGACTGCTTCCCCCAAGTTATTTTTTATATTTAATGAAAAACGATGGGAAGAGTCCCCTGTCACACTAATAACAGGGATAGGTAAATTATTTAGCGTATTTAGTGCACTCTCAGAATTCACCACACCAAAAATGACAAATGCCGCAGGGCTACTTTGTAATAACGTGAGTAAGACTTCAGACTCTTTTTTATGTTGATAATCATGGCTACCAATCACCACTTGGTAGTTATTTTTATTCAAGACTTCTTGTAATGCTTGCAGAAAAACTGAGCTCGCATTATCCCTCAATGAAGGGATTAATACCGCAATAGTGCGACTTTGACCTGATGCCAAAATACCTGCGGCAGAGTTAGGGATATAACCCAGCTCTTCAACCGCTTCATTGATCTTTTCCCTTAGTTTATCCGAGACTAATTCCGGTGTACGTAAGGCTCGTGATACCGTCATTGAGCCGACGCCCGCATATTTAGCAACGTCTTGTAGGGTGACTCTTCCTGTATTCTTTCTTTTTCGGGTTTTCTGCATGAAATTCTTTTGATTCATCTAAACTGATTATTCAACGGCGATAACTTACCACAGGTCTGATTTGTTAATTAACAGACAAATACACTAAAAATGATTTTATTAGGGATATTTAGCCAAAATGATAGCGCTATCACGAAAATGAACAATTCAACTAGATAGCGCTACCATAGATCACTACTATTCACTCAATTACTACAATATCTAACAATAATTCTTTTTTACCAGGAGCCAAACCAATGCTAACCACATTATTAACCCCAAATGTGATTCAGGTGGTTGAGAGCGCCAATGACTGGCGTGATGCGATAAAAATTGCCTGTAATCCGTTAATTAATAATAAGTTCATCGAACCTCGCTATATTGATGCCATCATTCAATCCCATGAAAAAATCGGTCCTTACTATGTATTGGGTCCGGGTATCGCAATGCCACATGCGCGTCCTGAAGATGGGGTAAATCAATTATCCCTTGGACTAACTGTCATCAAGCAAGGGGTTGAATTTGGCTCTGAAGGTAACGATCCAATTAAGTTATTGATTGTTCTTGCGGCAACCGATAGCAATAGCCATATTGGCGCTATCGCAAAACTCGCCGAACTTTTTGATAACCAAGAAGATATTGATAGCATCATGCAATCAGAAAACGTAGATGACATTCTTAACATCATCGCTAAATATGAATAATTGAGTCATAGGTAAATATTATGAAAATCACTGTTGTTTGTGGAAATGGTTTAGGTACAAGTCTGATGATGGAAATGAGCATCAAGACAATTTTAAAAGACCTGCAAGTTGCGGCTGATGTTGACCATGTTGATTTAGGCTCAGCAAAAGGTACCGTGAGTGATATTTTTGTCGGCACTACAGATATTGCAGAACAATTAGTTGCTCAGCAAGTTGGCGGCGAAATCGTTGCTCTGGAAAACATGATTGATAAAGTTGCGATGAAAGAACGTCTGAGCGTAGCTTTACAGAAACTCGGCGCGATGTAACCGGAGGCTTCATGGAATTCTTTCGTTTTCTGATGCAAGATGTGCTTTCAGAACCCGCCGTACTGGTTGGTCTGATTGCCTTAATTGGCTTAATTGCTCAAAAAAAACCTGTCACAGAATGCATTAAAGGCACCATCAAAACCATCATGGGTTTTGTGATTTTAGGTGCAGGTGCGGGTCTGGTTGTCAGTTCTTTAGGTGATTTCTCCGCTATTTTCCAACACGCATTTGGTATTAACGGTGTTGTACCAAACAACGAAGCTATCGTCTCTATTGCACAGAAAAGCTTCGGTCGTGAAATGGCAATGATTATGTTCTTTGCGATGTTAATCAATATCTTGATTGCTCGCCTGACCCCATGGAAATTTATATTCCTAACCGGTCACCATACTTTATTCATGTCTATGATGATTGCGGTAATCTTAGCTACCGCAGGTATGGAAGGAACGATGCTCGTTGCAGTCGGCTCACTGATTGTTGGTTTCTGTATGGTATTCTTCCCTGCCATTGCACATCCATATATGAAGAAAGTGACTGGCTCCGATGATGTTGCAATCGGTCACTTCTCCACAATTTCTTATGTATTAGCTGGCTTTATTGGTAGCAAATTTGGTAATAAAGAACATTCAACTGAAGACATGAATGTGCCAAAAAGCTTACTGTTCCTGCGAGATACCCCCGTTGCAATTTCATTCACGATGTTCATTATCTTTATCATTACTTGTTTATTTGCAGGCAGTGATTTTGTTCGTGAAGTCAGTGGCGGTAAAAACTGGTTCATGTTCTCGTTGATGCAATCCATCACTTTCGCCGCAGGTGTTTATATCATCCTGCAAGGTGTACGTATGGTTATCGCGGAAATTGTTCCTGCATTTAAAGGAATTTCTGACAAACTGGTGCCAAATGCCAAACCAGCATTAGACTGTCCGGTTGTCTTCCCTTATGCACCAAATGCAGTATTAGTTGGCTTTTTAAGTAGCTTTGCGGCAGGTGTGTTAGGCATGTTTGTTCTGTATGCACTAAACATGACCGTGATTATTCCAGGCGTTGTTCCTCACTTCTTTGTAGGTGCAGCTGCGGGGGTATTTGGTAATGCGACAGGTGGACGTCGTGGTGCAATCCTCGGTGCCTTTGCTCAAGGCCTACTGATTACATTCTTACCGGTATTCTTACTGCCAGTCCTTGGTGATATCGGGATTGCCAATACCACCTTTAGTGATGCTGACTTCGGCGCTATCGGAATTCTATTAGGTATTATCGTTCGATAATTCATTAACCCTCTGGGTACCTGCTCAGAGGGTTTTTTCTATTTATACGACTTCAGTAATACGGACATTCCAATGGGGCTTAATTTACTTTCCCAGCCAAGCACCATCCTTAAATAAGAAATCTTGCAATAAAACTAAATCATCCGGCGTTACGTGGATCACCCCTTCTCCTGGAATATCAATTTCAGCAATCATAAATAATGCCAGTGTCGTCAATGATGGCAAAATCACAATTAACCAATTTTTTCCTTTTGTTCCACGAATATTGTAGCCAATCAAAATATTCGAACAGACCGCAAAAAAGATTAATAAAAACCATGCCGCATTCGGGATTTGGTGCCGCCAACTCGCCATCGTTTTTTGCTGTGACACATACAGATCACCAAAAGCAGATAAAACAGATGAAACCACTGGGTTCGGCGACGCTTGGGCTTGTTTAACGCCGATTTCCCAAAGTTGCCCTTGTTTTGTTAATGAAGCCATTCTCCATTGATTATTTTCATCGCTTACCCCTGACTTAAAAAACTCGATCCGCGCTTCAAGATATTGTTGAATAAGTAATGATGCCTCCGCTCGTTCATCACCGCTGAGTAATTGTGCGCGTTGATATGCATTACCAATCGCTATAGCTTCATTTTCTTCTGTTTGTTGGCGATTATTATAGCCATTGATTGAAATGGAGAGTACGAATCCAATTAATAACCCCAGCAATGATAGAATCGCTCCCAAAATAATCTTAGCTTCATCATCAGCCAGTTCCTCATGGGCACTGCGACGTTTAAAAATATACTTCCCAATATAAGCGGAAATAATTAATAAAATAAACGTAACGATAAATAAAAGAATGGAATCAATGGGGGAGTCATTAATTAACTCAGAGAGGTTAAACATACATAGCACCAGAAAAATTTATTTTCCGATATATAGCACAATCAAATGAGCAATATCCATGAAAATTACCTTTTAACTGGGAATTTTAGTAATAAGCTTCAGACTGCATATCAAATAACGATAACCCAAGATGAAATGGTATCAATAAATGAATAACCGTAGAATTTAACTAGCTAATTTAACTTAATAAAGAGAGTCGCCATATTCATGTTTAACTCGATATGGCGATGTGCTGTATTAACGCTCTTCTTCACGTAAAGTGAGAACTTCATAACCCGCTTTAGTGACTAGAATGGTATGCTCCGATTGAGCAGATAGCTTTTTATCTCGAGTCACCACGGTCCAACCATCTTTTTTGGTTTTGATTTTCATGCCACCTTGGTTAATCATTGGCTCAATCGTGAATGTCATACCTTCCTTCAGAACAACACCTCTGCCACGAGTCCCATAGTGCAATACTTGTGGATCTTCATGCATTTTACGACCAATGCCATGCCCACAATATTCACGAACAACACTATAACCATTTGATTCAGCATGGTGCTGAATTGCAGAGCCAATATCACCCAATGTCGCTCCGGGCTTCACTTGCTTAATGCCTTCCCACATTGCATTATAGGTATCTTTCACTAATTTACGGGCAAGTGGAGAAGCCTCCGGCATCACATACATTTTGCTTGAGTCCGCAATAAACCCATTTTTCTCTAACGTAATATCCACGTTAATAATGTCTTTAGGTTTTAATATTTCATCTACTTTTGGCACACCATGGCAAACTACTTCATTAATTGATGTGTTTAAAACATATTGATAACCATATTGCCCTTTACTGGCTGGGCGTGCTTGGAGTTCATTCACAATGTAGCTTTCAACTTTATCGTTAATTTCCATCGTCGAAATTCCAGGAACGATAAACGCATCCAACATTTTAAAAACGCTGGCGAGTAACCGCCCTGACTCCCGCATTAACGCTATCTCTTCAACATTTTTAATCGTGATATTATCCATTAAAATTTCCTTATACCGCTGTTCTTGCGTTTAGCATGTCGATCAATAACATGCTAAAAATCTCTCTTAACATAAATTGATTATGCTCATAATTTGTTATGATCATAACGTATCAACTCCCCCCATTAAAGCAACTCCATAGAGAAAGGCACAAATCAGCATAAAATACGATTTGCTCACCTTCGGGGATTATCTTAGTTACAGTCTAAATAATTGCTGCTAGATTACTTATAAGGATATGCATTATTAATAATTTATTGATATCAACTTGAGAATACGAATGAAAAAATACTTACTCGGCATTAGTCTCGGTGCAAATATTATTTTGCTTGTTGCCTTAGTGACAGTTGCCTTTATGCTATTTAATTTAAAAGCCAAAGTTGATACTGCCATTCAGCAAGTCAAGGACGGGGAATATATTGAATTAGCCAAAGAAAATATGTTACCTGATTCTTTAAAAAATCTTTCCCAAATTGATGCCACAGAGAAACCTTGTGATTATTTTTATCAAAACGTGGATGTATTTATCGAGTATTTAAAAGATAATCCGGACATTGCAGGTGCAGATATTTATGCCAATCAAATCACGGCATTGAAACGTAAGATTGAAAAAGCCCCCTCCGTCTTTCAAGATAAAGCGTGCGAGAAAGGTATTTCAGGTCTTAATTTTATGATTGAAACTATCTCGCCAAGTGAATAGTCCTATAAGCCACTCTCGACCAAATAATCAGAAAGTGGCATACGGCTGATTATCCCAATGACATTTCGATAATGTCAGTTTGGTCAAGCCACTCATAATTTCCCATAATAGGGCGACTATCTAACCAACGAGATAGCATATCCAGCATCAACATCACACTGACTTGTTGTTTCTCTAATTCTGAATGATGGCGAGGCAAATATTTCACGCGCTGCGCATAACTCCCCGTTGGCGTTGATAACGCTAATGACAAATCGCCATTATGGTATTCACCAATAACTAAACCGATTTCACTGTCGCTCTGTGTTGTATTATTTTTTGCAGTTTGGATTAAATTGGCTAAATTCAGATCACCCTCTACAGGCATGGCGATATTGCCGTCCATAATCGGTGCTCCAGCTGCATTCAATGTCCAGTAAAGCAGTCCTGCACTAAACTGCTCGTGAGTGACGACCGACAAGTGTTTCTGTTTCAGTTTTTTCCCCACAACAGCCCCAAGTCCCTCCGTACCTTCAAAGACTTTATTATCGCCGACGCCGGCTTTAATCACTTGCCAGACTTTTTCCATTTCATCACGTTGACTGGCAGGACCTGTCAATTTCAGCTCAATGATTGGCATTGATGAACGGTATCCGAGTACACACTCTTTCGGCAATTTTAGCGCATCAAATTGCCTTGCAAGGCTACTTTCACTGCGACCAAAGCTGGTTAATCGTAGACAGAGCGGAGGCTCCGGCAATATGAACTTTTGACGTAATCGCGGAATAATTTGCTCGTTGACCATCACTTTAAACTCGGAAGGAACACCCGGTGTGAAAAATAACCAGCAATCATTCAGATACAGTGAAAAGCCACAGGCAGTGCCGACTGGATTATCAATAAGTTCCGCATTTGCAGGCAACATTGCTTGCTTACGGTTAGTTACCGGCATTTCGCGACCTCGAGCGGTAAAATAGCGCTCCATCTCAGCAATCCATTCTGGGTGCTCTATCAATGAAACACCCGCTGCTTTTGCTGCAGCTAGGGCGCTAAGATCATCACTGGTCGGCCCTAAACCACCGTTCACAATAATCACATCCGCATGCAGACTGCGTTCAAGAAATGTTGTCACCAAGCTATCAAGGGAATCACCGACGGTAGTGCGACTATGGAGCGGTATACCTTGCTGAAAAAAACAATCTGCTAGCCAAGCTGCATTAGTATCAATAATTTGTCCATGCAGAACTTCATCGCCGGTACTTAACATCTCTACAATCAACATCCCAGAAACTCCCTTTTTAAGACTTTCTATAAAAAGCCAATTTGAACATTATGATCCTAGATAACAAAAAATAAAACCCCGAGAACCGGTTTACCAGTGCTCGGGGTTTTCAGGCAAATAGATAATTATCTATTAAACTAATTCTTTCACTTCAAAATTAGCTTCGCCGCTTAAATCTGCTTCGTAATCAACGCCATCTAAGCCAAAGCCGAACAAGCGTAAGAATTCCGCTTTATAGCCTTGATAGTCCGTTAATTCATTGATGTTGTTATCGTTCAGCTGCTTCCAGATTTGACGACACGTTTCTTGCACGTCATCACGTAGTTCCCAGTCATCTAAACGCAGACGGTTTTTCTCGTCGGTATCCGGCGCTTCGCCACTAAATAATTTAGTTGCAAACAGACGCTGAATTTGCTCGATACACCCTTCGTGAATACCCTTCTCTTTCATGATTTTGAACACAATAGAGATATACAACGGCATCACTGGAATTGCAGAGGATGCTTGGGTGACCACTGATTTAAGGACTGCAACGTGTGCTGAGCCGCCTTTCTGTGCCATTTTTTCGTTGATAGCATGAGCTGCACGATCTAAGTCTTCTTTTGCTTTACCTAAAGTACCGTGCCAGTAAATCGGCCACGTTAAATCAGTACCAATATAGGAGTAAGCAACGGATTGTGCATTATCAGCCAGAACACCCGCATCCGCTAACGCGTTCATCCACAATTCCCAATCTTGTCCACCCATGACTTTCACGGTGTCTTCGATTTCTTGCTCATTGGCAGGCTCAACAACTGCTTCGATCAGCACGTCTTTGTTGGTATCCAGCGCAACAGATTTGTACGGTTCGCCAATTGGTTTTAATGCTGAACGGACAATTTCTCCGGTTTCAGGCATTTTACGCACTGGGGAAGCCAGTGAATAAACCACTAAATCCACTTGACCTAAATCTTGTTTAATCAAGTCGATAACGGTTTGACGGCATTCATTAGAGAATGCATCACCGTTGATGCTTTTTGCATACAGACCCGCTTCCTTTGCTGCTTTGTCAAAACCAGCAGCATTGTACCAACCTGCGGAACCTGTTTTGCTCTCACTGCCCGGCTTTTCAAAAAATACGCCGATGGTCGCTGCACCGCTGCCAAAAGCCGCATTGATGCGTGAAGCAAGACCGTAACCAGTGGATGCACCAATTACCAGAACCTTTTTCGGTCCATTTTTCAGTTCACCACGAGATTTCACATAGGCAATTTGCTCACGAACATGGGCTTCGCAGCCTGCTGGATGAGCTGTAGTGCAGATAAAACCACGAATTTTAGGTTTGATAATCATAGTAATTTTTCTTGGTAGCTAACAATCGAACACTAATATACCTGATATTCATCTTATACTTAAGATGTATAGGCAAGAAACATAGTGAACAGACCAGTTTATTTAGGATCTTGGCTCTTTTCCTGCTGTTCTACTTGAGAAAAAGCGAGTATTTTCAACCAATCTGCAAGTAATGGCGTGGTTTTTACCGCATCGAGCATCGCACGTTCATGTTTTGTTAAGCGAACAACCACAATTTCAGTTTTCATATTCGACATCACCCTCTCCTTTTTCAAAACGCTGATATTGGCACAGCTCAAGGTGGGATAGGTCTGACTTACTTATTTTTACTTAGTCTTTCAGTAAATTGAGAAAAATAGGTGAAAAATGACAAAAATCTTATTGAGATATATACCATTGAAAATATGGAATTATTTTATCTTCAGATACAAAAAAGCCACCTATAAGGTGGCTTTTTGTTTTTCTAACTTGCCGATTATTATCCGCTAAGTTTTATATGGTGCCCAGGGCGGGACTTGAACCCGCACAGCCTAAAGGCCGAGGGATTTTAAATCCCTTGTGTCTACCGATTTCACCACCTGGGCTAAATTTTTAGTACTGCATTACTACTTTCTAATCAGAAAGACTCGCTAACTGACCAGTTTAAAACTTAAAGTAAAATGGACCGATTGGTCCATTTACTGAATATGGTGCCCAGGGCGGGACTTGAACCCGCACAGCCTAAAGGCCGAGGGATTTTAAATCCCTTGTGTCTACCGATTTCACCACCTGGGCTAGAATTTGGAGGCGCGTCCCGGAGTCGAACCGAGCTACACGGATTTGCAATCCGGTGCATAACCGCTTTGCTAACGCGCCTTACACCCTAATCTCTTTCAAGATTTGGAGCGGGAAACGAGACTCGAACTCGCGACCCCGACCTTGGCAAGGTCGTGCTCTACCAACTGAGCTATTCCCGCTTAAGCTTCACTTTTCAGTTTCTGCTTTCAAACTGGCTGATTTACTTATTTATTTTCGTAAACCACGTTGCCGTTCGATGCGTTGCATTCTACTGATTTCACCTATCGAGTCAATACAATTATTGAAATAATTGGATCGTTCGCTGTTTTTTCAATCATTTCGATCACGCTTCGCTCAAATCGCCCCACGCAGCCTTTAAATATTGGAACATTGACCAAAAAGTCAGGATTGCAGCCACATATAAAAGTGCAATAGACAGATGTTCGATCAGCGGATTTGGACGCCATAATAAGCCGACTAATGACATCATTTGCGCCGTGGTTTTGAATTTACCAATCCAAGAAACTGCCACGCTGCTACGCTTACCAATTTCCGCCATCCATTCTCTCAATGACGAGATAATGATTTCGCGGGCGATCATCGTTGCAGCGGGTAAAGTCACATACCAAACATCATAGCTTTCAGTGACTAAGACTAACGCCGTTGCAACCATAACTTTGTCTGCAACGGGATCCAGGAAGGCGCCAAATTTTGTGGTTTGCTTCCATAAACGCGCTAAGAATCCGTCAAACCAATCCGTCACAGCGGCGATCACGAAAATCAGCGCACAAGCAAATGGTCCCCAACTGACAGGAAGATAAAATGCTAATACAAAAAACGGTATCAGGATGACACGGAACAGGGTCAACCACGTTGGTATATTTAATTTCATCGCGCTCACTAACTCTTTGTCCAAGACCGATACCTTAGTATGTTGCCCTAAGATACCTACTGTTTCAATGCATTATAAATCTTTTCTGCCAGCGCGTATGAGATCGAGGGCACTTTTGCTATCTCTTCTACGCTCGCATTTCGCAAGGGTTGTAATCCCCCCATATACTTTAATAGCATTTGACGGCGCTTTGGTCCCACGCCTTCAATCGATTCCAGTGCACTCGTATTTTTAACTTTAGCTCGGCGTTGACGATGTCCTGTAATGGCATGATTATGGGATTCATCACGAATATGTTGGATCACATGCAGTGCTGGCGAGTCCGGAGGGAGCGCAAAGCCTTCACCTTCCGGTTTTAAAAACAGTGTTTCCAAGCCAGCTTTACGATCACTGCCTTTTGCAACACCAATTAATAAAGGATGGTTTTTATCCCAATCCACTTCAAGGGAATCAAACACATCTTTTGCCTGCCCTAACTGCCCTTTACCACCATCAATAAAGATAATATCGGGAACTTTGCTTTCATCCAGATGCTTGCCATAACGACGTGTAAGCACTTGGTGCATTGCTGCATAATCATCCCCTGGTGTGATCCCCGTAATATTGTATCGACGATACTCCGATTTCACAGGACCCGTTTTATCGAATACGACGCAAGACGCTACTGTTTGCTCTCCCATGGTGTGGGAAATATCAAAACATTCCATACGGGAGATATTGTCAATATTCACCACTTTTGAAAGTGCAGCCATACGCTGTTGAATCGTGGATTGCTGAGCCAACTTTGTCGATAACGCGATAGATGCATTTGTTCGCGCTAGCTTTAAATAGCGAGCACGAGTGCCGCGCGGTTGGCTTTGAATTTGGATTTTACGCCCCGCAATATCGGACAGTGACTCTGCCAGAAGTTCTTTCTCCGTTAGTGGGAAATCAAGCAAAATTTCCCCTGGCAATGTACGGTTCTCACTGCCTTGTAAATAGAATTGCCCCAAGAAGGTTTGCACCACTTCTTCTAATAAAGTGCCCGCCGGAATTTTTGGGTAATAGCTTCGGCTTCCCAGCACTTTTCCTTGGCGAATAAACAAGACATGAACACACGCTAAACCAGAGTCGAATGCGACACCTATCACATCAAGGTCATCATCGCCCCCAGACACATACTGCTCTTCAGTCACCGCGCGCACAGCTTGAATTTGATCTCGAAAACGAGCTGCATCTTCAAATCGTAGCTCTTGGCTGGCTTTTTCCATCCGTTCAACTAATCCTGTTAACACCTGCTTGTCCTTCCCTGTTAAAAAAAGACGCACATAGTTAACTTGCTGCTCATATTCTTCATCCGTGACCAACCTTTTCACGCACGGTCCTAAGCAGCGACCAATTTGATACTGTAAACAGGGTCTTGATCGATTTCGATAAACGCTATCTTCACATTGACGAATAGGAAATAGTTTTTGCATTAACGCTAAGGTTTCGCGTACTGCATAAGAGCTTGGAAACGGACCGAAATACTCACCTTTAGCGTGCTTAGCACCGCGATGGCTCGAGATTCTTGGGTGAGTTTCGCTACTCAAGAAAATATAAGGATAGGATTTATCATCTCTTAACAAAACGTTATAACGAGGCTGATAAAGCTTAATATAGTTATGCTCCAACAATAACGCTTCGGTTTCAGTATGGGTAACCGTCACATCAATCGAGGCGATATTCTTGACCAACTGTTCTGTTTTGCGGCTTCCGACATTTTCACGAAAGTAGCTTGATAATCTTTTTTTAAGATCTTTCGCTTTTCCTACATAAATCACGGTTCCCCCAGCGTCATACATACGATAGACACCGGGTTGATTCGTGACGGTTTTTAAGAAAACTTTTGGATCAAACTGTTGTTCCACCCTGATAAATCCTGTTTTGCGGTGATTAAACCATAACTAATTGCTATATGTGTTAATTCTACATCACTACTGATATTAAGTTTACCAAACATTCGATATCGATAGGTATTTACCGTTTTCGGACTTAAAGATAATGTATCCGCAATTTGTTTGACGGGTGTACCTCGAGTGATCATCAACATAATTTCTAACTCTCTTGCAGAAAGTAATTCATAGATATCCAATTGTTCACGCTGGTTTAACCGCTGCAAAGCAAGGTGTTGAGCGATATCTGGGGAAATGATTTTCTGCCGTGCATTTACAACCTGTATGGCTTCAATAAGCTCTTCTTCAGCAATGCTCGTACTTAAAATCCCAAAGATCCCAATGTCCAGCGCTTTCACAATAAAAGTATCATTATGACGGACATTATAGATAATCAGCCCTACATCAGGTTGAGTACGACGTATCGTTGTGAAGGCTTTTAGTGAGTCAAAATGGCAATGCTCTCGATTAACTAAAATGATATTGGCTCTATTCTGTCGGTTCCATGTGATCACAGGATCTATAGAAGGAAAAGCAGCGACAACTTTATAACGCGTATTTCGGGTTAAAATCGCCTCAATACCTCGAATGGAAATATTGCTATCATCAATAATTATTATATTAATCAAGTACCTCTCCTAATAATGGCAAGCATAATGAGAGGATAATAAAGGAAAAAAACAACTAGTCATATCTTCTTTTTTAAAGATTAAATTAAAACTATTAGATTGACTATTATTCAATAGTTGATATTTAATTCTTAAATAAATCACTATCAAAAAAATAGCCGCTGAATAATTAGCGACTATTTCTTCTAGCACTTTTACTTTTAAATAAAGGCGCTACCTCATTTTTGCCCAACTAAACGGCAAATGGTTTCAGAAACGAGATAACTTTTCTCAAATGACGTGATGGGTAAGAACTCAAAACGCGAATGGAAATTATGTGCACCTGTAAAGTAATTTGGTGTCACAATTCCACGAGCCGATAGTGCTGAACCATCAGTGCCCCCACGCATCGGAATGATGTTAGGCTCAATATTATGAATTTTTAACGCTTCAAGAATAATATCTACTGCAGTACGATCTTCACCAATTGAGTCACTGATATTGCTATACACGTCATCAATTTTGAACTCCACTTTTGCTCGAGGATGGCGCGCTCTAATCAGTTCAATGCTTTCAGCAATAAAACGTTTACGCGATTCAAAACTTGGGCGGTCAAAATCGCGGATAGCCATTTTGATCTTCGCTTCATTTGGATTGGCTGCTAAATCAGTAATATAGAAGTATCCTTCACGATGCTCAGTATGTTCTGGCGTATCAAAACGGTCAAAACAACCAATAAAATCATGAGCAACGCGAATTGGGTTTAACAAGACGTTTTTCGCTGACATTGGATGAGCAGTGATCCCTTTGATTTCCACTTCAATGGAAGCCGCATTAAAGGTTTCGAAAACAACTTCACCAAGAGCACAACAATCGATGGTATAGGCGAAATCCACTTTGAAGCGAGAAAGATCCATGATTTTTGAACCGCGAAGGCCAATTTCTTCATCTGGCACAAACGCAACATAAATATCACCACAGTCAAAATCTGTATTTTGCAGTTTATCCATCAGCTCCATGACAACAGTAATCGCCGCTTTATCATCTGCGCCGAGTACACTTGTTCCGTCACTGAAAATAATTTCATCCCCCACATAAGCCGTGGCTTCAGGATGTTCAGATGTTTTAAACCAGATATCTTCTTGCACATTCAAGCATAAATCCGCGCCTTTATACGCCAAGGTTTGCGGTTTGATCACGGGGGATAAACCAACATCGACAGTATCTAAATGAGCGACAAAACCAATTTTAGGTGCATTAGGTTTATTGCCAGGACGCATCGCATAGAGGATGGCATGTTCATCAACATACACATCTTTTAAACCATAGCTTTCTAACTCTTTCGCCAGAAGATTCGCCAATTCACGCTGCCCTTCGGTACTCGGCACCACAGAACTCGCAGCATCACTTTGACTTTCAATCGCGACATAACGATAAAAACGCTCTTCTAACTTTTTACCTAATTCTTTCATTTTACATACCTTTTACTTATTGCGCAGGCTGCCATGTATAACCACTATCAAAACCAATTGGAATATCAAATGCCCAGAACAGGTATAACGTTGCTGTTAAGGTGATTAATAAACCGATGGTGAATGGGATCATCATTGAACATAACGTTCCGATTCCTGCATTTTTATAATATTTCTGGCAATACATTAAAATCAGAGGATAGAACGGAAACATTGGTGTACTCACGTTCATCGCAGAGTCACTCACACGGAATGCAGCTTGGGTTAATTCTGGCGAAATTCCGACTGCCATTAACATTGGAACCAATACCGGTGCCATAATAGCCCATTTAGACGTCGCCGAGGTGATCATAATATTTAGCACCGCGGTTAATAAAATAACGCCAAATACCGTCAATCCTGATGGCATATCTAAAGTACGCAGTAATTCCGCCCCCGATAATGCCAATAATGTGCCTAAATTCGAGTGCTGGAATGAATACAAGAATTGTGCGGCAAAGAACGCAAATACAATAAATGGAATCAATGACTTGGTAATGTTTTCCATCGCCTTAACGACATCCTTAGTCGAGGTGAAGGATCTCGTCATATAGCCATACACAATCCCCGGTAGTGCAAAAAAGATAAACAGCAGTGGCACCACAATCTGCATAATCGGGGCTTTTGGACTGGTTAAGCTGCCATCTGGACCACGCAATGGTGAGTTTTCAGGCCATAATAGCGCAAATAAACCTAGCGCTAATGCGATGACGACTAACCCAGCAACGCGAAATGCACGGTGCTCTTGCGGTGTGATTTTACTCAAATCTTGTTCCGCATCCGTATCCACATCCGACTTTGTGATAGGCGCATTTTTATTTAACCATGGCTCGACAATTTTCTCAGTAATAAACCAACAAGTGAAAATGACACCAAACGTGCCGCCTAGGCTAAAGAAATAGTTACACAATACGTTCACGCTGTAGCCTGGGGCTAGCATTTGTGCGGCATCTTGCGTAAAGCTTTGCATAATCGGGTCAATAATCGATGGCGTATAGCTTGCCGTAAACCCGCCCGCTAAGCCCGCAAATGCTGCTGCGATACCCGCTAAAGGATGGCGACCGCTGGCATAGAACATCATTGCAGCAACCGGCATTAAGATCACATAGGCTGAGTCAGAAGCTACGTGCGAAACGATCCCAACGAAAACAACAGTTGGCGTCAGCATTTTAGGCGATATTAAAGAAAGCATTTTTTTCAGTGCAGTGTTAATAAAACCACTACTTTCTGCAATCCCAATACCTAATGTGGCAACGATTGTTATTCCAAGAGGAGGGAAATTAATAAAATTTTTAACCACTGATGTCACAAATAATATGATTTCTTCATACTGAAACATATTAATTACGGAAATTTTTTCTTTAGAAATAGGATGGTGATAACTGAAATCGACAAACGAGAGCAGATAAGATAAAAACCAACATATTACTAGGGCGTAAACAAATAGCATTGTCACATCTGGCATTACGTTACCAATGCGCTCAACACGATTTAAAAAACCCTTTTTCTTAGGTAGTGTTTTAGTTGTCATAGTTGCAAGTTACTTATGTTATTAGAATAGAAGCTTTATCACAGTAAATAACCCATTTAGAAAAGTAAAACACTTTCTTATTTTATTTTGGCAGAATGAAAAGCAACCAATCGCTCTAGTTAATTATGCTTATATTATTAGTTTTACTCTTAATCCAACTATCTGAAATTTTATTTTAGCTTATGCTTACTCTCGTTTTATATTACTTAAGTCATTTTTTTATTTAATTAACTTCACGCCAAAGGAAATGATTATTATTTCCCTTAGCGTGATTGATAAATTAATTTTAAGAATATTATTCTCGTTTCAGTTTTTCTGTATTAGCAATATAAAGTGCTATCACTAAAACCAAAATGGCGCCAGCATGCAGCAGAGTTGTCATCGGATCACTGTGGTCCACAATGATGAGGCGGATAATTGCAGTGATCCCGATATAGATAAAATAGCGTAGCGGGAAGTGATAACCAGACATAAAATACTTTATAATCAAAGCAATGAACTCAAAATAAAGAAAGTAAATCACGATACCTTCTAAAAGCTCATAGGCTTTAGCTTCTTGGCTTCCCCCAAACATTAAAGATGCCATTGTGAATGTTTCTTTAGCTAAAAAGAAAACCAACACAGCAGCCAGCACAATTAATCCCACATTAAGAACCCATTGTAATACCCATGCGATATTACTGGCATGACGCATTCCTTTCATACTATCCATTACATATTCCTCAAATTACTCTTTCTACGCTTTAAAAAGTTAAGTTATTTTTTATTTAACTTTTTAAGAGCATAAAATGTTAACGTTCGCTATATCAACTCAAATGGAATAGGCTAATTATAATTGAAATTTTTTATGCTGACATTACAAATGAATGTTTAAATCACCTTAAGATAAATAGCAGGTAATAATACCTGCCATTTGGCTAATCTTTTGGATTATTACTGTAGAGATTTAATATATCTTGTTCTGTTAACATTGGCGTCTTTTCAGCAAAATTATAATAATTTGGCTTACAATCTATATAAATTTGCGTGCCCATTTTGGCATTTTGGCTTTCTGCAAACAGTGCCGCTGAGATGTAATACGTTGACGGTGAATGTAAATGATAAAAAAGATGCGTACCGCACTGCTTACAAAATGCGCGCTCAGCCCATTCCGATGAAGCAAAACGCGTAATTAACGCATTTCCTTCAATTTTTGGCTCACCTTCATAACCGATGGTCATTCCCGGTCCACCATTCCATTTTTGGCACATGCCGCAATGACAAACATGGACGGTATCAATAGGGTGATCGATAGTCAGTTTCACAGAACCGCATAAGCATTGACCTTGAGGCATTGTTCTATCCTTTGTCGACGATGTTGAATTCAAAAATAACGCTAGATGACTGATAAAGTGCCATCTTCATCCCCGATGAGCTTGCTAGCAATCCGAGTTACTTAAAGCTCATCTGAATTACGCTTATTTGATGCCCCCACTTCTTTCAATAAGTACCAACAAAAATAAAGTAACGCCAGAATTCCAACAACAAGTAATACCCATAACGTGATAGTCATCCAATTTACCCCTTCTTCTACGGGGTTATCTTGCACTTTTTTCTCCACACCACCGAGCTCTAATACCTTACCTGTCGTTGTTATTTCAGGGAAATTTTCCATCACCGCTTCGACACTTTCATGTTTACCAATAAGTTGTGTGTAGTTAACATTATCCGGTGTTGCTTGTTTATTTCCCCACACCAGTAGGTAAGGCGAAGCACCTTGTATATTCACAACGAGGTTAACGGCATCACGTAAGCCATATATTGTCGGCGGCAGCTCATCCCAACTTCCTTTTAATGCAGTAATTCTCAGTCCTTTAATTTGCATATTATGGATAATGAGATTCGGGTTACTCGCGTTGTCTCCCTCATTAATTTGATTAAAAACCATCACATCCGCTAACGGTTTCCATTCTTCATCACTGTTTGCGATGTATTCAATTTTTAGTGGCACAACTCGATTTGATTGTTGCAACTTAATACTAATTTCGTTCAACGGCTGAGGTGCTGGCAAACGATAAATCACTTGCTCTCGCGTAATACCATCATTTGTTACTTCAAATAAGAAAGATTCCTGACGGTGGAAGGAATTCATCACATACTGAATTCCCGTGACCGATTGTAAAAGTGGGATTTCATTTTCTGGTGTACTCACTGTCACTAACATAAGATAGGGTGCAACAGGTCCCGTACTTTCCTCTCTCAATAATTCAATGGTATTGCTTGCCACAACCCCAGAGTCTAGCTTCAAGCTCATTACAGGTTGATTAGCGGCAATGTTCACCCAATTTTTTTTATCGGTGCTGAAATAGACGAACACTTTTGCTTGCCAATCTCGGTTACTTTGATCCCAACCTAAATTTAAATTCGACAAAACACCGGCTTCTTTAAGTTGATCACGCGTCAACAAATACGCTTGATAAGTGGTTTTTTCTTTTCTTTGCAGATTGGGTAATTCAATACGATTCGTTTTGCCAGGTTCGGTTTCCACCAATAAATATTGGCTATCAAATTGAGTGTTATCGCTAGAATTCACATTATCTGGACGCGTCACTAAACGTTGAAAATTAAAGTTCACATTCGTCGTCGCAATTGATTTATTAGTATCAAAAAACAACGCTGTCGGGATTTCATTTCCCGTCCCATTGAAGACACGAACATCTTGCAGAGTATCAGGGTAGGCAGACCCCATATAAGCCTCTGAAGGTAACTCTAACCAATAAAACGGACTGTTCCTGTCTGGAGTAGAAAGCTCTTTTCCTTGATAGAAGTCATAAGGGTTTACCTCTTTCAAGTTATCGGCTTTTGAGTCGTTGGCATAACTCCCAGATGAAAATAAGCATATCGAGGAAAAAAGTGTTAACCACCCACCTAATGTTGTTGCGTATTTCACTGCTACTTTCATACAGTTCATAACTATTTTTCCTGTATCTCAATGTCCATTTTATGCTTTGGTGGTAATGGAGAAAAATACCCTACAACCAAGATCAACACCGCGACGGCAATAAAAGAGACCGCACGGGAAATACCATCCTGCCCATACACATCAATAAGAAAAAGTTTTGCTATGACGCACACAAAAATGGCAGCGCCGCCAAACCACCATACACGGCTTTTCTTCACAGCGGCAATCACCATACAAACGAGTGCCGCAATCCCCCAACTAATGGAAAGCACGGTTTGAACTAAACGCGAGTCAAATAAAATATGTCGGTTCCACGTAATATTGGCAAAATCCGCTGTTGCACGAAGAATGATACCGTTATACCAAAGAAGCGTTAGCCCGATGATCACCACCATGAGTCCGTTCACCCCCCCCGTTTCAAGTGGTGTTACTTTTCTTAGCTTCTCCATAAAGCCTTTACGCATCAGCAACAGCGCAGCAATGCTAAATAGACCCGCTTCATCAAGCGGGTTGACTAATGGGACATAGCTCCAGAAGGTCAGTTTCCCATCCTCCAGGTTAGACCAAGAAGACAGTACCACCAGCACCGCCATAAGCGGCAATATGCTATACCAGTACAGCAGCCCTTTTCGACGCATCGGTACAAATTTGTTATGTTGCAACCAATAGAGAACTAAGACCAATAAGGTCATCGACATGATGTAAATAAAGTAACCCAGCTCATGCATTCCCCATGGAAGATTCACCACAAACCAGTGAACTTGGGTTGCAACAAACCCAATAATTAACCATAAATTGGCAACGTGCATTCCGCGCCGAATATAGAGATTCTGAGTACGATAAGCATGCATCACAAATAGCACTGAGCTTCCAAGAATGACCGGCCAGATGAGTGAGCCTTCACCGCGCCCCATAGGATTATTTGCATCAATAAAATCTAATGCTAAATAGTAATATGCCACTGCCCATAGTAAGAACTGACATAGAACTAATGGGATCCAATTAATTTTTTGACCACCAAGACGCCAGCACCATGCTGAAATCAACACCAATGCCAAAATGATTAGACTTTCAACTTCGCTATTCCATGACAGCATACTGGTAAATTCAGGCACCCAAGCAAACCAGACTAATAAACCGAGGAATAAAAATAGGTAACTGAGAACAGTGAAATAACGTGTTTCTTTATGACGCACATGAAATAACCCGCCTGCAAAAAAGCAAACCGCGATTAAGCTTGGCATCATATAAATGACATTGTCACTCCAATAATAGTATGGGTAATCGCTTAATATCATTAATGCACTAATTGCAATAAGTAAGCAGGAAGTCATCGCCAATTTTTTGTGCCCTTGATTGAGCGCAAACCACAACATGGCAAAGCCTTGTAATGACCAGACAATCGTTGTCCATTCAAATGACAGAGCAAGGGGTACTGCTAACGTAACAAAGCTAGCACCAATAATAATATTGCCCAATGCCATATTTTTACCCACGGAACTAAAACGTTTATGGAGCCTGATACTTGCTATGAGATACAACAAACCGATGAGTAAAGAAATAAAGGCTGGCAATAATCCTATTCCACCCGAAATAGCAAATTGCAGCGAAATACTCATCAATGGCGGGAAGAATAATAAAGTATTATCGACGACTAGCTGTTTACTATGCTCAAAACGTAAAGCAAATAATTGAGTTAATACATTGAATACAATCAGGTTGGCAATGATAAATAGTTGGCAGGAGAGATAATAATCATAATTGTAATGTTCCATTCCCCATAATACTGCTACCCCATAAGTCATGAACATTCCGACTAGGTTTAATGGGCGCCATGCTTGCCAAAAGCTAATCACCAAAATACCTATCGATAGCATGAGGTAATAGGAGAATAGAACAATATGACTCCCGCCCCCAGAAGACAGTAATATTGGTGCTAAATATCCCCCTAGAGATGCCAAGACTGCCAAGCTAATAGTGCGTTGTAACAACGCTAAAGCAATACTTGCCGAACAGATAATGAGCATTGCCACAAATGCAAATCCATAAGGGATCATGGCATACAGCTTAAAGCCAGCAAAAACGGTTATGTATAAACACCCAATTGCTCCACCCTGTAAGATCAAGCCAAATAATGCTTTTTTCTTGCGTAGCCACCAACCAACACAGAGTAAAACTAAGCAGCCAGCGGCACTAAACACTAATCTTAATTCTGGAGATATAATCTCATTTTGCACGCTGTAATTGAGTAAATAAGCAACACCTAGAAATAATAATAAAATTCCGATTTTAGCAAGAGGATTCCCTGTCACTAGCCACGAAAAGAAATGTGCAAAGATTGATCTACTCTCTAATTCATTCTGTTCAGATGAAGCTTGGCTTGGTCTAGTTTTATCAAAACGATTTGGATTTATCGAGACTGGATGAACTGTATCAGGCTGTTTATGACTGGAAACTGACATCGGTTGAAAGAGAGGTTGAGCATCTTGAACTGGGGTTTCGGAAACATCGTTTTTATTATCTTCTGGCTCAAAATGTTCCAATTGAGAGGCATTACATTGCACTTCTACTGAAGTTAATGCGTCGTTGTCATCCATCGTATTTAACGCACTAACAGGTCCCCCTCCATTGCCATGAGCTATTTTAGCTTCGAGTGAAGTGATCTTCTGGTTTAACTGGTGAATTTGGTATTGCATACGACCAGTACGGTTAATCGCGATGATAGCGAGCACAGGGGCCACTATCACTAATGCAATTAAAACTAGTCCTAAGAGTATCCATGTATCCACAAATAGGTTTCCTTCTTTAATCCAATGCCAGCAACCCAAGATTAGTCAACCGGATCTTAGGGGATAACACGTTGCTCATATCTGAAACAAACTGTGTTTTCGTAAAATTTGTGGTAAAAAAACCAGCTAGTTAAACCGCTCTAGCTCATGATAAAAAACTCGACACACCATAACGCCTTATACACAATAAGTGCATTATAGAGTTTACATTATTCAATAATCGTCCTAGTTTAAAGATGAATATCTAAATTGCCAACCATGGGTAACAAACTGTTACAAAATAACTCCTTTTAAGAGTATTCGCAGATTAATCTATTCCGTCATTTTATTATTTTATCATCATAAAATGATAGTACATTTTTAATGTTTTTTCCCCAGACAAACAAGCCATTAAATAATTATTTTCCCATAAGGCAAAATAACCCTTATTTTTATTAATAATTAATCAAATCCAATAATCTATTTTCGACTCATTATATTTATTATAAAAAATATGCAGATAATAGGTGTATTTTCGTATGATTATGTTATTAATTTATAGACAATTTACCAGGAAGTTATTTAACAAATAACGATTGTCTTTTATCGAGTATATTTAAATTCGCGCCTTGTTCTATATAACGCAAAGGAATAACTATGTTATTACATATAATACTTGAAGCCCTAAGTCCCATCATACTCGGTCTCGCCGTAGGGTGGTTATCGGGTAAATATGGTTTCGTGAAACGGGAATATTCGCAAGCGTTTGCGGACTTTGTTGTCAAAATCGCCTTACCTTTTGCGCTTTTCCTTGCTGCCGTCCAAGCCCCGCCATCAGTGCTACTAAACATTGATTATCTATTAGCGCTGGCAGTGGGATTAATTGCATCTTACGTAATTGGTTTTGTCGTCGGTAAACTCTTTTTCCGTCACAACAAAACTGACGCTGCGATGCAAGCCTTATCGGTATCATTCCCGGATATGGCGTACTGTGGACCACCGGTTTTACTGGCTACTGTTGGTTCATCCGGTTTAATTGCCATGGTACTTGGTAACTTAATTTATACCGTTATTATTATTCCATTTACCTTATTGATGATCAGTGGATCCGCAAAAGGTAATGGTGTCCTGAAATCTGTCGGTAAAGCCGTCATTCAGCCATTAGTTTTCTTACCTGTTTTAGGGGCTATTCTGGCTATTTGTGGCGTGAAATTACCTGAAATTCTGCAAAACTCTGTGAATGAACTCGGTAAAACTGCTGGTGGTGTTGCCCTCTTCTTCCTTGGTTTACTGCTTTCAGGTATTAAGCTGACAATCAGTAAAGAAATAATCTTTAACGTATTTGTCAAAAACTTTGTGCAAGCCGCGTTAATTCTTGGTACCGGTCTCGCATTAGGTTTACAAAGTGATTTATTAAAAGCTGCATTTATTATCGGTGTATTACCGACGGCAACCGCTGTTCCAGCACTTGCTATCAGTAATAAAGCCTACACTGAAACCTCCGCGGGAACGGTGTTACTGAGTACGATTGCTGCCTTAATCTCAATTATTGGCGGGATCACCATCGTTGAAATGCTGTAATTCTTTCTTGGCGGAGTTTACTCCGCCCTTCCCCTTCCGCCACTCTCCCCCCTTCGCCAATAAAACGTTGATTTATTCATCGAAAAATTACCAAGTTGATCACAAAAAACGTATCATAGTCGCGATAATTTTTTAGTCCTAGGAACAACACCAAAATGAAAATTAGCGATGAACTCGCATCTGCAATCGCGTCCGTGACCGAAGTTGCTGCCATTGCCGCATTTGAATGGGTAGGGAAACACAATAAAAATGCAGCTGATAACGCTGCGGTTGAAGCCATGAGAAACCGACTCAATGAAATTGATTTTCATGGAAAAATTGTGATTGGCGAAGGCGAAATTGACGAAGCTCCGATGCTGTATATTGGTGAACAAGTTGGCAAACAATCCGGCGAACATCATTTAGATATCGCAGTTGATCCCATTGACGGTACTCGCATGGTGGCATGTAATGAGCACAATGCGATTGCGGTCCTTGCCGCCGCACCTACCGGCACATTATTGCAAGCACCGGATATGTATATGGAAAAAATGGTTGTTGGTGCCGCAGCAAAAGGCACTGTTCACCTAAAAAATCCATTAGAGAAAAACCTCGAATTTTTATCTGCGGCATTGGATAAACCGATTTCAATGCTTAATATTGCTATTCTTGATAAACCTCGCCACCAACATATTATCAAAACTATCCGTAACTTTGGCGCCAATGTTATTACCATCCCTGATGGCGATGTACTTGCATCACTGCTAACAATCCTACCTGAACATCCTATTGATATGATGTATGGCATTGGCGGGGCACCAGAAGGCATTATTAGTGCTGCCATTGCACGCGCATTAGGTGGAGATATGCAAGCACGTCTTGTACCACGTAATAAAGCTAAAGAAGATACAGAAAAAAATAAGCTGTTAGCAGCGCAAGAAGCAATTCGTTGCCAACAGATGGGCATCGAAATTGGGGGCATTTTAACGTTGGATATGATGGTGAATACGTCCGATGTCATTTTTGCTGCGACCGCAATCACCCCTACAGTGCTGATGAATGGTATCTCAAATGATCTGCATAGCCACAGTGCGAGTACTCTTTTAGTCAACGGTAATAACCGTTCCATGAGATTAATTAATAATCGATATTTTAAATAATCATGCATTAAAAAAGGGCGATATCACTATCGCCCTTTTTCTATTTGATAACTAACAAAACAAATTAATGTTGTTCTTGCGTCATGCGGTTTAATAATGGCGCAGTAAATACCATTACAATGGCAATTGCTCCCGTCACCAGACCAATCTTCATAAATACATCGCTGTACACCGCGAGAGATTCAACTTTACTGGTGATTTCACCTTGTGGTGCTGCCGCCATGGAAGCCACATAACCTGCGATAAATGCCGCAGCAGAGTTAGTTAAGAACCATGCGCCCATGATAAAGCCCATCAGGCGCTGCGGAACTAATTGAGCCACCATCGCCAGACCCAGACCAGAAATCATCAGCTCACCAATACTTTGGAAGCCATAACAGATAACCAACCATTGAACAGACACAATACCCGCTTCGTTCGCAAATTTTGCGCCGAGTGGCAGCACTAAGAATGCTGCTGAGCACAGTATCATACCGATAGCGAATTTGTGTGGCATCGGTAAGTTGTCACCCATTTTGTTATAGATTGCAGCTAAAATTGGACTACCAATCATAATCCATAATGGGTTTAACGCTTGATACTGAGCAGGCTCAATGGCTAAGCCAAAAACTTCATGCTCAACGTTATGTAACGCGAAGAAGTTTAGAGACGTCGGCATTTGGCTATAGAGAACGAAGAACACAATCGCTTCTAACATTAGGATCAACGCGACGCCCATACGGCGACGAGCAATGCCTTTTAGCGCCATCATTTCTTTGATAAAGATAACTAAAATACCCAGAGAAATCACCGCCAGTGCCGCACGCGCAATGCCTAAGTTGTGCAGTAACCAGTTTGAAATCGCAATCAGTGCAACTACACCGACGATAGTCATCAGTAATTTGGAGATGACAACAGGTGCAAAGTCTGGTTTTGAACCGTGGTCTGAGACCCATTTTTTGCACATGTAGAAGTTAATTAAGGTAATGATCAGCCCCACTACGCTGAGGGAGAATGCGACATCCCAGCCGTAATGTTTTGCTAACCATGGTGTTGCCAGCATTGAGAAGAATGAACCAATGTTAACCGACATATAGTACATGGTGAATGCACCGTCCAAACGTGGGTCATTTTTGTCATAACAGGTAGATAATAATGATGATGGGTTTGCTTTAAACAGACCGTTACCTACCGCGATGGTAGCAAGGCCGAGGTAAACCATCGACACATCATGCCCAGAGCATGCAACGAAGGCATAACCGACAATCAGTACTACCGTTCCAAGAACGATCGCACGCTTGGTACCCAGAACTTTATCGCCTAACCAGCCGCCAATGGCAACGAAGCCATAGACCAACGCAGAGAATGCCGCGAACAGCGTAATAGATTCCGCTTCCGACATACCAAGCACTTGGCTGAGATAAATTGGGAGGATCCCCTGAAGACCGTAGTAACCAAAACGTTCCCAGAGTTCGATAGAAAAGATGAGATAGAATGAACGAGGTTGCTTAAACGCGTTAAGACTGACTTCCTCTTTGTTATTTGTTGTGGACACAAGTTACCTCTAGTACAACCTGTACGTATGCAAAAAAACCACGGAGCGCTGTCTGCACCCTCGCATTGTTATGATCTCAAGAATTTAAGCTTTAGAAGATTCACTTTTGGTAGGTGGAGTATCAATCCCTGACCTCAAAACAAACAAAACTGTGTGCATATATTGTTTATGAATCACGAACATAAAATTCAATGAGTTAAAGCATATTTGATTATTTATTCAGCATTATGGCAAATATATGCCATCCAAAACAGAATAATCAATTAAGCAATATATGCTATTTATGCACCAAAACTAAAGAATTAGCTAGTATTAATTACTACATTCATAGATCGTTATCGTGATTAACTTCAATTTTTTACAAAAACATGAAATTTTTATCGCCCACTAAATAATCAGTTGTTTATCAAATGTTAAGCACATTGTTCTATGTTTAACCATTCCATTCCAAATAAACGCAATTAAAGCTACACCATAACGTTTTACGCATAGGTAAATGAGAATCTGCAAACATTGAATAGAAAATAAATTCATATATGTGATTATTTATATTTGTGACTATTTATAGTCTACTTATCATCCAAATAGCGGGATGAAATAAAACGAGGGTGTATTTTTATGCAAAGAAAGGGTGGGATAGTATTTCATGCAAAAAAAAAGCCCAGCGACTAAAACTGGGCATAATGCATTCTATTAAGGATCGTACAACTAATTCAAACTACACTACATAGATGCATTATTGCATTACTTCATGTAAAGAAATGAATATTGAGGGTAAATATATGAATGTTTACGCGAGCAAACAGTGATATACATGCTAATTAAGACCTGCGATAGACCTAAAAGGTTCATATTTTTTTGAATTATTTTTCATTTTTTTTATAACCTTATGATTTAAAATACTAAATAAATAAAGTATTTTTTCAAATAGCCATAATGGCGATTGCACTGCTAAAAACAACCCGCTAACCTACCTAATAGGAATAAATGGTTAAAATTCATCCCAAGGAAGTTTTGTGAGACAGTTTATTATCCCCTTCATTATCCTTTACTCACTGTCAATCAATGTGAGTATCGCTAAGACAGAGGCGCCTATCGCCCCCTCTCCGGCTGTAGATGAAAAAACATTGACTGAGTTAGCCCATAGAGGACAAGCAGAAGCGCAATTTAATTTAGCGATGTTTTACCAATCTCACGGTCAACTCGATAACGCAGCTTATTGGTATAAACTGTCCGCCAGCCAACAATTTACCAAAGCACAAATTAACCTCGCCCTGATGTACCAGCAAGGTGTTGGGATCGGCAAAAATGAAAAAGAGATGC
The DNA here is from genome assembly GCF_028479485.1 of Providencia sp. PROV209. Lineage (NCBI taxonomy): Bacteria > Pseudomonadati > Pseudomonadota > Gammaproteobacteria > Enterobacterales > Morganellaceae > Providencia > Providencia sp. PROV209. The sequence continues at coordinate 36,549 of NZ_JAMPNR010000003.1, read as the reverse complement.
TGCGCTGGATGGAAGCAGCAGCAAAAGCAGGTGATCCTATTGGTCAAATGAATATGGCGGAATACACTTTACAAGGTATCCCCAATGTATTAGTGAAAAATCCGCAGCAAGCATTAATCTGGCTAGAAGCTGCCGCTGCACAACAGTTCCCCGCCGCACAGCTCACTTTAGCCTATTGGTATGAACAAGGTACTGCTGGCAATAAAGACCCACAAAAATCTCATGCAATTTATTTGGCTCTGGCTGAGAAAAACCATCCTCAAGCACTGTATATATTAGGTTACCAAGCAGCGACTGGCATGTATGAAAAAATCAATTACCCTCTCGCTTTTCAGTATTTTACTCGTTCCGCTGAGTTAGGCTTCTCCCCTGCACAAAATAGCCTAGGTATGCTGTATTTAGCGGGTCAAGGTACCAAGCGCGATACAGTATCTGCAATCAAATGGCTCACGCTCGCCGCTGAACAAGGCGAAGTTTCAGCTCAGTTCAACTTAGCGCTTATTTACGCACGAGGGGATGGGATTACCGCTAATCAAGCAAAAGCCTGCCAATGGTTTATCAAAGCTGCCAACCAGAATAGCCGTGATGCACAATATGCCAGCGGTGCCTGTTATCAATATGGTATGGGCGTACCACAAAATGATAATAAGGCATTATCTTGGTATCGACTCGCGGCAAAGCAAGGTGATGAACGAGCTCAAAAGAAAGTGATAATTATGGAGAATGAATTACAAAATTCAGGGAAAGGAAAATAACTTCAGAAAATCCGCATAAAATAGGCTCGAATGACCGAACATTCAATTCTTAAGTGCGGCAACAATTGCCACTTCCATTTTTTCTGGAGTCGTGAACGGTGCAAAGCGCTTCAGCGGTTTACCGTCGCGTCCAATGAGAAACTTCGTAAAGTTCCACTTGACCCGCCCACCTAGCAGACCGGGCAGCTCACGTTTCAGATAACGAAACACTGGGTGTGCTGCGCTTCCGTTAACGTCTACTTTCTCAAACATCGGAAAACTCACACCGTAATTAATGTAGCAGGTCTGTCCGATTTCCTCTGCCCCCCCAGGTTCCTGTTTCCCAAATTGGTTGCAGGGGAAACCGAGCACGACAAAACCCTGATCTGCATATTTCTTGTAGAGCGCTTCAAGACCGGCGTATTGTGGTGTAAAGCCACAATGGCTGGCTGTATTCACAACTAAAACCACCTTACTGGCGTACTCCTCCATAGAGATACACTGCCCGCTAAGGCTTTTAGCGGTCAATTGATAAAAGGTCGTCATATAAGAATCCCCAAAGCAGAACAAATCGACATTACTACTTATTTCCTAACTCTGCTTACCGCGATAAATACGCTGCGGACGCCCCACCTTGCCGTACTCAATTTCTGCTTCAATTTTGTGCTGAGCTAAACAATATTCTAAATAGCGTCGCGCTGTTGTACGACTCAATTTTATCGTCTCAGCAATCGTTTCTGCCGTATATTCCGCATCGGACGCGGCGAATAACGCGAGTACTTTATCCAGAGTCAATGCATCAATGCCTGTCGGTAATTCTTCTTTGCTTTCACCGCGTGCATAAGTATTAAACATATCATCTATCTGGCTTTGATTGGTTTTATTTGTCCCATGTAAAACAGATTTACGTTGAATATAACGGTCTAACGTTTGCCCTAAACGCTCATAAGCAACAGGTTTTACGAGATAATCAAACACACCAAGACGAATCGCTTCGGTAACCGTTTCCATATCACTGGCAGCCGTAGTGAACACAATATCAGCGCTGTTTCTTTCTTGAAGCAGCTCGTGAACTAAATCAATACCTTTCCCATCGGGTAAATAATTATCCAACAAAATCAAATCAGGCTTCATGTACTCAATCATTTTTCTTGCCTCAGCAAGATTGCCCGCAAGCCAGACTTTATCACAAGCAGGATAAGCTTTAATGTACTCAGCATGCATTTCAGCAAGGAGCAGTTCATCTTCGACAATGAGGATTTTTATCTTAACCATTTTGCGTCTTCACTTTCGGTATAAAAATAGAGAATACAGTACCATACGGTTGATTATCTTCAATGATCACCGCCCCATTACATCGATTAACATAGGAAGCCACTAAAAAAAGCCCTATGCCATGCCCCTCGACAGCATCCGTTTTTGTTGTTGTTCCACGCTCAAACCATTTATCCTGCAATTCGAGAGGAAAACCGCATCCTTGGTCAGCAACTTCAATCACAATCTCATTATTTTCATCTGAGATATATAATTCCACCTGCTTATTACCCACTTCATTCTTTAAGCTGGCTTCAAATGCATTATCCAATAAATTCCCTAAGACAGCACAGAATTCCGTGCTATTTAGTGAGCTAGGTAACTCATATAATCGGCAACCCGGTACAAAAATGAGTTGGAGTCCAAGTTCACGAGCGCGATGATATTTACCAAACAACAGTCCAGCGACTTGTTTATCTGCAAACTGTTCTCTCAATGAATCAATTAATTGCTGTCGAGACTCTGATTCACCTTTAATCAATGCCAAGGCTTGATCATACTCTTTCATTTGCAGCAAACCACTTAATGTGGAGATCCAGTTCAAATGCTCATGGCGCAGTGTGCGTAAATTATCCACATATTGGCGCACCTGTGAGAGCTGCGCATTCAGTGACTCAATATCATTTTGGCTACGAAAACTGATCACGGCACCTGCAAGCAATTCACCATCCATAATCGCCACACGGCTGGCTATCACATTCAGCCCGTTAAATTCACACACAATATCGTGCTGATTTTTTGTTATCTCTTTGGTAAAAAAACTCGCGGGAGAGACGTAATCAGAAATTGGCTTACCAATTAATTGCTTTGCTGATTCACTCAGCGCTAACATTTTTCTGGCGTTATGATTGATATTGATAATTTTGCCATAGCGATCAACCGCAATAATCCCTTCAAATACCGCATCAAAAATACCTTTTTGCACCAAAACTAACTGAGTGATCTCTTCTGGCTCCATTCCCAGCATTTGCCGCTGAATTAATTTCGCAAATGCCCAAGAGAGAAACAGCAGAATGACCAATACCCCTAAAAATGTCGCAGATGTCTGTACAAAAATTTCGGCTAAAGAGGTGTCTATTTTTGTGGTGAGATAACCGATGGAAACAACCCCTATCACTTTGCCATTTTCATCAAAAATAGGTGTTTTCGCCCGAACAGCATTCCCCATAGAACCTTCGCCCTTAATAAAATAGCTTTCACCATTTTCTAATGCGCCAGGTTTATTCCATTGCATCGGGTAACCGATTTTTTCACTATTAGGATGATATAAACGAATGGAATGCTCATCACCAATCACGACATAGTCATAACTTGAATCTTGATTGAGCTTGTCGGCAATAATTTTTAGTTTAGGAATATCTTTATCTTTTACTGAACTCACAATGCCATCCAGAGAAGCGATCATCTTGGCTTGGCTCATAGCAAGTACACGAATGTTTGCCATCATGCGATTTTCGGTCGTATCTGTAAAATACTTACCTAATCCAAAAGTAAGCAAGACCGACGCCAGCAACAATAGAAGAAATACTCGCCCAGAGAATGAAAATATATTTCCTTTTTTAAATGGAATTTGTGAAAGCTCTGTTTTCATCTCATCTCTCTATAACTCGCTAAAAAGTAAAATTATTGTTACAGATAAATATCGCCATAATGAAGTTAAAATATAACTTAGCCGGGATAGTAATGCACATATTATTAATTAAACACATTAAAACCACTGAGTAAAGTTCATAACTCTGAATTAAAAACATTAAAACCATTAAACAAATACAAACTCATTTTAGAAACATGAAATAGGTCAAATATATTATATGCAGGCTATTTAATATAAATATTGAAAAGGATAATTAAATAAAAATTGAGAACTTAGCTAAATTTAGAAAAGCCAAAAATATTTATTTAATTAACTTTAACATTAGCAACATTTTTAATACATCTCTAAATGAGATGCAGGATACCATTATGTTCGACAGCATAACGTTTAACCAAGTAAAACGTCATGAGAACAGAAAACTCAATGATATCACTCAGTTTTTAAAAGAGAATGATTTAGACATTGATGCCAGCGTTGACGTCTTTATTACTATCACTCGTAATGAGAAGTTAATTGCCTGCGGTGGTCTCGCTAAAAATGTCATTAAATGCGTCGCCATTAGTGATGAAGTTCGCGGTGAAGGTTTAGCATTAAAACTTGCCACTGAACTGGTGAATCTTGCCTATGAAAATAATACAACTCATCTATTTATTTACACGAAATATCAAAATGAAGAGTTATTTCAACAGTGCGGATTTCACACCATTGCCACCGTGCCCAATGTCATGGTTTTAATGGAGAATAGTTGCTGTTACTTAAATCGCTATATTAAAAGTTTAAAAGCCCAGTACAAACCAGGAAAAAAAATTGGGGCTATCGTAATGAATGCCAACCCATTCACATTAGGGCATCGCTACTTAATTGAACAGGCCGCAAAGAATTGTGACTGGCTACATTTATTTGTGGTGAAGGAAGATACTTCCCGTTTTCCTTATAAAGTTCGCCTTAAATTAATTGAGGAAGGTACAAAAGGAATCGGTAATCTAACCATTCATAAAGGTTCAGAATATATTATTTCGAGAGCAACATTCCCTTGTTATTTTATTAAAGACATTACTGTTGCGAATAACTGTTATACCGAAATCGATATTAAGATTTTTCGCCAATATATTGCTCCAGCGTTGGGAATTACCCATCGTTTCGTTGGTTCAGAGCCATTTTGCCAAGTCACTAATCAATATAACCAAGACATGCGCTACTGGCTAGAAACGGATGAATTGCCATTCCCACCTATTGAGTTGGTTGAATTTCCGCGAACAGTTATCGACGGCACGGCAGTCTCTGCCTCGCAAGTTCGAAAACTACTCGCTAAAAAAGATCTTGCGGCGATCAAGCCGATTGTGCCCCCTGCCACTTATCACTATTTGCAAGACATGCTGGCAGCACAGACACCGTCGCCCACTCCCGCACTACAAGCTTGAAATTAGTTATAGGTGAAATATGAAGATACTACACGCAGCAGTTGCCGGCACACTTGAATCCAGTGATGTCATGGTACGAATCGAGCCTCTCGAAGATACTCACGAGGTCTCACTACAAATCACCAGCAGTGTTGAAAAACAATTTGGTGATGCTATCAATGCTATCGTGATTGAAATGATTGAAAAATATGACATTCAAGGCGCTGAAATTGTGGTAGATGACAAAGGTGCATTGGAGTGCGTATTGCGCGCTCGCCTCGAAGCCTTGCTGGCTCGCGCCTGTGATCTTGATGCTCTGCCATGGGAGGATAAATAATGACGCCGGAAAGAAAAAGCCGTACCCGTAGAAGTATGCTGTTCGTTCCCGGCTCCAATGCTGCGATGCTCAGTAACTCTTTTATTTATAAAGCTGATGCGTTGATGTTTGACCTTGAAGACTCAGTCACCATTAGAGAAAAAGACACAGCACGTCGTTTGGTCTATCACACACTGCAACACCCGCTATATCAAGATATTGAAACTATCGTACGTGTTAATGCTCTCGACTCTGCTTATGGTGTCGCAGATCTTGAAGCGGTTGTTCGCGGTGGCGCTGATATTGTGCGCTTACCTAAAACAGATACCGCGCAAGATATTATTGATATTGAAAACGAAATACTGCGCATTGAAAAAAGCTGTGGTCGTGAAGAAGGTAGCACTGGATTATTAGCGGCTATCGAATCCCCAATGGGGATCACCCAAGTGGTGAATATTGCCCACGCTTCCCCAAGATTAATAGGCATCGCATTAGGTGCCGAGGACTATGTCCGCAATTTGCGCACCGAGCGGTCTCCAGACGGCATTGAACTCCTCTATGCTCGGTGCGCCATTTTACAAGCTGCGCGTTCCGCCGGTATTCAAGCGTTCGATACCGTCTATTCAGATGCAAATAATGAGGAAGGTTTTCTTAAAGAAGCCGCACTCATTAAGCAGCTTGGTTTTGATGGCAAATCATTAATTAACCCAAGACAAATTGAGTTACTGCATAACTTGTATGCCCCAACCCAAAAAGAAGTCGACCATGCACAGCGCGTCGTGGATGCCGCTGATGCCGCAGAGAGAGAAGGCAAAGGCGTCGTTTCCCTCAACGGGAAAATGGTAGATAGCCCTGTTATTGAACGAGCCCGCTTAGTGTTATCGCGCGCGGCATTATCAGGCATTCGGGAAGAGTGAGGCAGAACATTATGACAACCAATACATTGCGTCAGGCTCGCGTATCAGCCTACTTAGCACCTAAAAATGATGAATTACTGCGCGAATTCAAAGATATCGGCAAAGTTCAGCAGCAAGTTCAAAAACCACGTAACCGCAAACTGTGCGATGACCTGCAAGTCGCCATTCGCCGCTCTGGGCTAAAAGATGGCATGACCATCTCTTTCCACCACGCTTTCCGTGGCGGTGACTTGACCATCAACATGGTGATGCAAGTGATTGCAGAAATGGGATTTCGCAACCTGACACTGGCATCCAGCTCGCTCAGTGCTTGCCATTCCCCTTTAGTCGAACATATTCGCCATGGTGTCGTCACCAAAATTTATACTTCTGGATTACGCGGCCCATTAGCCGAAGCCATTTCTCGCGGAGAATTAGCGGAACCCGTACAAGTTCACTCCCATGGTGGACGTGCCAATCTAGTTCATAGCGGTGAATTAAAAATCGATGTCGCCTTTATCGGCGTACCTTCATGCGACGAATACGGTAATGCTAACGGCTACACAGGAAATGCGAGTTGTGGCTCACTCGGCTACGCCAAAATCGATGCGGAAACGGCCAAGAAAGTCGTCATGCTAACAGAAGAATTTCTCCCTTATCCACACAACCCATCGAGTATCAAACAGGATGAAGTGGACTATATCGTCAAAGTCAAACGTGTCGGTGATGCCGACAAAATAGGCGCCGATGCAACCCGTATGACATCCAATCCTCGTGAGCTACTGATTGCCCGCACAGCCGCAGATGTGATTGAAAAATCAGGTTTCTTCAAGGAAGGCTTTTCACTGCAAACAGGGACTGGTGGGGCTTCTCTCGCAGTGACTCGCTTCCTCGAAGACAAAATGCGTCGCCACCATATCCATGCTGGTTTTGCGTTAGGTGGGATCACATCGACCATCGTGGATCTGCATGAAAAAGGCTTAATCAAAAAACTCCTTGATGTACAAAGCTTTGACCGAGCCGCCGCAGAGTCTCTCGCGCGTAACCCAAACCACATTGAAATCAGTGCTAACCAGTACGCCTGTTACGATTCTAAAGGTGCCTCTGTGGATATGCTGGATGTCGTCGTACTCAGCGCATTAGAGATAGATACACGTTTTAATGTCAATGTGTTAACTGGCTCCGATGGTGTGATCCGCGGGGCATCAGGCGGGCACAGTGATACCGCCGTTGCCGCAAAATTATCCATTATTGTCGCTCCATTAGTTCGTGGTCGCATCCCAACATTAGTGGATGAGGTTCTCACTTGCGTCACTCCGGGCTCCAGTGTCGATATTTTGGTCACCGACCACGGTATTGCCGTCAACCCTGCTCGCCCAGAGTTGAAGCAACAACTGGAAAGCCAAGGCATCAAAACCGTGTCTATCCAGTGGTTACGTGAACGCGCCCAGCTCTTAACGGGTACGCCAAATCCGATCGAATTTACCGATAAAGTCGTGGCGGTTGTGCGCTATCGTGACGGTTCTGTGATTGATGTTGTGCATCAAGTGAAGGAGTAGAACATGTTTTACCCACTGCCTGATACCCAAGAGCAATTTGAAATTTCCTTACCTGACTTGCTGGCGAGCCGTGATGCCCGTCAGGCTCGTCAGCAAGAGTGGATTGGTCTCCATCAGGTAACCTTGATTTCATTTACTGTCGTTTTTCCGGGTCCAGTTAAAGACAGTCAACTGGTCAGAGACATTTTTAATCAAGGCTTAAATGCGCTTAAGCAAGTTGCTTCATGCAGGCAGTGGGTACTTTTATCACAACAATCATTCCCTCTCGTGACGGGACCGGAATGCTTAGTCGCTGTAGAGGCTGACGCCATTGAGGTCAAAAAAGCCTTAATGGATGCGGAAGAATTATCCCCTGTCGGTCGACTCTGGGACTTTGATGTTTTTGATAAAAACGGTGTGTTGTATTCCCGCAGCCAATTTAATTTACCCACTCGACGCTGCTTAATTTGTGACAATGAAGCCAAAGTGTGCGCGCGTCAGCGCAGCCACTCTCTTGATGAAATTTTGCACCGTATTAAGGAGTTAGCCTATGTTCCAGCAACTCATTGATCAACAAACTACGTTAAATGATGACGTCGTTAATCACTACAGCCAACTGGCTTGGCAAGCCATGCTAGCGGAAGTGAACTTAACGCCAAAACCAGGTTTAGTAGATAAATATAATACGGGTGCACATAAAGATATGGCACTAACTGATTTTCATTTAAGTGCCAACGCGATTGCCAAATTCTTTCCGCTCTTTTTACAGGCAGGTCACCAATACTGCCAATTGCCGATTAGCCAGCTTCTACGTCAAATTCGCGGCATCGGTATCGATTGTGAAAAAGCGATGTTTCATGCCACTCAGGGCGTGAATACTCATAAAGGCTCTATTTTTTCCTTAGGCTTAGTGCTCACGGCGATCGGTCGTTTATTAGGGTTACAGCAGCGAATTACGCCCAATGCAATCAGCCAAGTCGTTTCTAACATGTGCCAAGGATTAACCACTGAGCTGCAACAGCCCGCAGAACACCCAACAGCGGGACAACGTTTATTCCAAGAGTATGGATTCACAGGTGCCCGAGGTGAAGCAGAACACGGTTATCAATTGGTGATAATCCATGCTCTGCCCCATTATTTGAAACAGCTAGCTGATGGTAAACAGGCCGATATCGCCCTACTCGATACGCTAATTTTGCTGATGAGCCTCAATGATGATACCAACGTCGCCAATCGTGGAGGTATCGAGGGGCTCTGCTGGATAAAGCAGCAAGCAAATCGCCTGTTACATCAAGGTCTTCATGACGAAAAAGATTTAAATAAAGTCCAACATTTTGACCATCAATGTATTGAAAAAAATCTAAGCCCAGGTGGCAGCGCAGATTTGTTGATTCTAACGTGGTTTTTTGCGCGATTACCTTCTGATGTTTATTTAGCTTAATAAATAAAAACAATTTAAATACTCATTAACAAAGGAACCAACATCACAAAAAATTATTCATTAAAACCAGAGAAAATAATTTTTAAATACAACCTGATTTTGCATTTTCAATAATTAACAACGTTTCTGCAAATATACGGTCGCCAATAGTTTTATTAAAAAAATAACACTATTCAAGATACCGCTATATCCAGAAATAGGTTTTCACACATTTTAAATATTCGTTTTATGTGATTTAAAAAATTTAAAGTTTATATTCTTGAAGGATTAGCCTATGCAAAAAGATAAAATATGGAAGCTATTAGTTCTTATAGCTATTCCTATAATCATAGCCTTAATACCGACGCCCGCCGGGCTACCGAGTATTGCATGGCTATTATTTGGTTTATACCTTGCCGCCATTGTGGGGCTGGTATTAAAACCTTATTCCGAGCCTGTGATCTTGTTAGCCACGATTGCTGCCAGTGCGGTGATCATCGGTGTAACAGGCACTAAAGACGTCAAAGTTGGCGAAGTTCTAAGTGGTTACTCATCCGGTACAACGTGGTTAGTTTTCGCCGCGTTCACCTTGAGTGCCGCGTTCGTCATAACCGGTTTGGGTAAGCGCCTCTCCTATATTCTTATTGGAAAATTAGGTGGCACCACTCTTGGACTGGGTTATGTCACCGCTATCCTTGACTTAATTATCGCGCCAGCAACGCCATCAAATACCGCCCGTGCGGGTGGAATTGTGTTTCCTATCATCAACAGTGTGGCGGTAGCGCTAGGCTCTGATCCTGAAAAAAGCCCACGTAAAGCCGGTCACTATTTGCTGGTAAACGTATACATGGTGACAAAAACCACCAGCTATATGTTCTTAACTGCAATGGCACCAAACGCACTCGCATTAGCCATGATGACGGACATTATGGGTATCCATTTAAGTTGGGGTGGCTGGGCATTAGCCGCTGCTGTACCTGGCTTAATCATGTTGATCTTGACTCCGCTGATTATCTACAAACTGTATCCACCTGAGCTAAAAAAGGTGAATAACAAAGAGATCGCAGCAAAAGGATTAGCAGATTTAGGTCCGATGACCGTGCGTGAAAAACTGCTCAGCATTATCTTTGTACTGGCGTTATCCGGCTGGATATTTGCAGATAAAATCGGTGTGAGCGCTTCAAGTGTCGCCATCGCGGTTATGGCATTAACGCTGATTCTCGGTGTAGTAACTTGGGACGATGTACTGAAGAACAAAGGCGGTTGGAACACCCTGATTTGGTACGGTGGTATTATCGGGATGTCCGGCGTACTGACCAAAGCGGGCTTCTTCAAATGGTTAGCAGATGTGATGAGCGAATATCTCTCCTTCGGTGACCAAGCGATGTTAGCGTTCTTTGTCATCATGTTTATCAGTGTCGCGATTCGTTACTTGTTCGCTTCTGGTGGTGCCTATGTCGCCGCAATGGTTCCTGTTTTCGCAACTGTCGGTATGGTTGCAGGTGCACCGCCGATGCTGTTAGCGCTGGGTCTACTGTTCTCTAACGCTTACGGTGGCAGCTTAACCCATTACGGAGGCGCGGCAGCTCCAATCGTCTTCGGTGCAGGGTACAACGACATTCGTTCTTGGTGGATCATTGGTGGGATTATCGCATTCTTAAGCTTATTAGTTCACATGACTATCGGTTTAGGTTGGTGGGAAATTCTGATCAATATGGGCTTAATCTAATCGCCCTTACCTAATAACACAGATGGAGTGCAATAAGCCGCACTCCATTTTTCTTACGAGCAATGCGTTCTAATAGGAAGTGTCATGAAACAGATTCCTTGTGTATTAATGCGGGGTGGCACATCAAAAGGCGTCTTTTTACTCGCTGATGATCTCCCAACCGATATTCAACAACGTGATGCATTGATTTTAGCCATTATGGGCTCCGGTCATCCGCTACAAATTGATGGCATTGGCGGTGGTAGCCCACAAACCAGTAAAGTCGCCATCATCAGTCCCTCAACCCACCCTAATGCCGATGTTGACTATCTTTTTGCTCAAGTCGCCATCACCGAAAAAATTGTCGATACTGCGCCAAATTGTGGAAATATTTTGTGTGCGGTAGGCTCATTTTCTCTCGAAAAAGGGTTAGTTCCCATTACCGGCGATGTGACCACCGTCAGAGTACGTAATGTGAATACCAATACGTTTATTAATGCCACCATCCAAACACCTAACGGACAAGTGGAATACGATGGCAATGCGACGATTGCAGGTGTTCCCGGTCATGCTGCACCTGTTGGGTTAACATTTCTAAACGCGAGCGGGACCAAAACAGGGAAATTATTTCCGACGGGTAACGTCATCGATATTATTGATGGTGTTGAAGTCACCTGCCTTGATATGGCGACCCCCGTGATCCTGATAGATGCTCCTCAGTTAAATAAAACGGGGTATGAAACTGCCGAACAACTTGAAAGCGATAGTGAGTTTATGCAAAAACTGGAGCATCTTCGCCGGCAAGCGGGCGAGATGATGGGCTTAGGTGACGTCAGTAAAAAAGTGATCCCAAAACCCATTTTAGTTTCCCCTGCAATTCATGGCGGCACCATTAATGTGCGTTACTTTATGCCTCATAAATGTCACGGTGCACTAGCCGTCACTGGGGCAATTGCGATTGCCACGGGTTGCATGATTTCAGGGACAGTTATTGAGCGTTACCTTCAAGGGAGAGTTAATATGCAGCAAATTGCCATTGAGCATTTAAGTGGCAAATTTGAGGTGGCATTAACCAACCCGACGGATAAACCAGAAGGAATTCAAGCTTCGATTATTCGTACTGCAAGAAAATTATTTGAAGGAAAGGTCTTTGTGCCTTAATGGCGAACTGATTGTCCTGCCTCTTTGACAGAGGCAGGATGATAAAACTTACTTCACCCGCTCACTCAAAAATTCACCATTGATAAAATAGGAAACTTGATGAGCTTCATCAGGGGTTGGGATCTCCAACTTCCCCGCCATTCTTTCCATTACATTCTCGGGTACGGCATATTTGCGTTGACGATTTTGTTGCTGCCACTGCTTATACGGCACTTCCAAATAAATCAAATGCACCTTCGCTTGGTAACGGGCAAACAGGCTGATCATACTTTCGCGCAGTGACGCACTGAGCGAGGTCGCATTCCAGATAAAATCCTGCTTACGACGTAAATAAACCTTCGCCTGCTCTTTAGCTTGCTGAGCCACCCAACCTTGGGCATTTTTATCGGCCGGACTGATTTTATGGACTCGACGAATTTCATCAAGGCAGACCATCGGCGTCTGTGGATAATGCTGTTGAATAAAATGGTCCTTTCCCATTCCCGGCAGACCGCACAACATAATCACCTCACTACCATCGTCATCAAAAGGCTGGTAATCCGGTGTACCACGCTGTGTGTGGAAATAGTGAAAACGCCCTGCCAATGAGGCAAATTCTTTGGGTTTATCCCAACAATGATGCTCGCGGCAAAAGAGTTCAAACAGCTCAATGCGTGCCAGTAAGTCAGCTTTATCTTCACATTCGCGCCCGATAGCATCTGCTTTGGCTAACATACACAACAAGGACATTTCGACCCGTAATGATGCAGCGTACAGTGCACGTTCCGGATCGGGCTTATCCATTAACCAAAGCGGCAAGCCATGAAAACGGACTAATGCCGCTATTTGTTCGCGAATCGCAAAAGGTGTTTCCACTTCGCGAAATAGGATATTCCGCGCAGATAGCTCGCCTTTTTTGGCATGCCCCGGTGAACGAATGCGCCCTTCTTCTTCTCGGGTGGTACTGCGCTTTTCCACATCGTGTAAGAGCGCCGCTGTCCAGACAATTTGCTGTTGCGCTTCAGGCAATTGCTGATATTCCGGCAAGTCTTCCAGCGCGGCTAATACCATTTTGGTATGGATAGCCACATCCCCTTCCGCATGGTGCAGTGCATCTTGGGGGACGCCATGCATATCGCGCACAAATTCAAACTGATCAGCAAGTTGTGACCATTCCCGTTGTTTTGTCAGTTGCCAACTCATTGGTCACCACCTTGCATCTCAAACGCCAATTTCGCGCGCTGCCAATTGCGTTTCCAGTGGATATCGGTTTTTACATGATTTTTACGCACATATTTAAAAACGTGCTGCATAAAATCATCCACGGCAAAGCCTTGGCGATTGCGCGTGACAATGCCTTCCATACTGCACGGTTTTCCAGTGTGGGTGTCCTGTGCAATAAATTGGCTATCTTCCCCTGCCGCGGCGATTAACCCGCTGCTGTATTGCTGGACAGTGAGCGTTTTGTCGATAGCCAAATGAAGCTCGGGTACGGTCGGAAAATCAAACAGTGAGGCGTAAAACTTCACTTCATCCCAACTGAGCCAATAATCCCCTTGGCGTACGGCGAACACGTAAAAATAATCTTCGATATGTTGATATTCGATGGAATGCACGGCATACAGATTTTCGCCAAACAATTCGATATCACCTAGGTCATCTTTAATTAATTGCCAACGTTGACGAATTTGTTGCGACCATGCCGACTGAGTCGGAGCGCCATGGGAGCGAGCAAATACTCCGTAACGATTCAAGCAATTATTTTCACCATCGAGTTTTTCAGTATGAACCAGTTGTTCAATATTTTGGATGTGCGCCCACCAATCGCTATTAATACGATCGTCGCTGGTGGTGCCCGGTGAGAACGGATAGTGATACGTTCTACCATACTTCCTTGATTGCATATTCATCATGCTTTCTCTACAGAAATAACAAAACACAACAAATCTTGTACAAGATTTGCCTCTGCGCTAATTGAGAAATCAAGAGTTGGTATTACATATCTAGTCCGCGAGACGGCCTCATTTTGGGTGTTTTATCAGAAAAACAGCAAGAAATAACTTAGTTGAGGGGATTCTAAACGAACTAATTAGGTAAAAGCCAGTAACATATTCCTAATTATGCTCGTATTAACCCACATCACTCAATTGAGATTCATCCAGTGGGTATTTCACCACCACTTTATTGCGGTACAAACAGCGGTCGCTAAGTGTGAGCGGCTCTTGCCCTTTCGTCGTGATTTGCTGCCAAATTTCATTATGGCGATAAATGACGCCATGCTCCCGAACAAACTGATGATTTTGTTGGTAAATATGATATTTATGTTCTCGTGGCGAAGAACACAATAGTTCCCCTTCAATTTGGTGCTCACCTATTTTAAAAACCAGCTGAAACGTCGCTTGCGTTGGGTTATACAAAACAAGGTCGATATAGTTGTAAAAAATAGCAGCGCCTGAACCAAATGGCAGTACCCGCCCGTCATCCGGAAAAGGGTCAAAGCTGTGGTTTGCTCGTTCCACCACTTGTAGCGGTGAGTGCAGTGCCATCCAGTGGATTAAATTGCTCAATTGGCAAATTCCGCCACCAATACCGCTGCGAGCCTCGCCATAGGAAAGCTCCATTCCTTCCACAAAACCTCGTTTAGCCGTAGGCTTACCCACCAAGCGGCAAAACGAAAAATATTCTCCCGGTGCGATGGTGACGCCGCTCATTGTTCCAACTGCAATCCCGAGGTTAATCACTTTGTTATGTTGTAGCCGAAGGTCTGATTGCCCCAATTTGCGGATCAGCCGTGATGTGTGTTTATGGTAACGATATTCCAGTGGCTGCTCCGCAACATTACGCGTATATTTTCGCCCAGAGAATGCCCAATGCCAGCGTCTAAGTAGTCGTTTTTGATTCACGCGCAGCCAATACAAAATAGGATGGTAGGATGAAAGTGGTCTGCGCATGTCGAGCCTTATCGATGTTAGATAAAAAAGGAATATTCACATAATTACCTCATCATCAATATAGTCACAGTCCGATAATCCATGTTCCACTTAGCCACTATTTTCTCTCACCGCTTTCTGTTTATTTTCCCTATCTTCTATTTTTCCAGATTTTAGGTTTTTCCTTAGCTTCCCCAAACATTGGCTCTATGGATTTTGCGCCGTAACTAGGCGGCAAAAAAGAAAATCCCTAGCGGTGCTGCTACTAGGGATACACGTTTGATTTTAAAATTAATTCTTAGAATTTAAATTTTCGTATTTAGCTTTAACTTCCAAACTATGGCTCTATGGATTTTGTGCTGTAGCAAGGCGGCAAGTGTAGCTAATCCCTAGGAGCATACATAAGTATGTGACTAGGGTTAGTAAGCGAAGCCAACACCGCGACAGCACAAAAGACGACGAGCGATTAATACAATCCAAGAACCGCCCCGACGGCTAGCGTGAAAAAACTGAACACCCAAATCCATCCGAACGAATAACGCAAATGGCGACCCATATCAATACCGGCTAACCCCATTGCCAACCACGCCGCTGGCGAGAATGGGCTCACGAACGTACCCGCGTTATTACCGATTGCCATGGCATACACCACCGCGGATGGGTCAACGCCTGCGGTCGCTGCAATCTGCTGAATAATGGGTAACAGTGCAAAATAGTAAGCGTCAGTGCTGGTGAAGATATCCATCGGAACGCCAAGAATACCCACAAAAATATGAATTTTTGATACCCATTCCGTTGGCAGAATTGATGTCAGATCCATCGCAATGGATTTCAACATGCCACCATCAGATAAAATACCTAAAAATGCCCCAGCGGCGAGAATAATTGCCACCATACCTAACGCCTGAGGTGCATGTAGGGAAAGCACCTTCATCTGCTCTTTGGGGTTGGGATAGTTAATTAATAATGCTAAAGAAAGCGCAATCATAAACACATATGGTGCTGAAAGTAGCCCGAATGCTAAACAAATAATCGCCCCGACAATCAATCCACCATTAATTAATGGCTTTTTAGGTTTATGGACAGTATCAGCCACATCTGCGATTTGCTCACTCTCACCTAACAGTGAATCCATTTGATACGGCGTAGTGCCATTTAACGCAGCCGTTGCAATACGACGCTTTTCACGCATTCCCATAATGATGGCAAATACCACTGCGCCACACATACCAATCAATTGCACAGGAATTAAACCTTGCCATAGTGTAGAAGCATCAATGCCTGTTACCGCTGACGCACGACCTAATGGTCCGCCCCACGGCACCATATTCATGATCCCCATACTTGCACACATCAGCAGTAACATTAGGTATGGACTCATCCCTAATTGCCGATACAGCGGTAATAATGCCGGAATAATAATTAAAAATGTGGCAGCGCCAGAGCCATCTAAGTGCACTACCCCCGCGATTAGTGTAGTCATGATACAGACGATAATCACATTACCACGAGTCATTTTGACCATCATGCGGATCAGCGGGTCAAAAATATGCAGATCTTTCATTAAACTGAAGAATAAAATGGCAAATAAGAACATAGCTGCCACTTTAGCGACTTTATTAATACCACTTTCAAAGAAGACGGATATTTCACCAATAGAATATCCCGCTAACAGGGCTCCAATAAAAGGAATACACGACATTGCAATAATTGGGCTAGCTTTGCCCATCATAAGTAAAGTGACGATTGTCACAATGATTAAAATACCAATAATCGTTAACACATTTACCGTCCTTTTTAGAATTATATTTTCACAGGCTAATACACGTTGCTGAAAATAAGCGAGCTGAACTCTCTACCGCTGTAATTTTATTTTCATCTCCACATTGGGTGTTTTATTGCTTATATAAATCTCTTATTTAGGTTGCAAGATGAAAATTGTGTTTTTGCTGGGATAATATCGATTTAGCGTTAATAAAAATCACTTAATAAAATAAAAATCCAGCGAGAAAATCTATTAACACCATAAAAACCATAAAGCACAATTAAATCAATCAATCTTTATTTATCATTAAGTTAGGGTAGACATCGAGGGATAAAGGCGTATTTATCACGACTTGCGATAATCACCCTAATTTAAATGTCTTCACTGATTTATTTTCTTTGTCTATTAATAAAAAATTGCAAGTAGATATTTATGCTTTTTATTCTTTCTCTCAAAATTTCCTCTGCTTTATTGCTTTTTGCTCTCTCTTATAACGAAAAAAAATTATCGAATAACTAAATTTGCCGTTTTATCACAAGAATCAACAATCTTTTTTTGTATACTGTCAGAATTATCTTAAGCATTGTTATAAGGAAAGAAGAATGAGTTACCTATTTTCACCTGCAAATCTAGGTCAAGTTCAACTTGCTAACCGTATTGTTGTCCCACCTATGTGCCAATATTCTGCACATGATGGGCTAATCAGCCCTTGGCATCAGGCTCATTATATGAACCTAGCCTTATCCGGTGCCTCATTGGTGATCGTTGAAGCCAGTGCCGTGACTCCTTCAGGTCGGATTACGTACAAAGATTTAGGTCTGTGGAATAAACAACAAATGCGGGAATTTAAGACCCTGCTAACGAATATTAAAACCTTTGCTAATGCTAAATTTGGTATTCAAATTGCCCATGCAGGCAGAAAAGCAGCCTGTGCGCTTCCATGGGAAGGCGGCCAAAACTTAGCCCCCGACCATGAGTATGGTTGGCAAACTGTTGCACCATCTGCCCTTGCGTTCGGCGATAGTTACCCACCCAAAGCACTAACCGTAGATGAAATCCACGAAATCACTCAACAATTCGTGGATTCAGCTAAACGTGCCGAGCAAGCAGGCTTTGAGTTAATCGAAATTCATGCTGCCCATGGCTATTTATTGCATGAATTCTTATCGCCTATTGCTAACCAGCGACAAGATGAATATGGCGGTAGTTTTGCTAACCGTACTCGCTTTTTAGTGGATGTTTTTCGTGAAATACGTGCAGCAGTCAGTCCGCACATCGCCGTAGGCATTCGTATTTCAGCAACAGATTGGGTTGAGGGTGGCTGGGATCTTCCTCAATCGATTAAACTGACTGAAATATTAGAAGAATTTGGCTGTGATTATATTCACGTTTCGTCAGGTGGATTATCAGATAAGCAGCAAATTCCGGTGAGTCCAAACTATCAAGTGCCACTCGCACAAGCGATTCATGAGCATACCGACATGCCAGTCATTGCGGTGGGTTTGATCACGGAGCCACATCAAGCAGAAGCGATTATTGCTACTGGGCAAGCAGACTTTATTGCCATTGGTCGAGGAATTTTGTATGAGCCTCGTTGGCCATGGCGTGCTGCCAGCGTGCTTAATGAACAAATTTCAGTCGCGCCACAATATTTACGTTGCGCACCGCACCAGTTTAAGCAGCTATTTAAATAAGCGCTGACTTAAAAATAATAAGACCACGGAAGTTTTCACCACCGTGGTCTTATTTCATGATTAAAGAGAATCAATTAACGCGCGTTAGTTGCACATTCTTGAACAAATGAAATCATAGTTTGTTGGAATTCAGGCGCAGCCGCAGGTGATTTTTGCAGCTCGCTGTCTAAACGTTTAAATTCTTTCAAACCATATTTTTCAACAGTTTTGTCATAAGCACAGCCACAGATTGCGCTGATAGCTTGTGCAGTTTCCGCATCAGATTCACCCGACGCTTTCACACAACTGTTCACGAACTCAGAGCGATACTCTGCAATTTCTTTTTTCTCGTCTGAACACGCTGACAACAATGCCATCATACCCGCCATACCCAATACTAATGCTGTCTTTTTCATTTTTAACCTATTTATCTTTGTCTATATCGGATTAACATTAAAACCCTACAACATACCTTACTATTAATCATAGCTGCTTTAATATGAAAAAGCTTGTGTCAATTAAATATTTAACGCAAAAATTAATATCAATGATTTCACTAATTTAAGGTTTAAATTTTATGATTTACTGAGAGATAAAATATAATTTCAAGCGTTGTCGAGAGAGGACAAAAAAGCCGGAAGATAATTCCGGCTTTTTGCTAATGGATATTTTTAATCAAAATTCAATGGAATTACCAATAACCTAGGAATTTCCACCAAATACTGCCTAAACTTATCCAAATAATTAAGTTAACAACACTCATGACAAAGCCCGCTTTCCACCACTCACCTAAAGTGGCATAGCCTGAACCGAAAATAATCGGCGCTGTCCCTGTACCGTAGTGTGTTAACGACATCATTAAAGAAGACGAGAATGCTAAGGTTAAACCGAGCAGCATTGGCGGTGCACCTAATGCCAGACCCGCAGCAAAGAAAGCACCAAACATAGCGGTAATGTGCGCAGTCGTGCTTGCGAAGAAATAGTGAGAATAGACATAAATGAGTACCAAAATTAAGGTCCCCCAGACCCAGCTAATGCCCATACTATCGATAGAATTCCCTACCGTAATAGACATCCACTTGATCAAGCCTAATTTTCCTAAGAAGCTCGCCATCATTACGAGTGCAGCAAACCATACAACGGTATCCCACGCCCCTTTATTTTTTAGGACATCATCCCAGTTAATGACCCCAGTCCCTAGCAATACGCTCAACCCAATAAAAGCAGCAGTGGTGGCATTAACACTGAAAGATGGACCAAACAGCATTTCAGGTACCCCGGCCCACATCATTAATAACAGAATGAAGACCCCTAACGTGATCATTTCTGGCAATGAAATTGGTCCTAGTTGTTGTAAACGCTCCTTCGCGAAATTAGGCGCATCCGGTGTAGACGTAATTTCTGGTTTATACATAAAGTAGATAACCAGAGGCATTAAAATCAAAGAAACTATCGCAGGCACAAATGCCGCAATCGCCCACATTCCCCAAGTGAGTTCATTACCTTTTCCGGCTTCACTGACAATTAAACTTACAATCAATGGGTTAGGTGCAGTTGCAGTAATAAACATCGCGGATGTGATGGGGTTGATATTGTAGTTTACTAAAGAAAGATAACGCCCTATTTTCCCAGCTGTTCCATCATCCGCTTTAGAACCAAAGCTGTCTGAAATTGAACGCATAATTGGGTGAATAATACCCCCACCTCGCGCGGTATTACTTGGCGTGACAGGTGCAAGGATTGTTTCCGCAATTGCCAATGAGTAGGCAATTCCGATCGTTTTCTTACCAAAAAGTGAAATAACGTAATAACCAATACGTGCTCCCAATCCTGTTTTGTTCAAACTCATGGAAACCATAATCGATATACCAATCAACCAAATAAGGTCATTGGAAAAACCACTTAATGCATCCGCAATTGCGCCTTTCGTGGATTCAGGATTCGTTACGCCGGTCGCTGCAACTAATGAAATTGCGACGATTGACACTCCGCCAATCGGTAAGGCTTTACCAATAATGGCGGCGATTGTTCCAACAAATAGAGCTAATAAATGCCATGCATTAGGGTTAACGCCTTCTGGGACAGGAATGGCAAACCATATAATTAACGTGATGGCGACAGCAATTAAGGTGGGTATCGGTTTTAACGGAGTCAGTTTATTCATAAGGGTATCCATACAGTTTTGAGATGGAATTACAGAGAAAGTGCAATGTATATTTTTTATTCTTAGCATTGATGTTAGCAAATAATCATTTGAAAATATTGATCGTTATCATTTGGTTACTGAGTTTCATATGAATTTCAAGTCATTATGTAACAAAATGTAATCAAAACTCACAAATAGCCACAGACTATTAATAGGAGTTATAAATGCAATACAGAACAAAAAACGAGTAATAATTGTGCATAAAAATACAATTAACTCATCCATCAGATTAAGGCTATTAAATATTAAAATATTTTCTAAATACTCAACTAATATACAAAAATTCAATAACTATTGATATTTATCCGTCTAAAAATTAATGCTGAATCGAATTCCTCATAATTAATCAAAAATAGCAATAAAGCCCCTTGTAAATGAATTTTTTTTCGTTTATCTGCATGGGTTAAAATCGAATAATCTATTTGACTAATAAAATTATTTATCTCAAATCTTAAGCTATTAGGACAAATAGATAACTGGCGTATATACCGTCAATTCATTACCTAATAAGATTATCATTGTAAGTAATAGTCACTTCCACACTAATCACGCTATTTTTTATTTTCGTCAGCCTGTAGTTTCGCGAACCTGTGGGAAGTTAAACTAGAATGAATCTGAGGATTCATTTAATTACGCTTTTTATAAATAAAGGAGATTAAAATGACATTTAACGACACTCATTACAAGAGCATGCAACAACCATGCATCGTTTTATGTACGACGAATAGCCAAGAAAGCGCGATAAAAATTGCACAACATCTCTTAAATAGCCATATTGCGGCCTGTGTCTCTTTACTACCAGAAATGACATCAGTTTATTTGTGGAAAGGAAATGTGACAGAAGATAAAGAAATTTTATTACTGATAAAAAGTACTGTTGGTAATCAACAGGCACTATTTGATGCAATAAAAGAAATTCATCCCTATGAAATCCCTGAATTAATTAGATTAGACCCTAGCCAAGTTGAGGATAATTATTTGCAGTGGCTAGTTAATTCTGTTCGTTAATATTCATACTTACCATATTAGCGTACTTTTATATTCTTTTTTCATATAGCAAAATTTGATCATTTTTATTAGCTGGTCAGCTTTGGTAAATACGAAATTAGTGTTATATAAGTATTCTCGCTTAATATTTATTTTCCTCCTTCATTTGGAGGATTTTTTTGTCCCACCACTTCCACTAGCGTTAAATTTTATACGCCCAATCCAATTATGAGTATTTCAATTCAATACACTAACTTTGGCAAAATAAAAGGTGTAAATCTTTTTTATGTCTTATTTAGAATATTCACCTTGCCCAATATCACCCAGATACTATATTAAAATATATATTATTAAGTAACATAATGATCAAAGGGGAAATCATGTCAAAATTTACTGAAATCAACCAAAACACACATAAAACCATGCCCGAACTAGGACAACGTATCCCTGATGTGATAGCGCATTTTTCCAGCTTAATTGCCACCGCATCAAGGGAAGGCGCTCTCGATAAAAAAACCAAAGAACTGATTGCCATCGGCATCACGGTTGCAAGCCGCTGCGATGGCTGTGTTGCCTTCCACACAAAAGCCCTTGTAGACCTAGGTGTAACACAACAGGAACTTGCCGAAGCATTGGGCGTTGCTATCTTAATGGGAGGAGGTCCTTCTTTCATGTATGCAATACAGACATGGAATGCTTATAACGAATTTACGAATACGCTCTAAATCTGAGGATATATTCATGGATGAGGCTCATCCTCATCCATGAATAACGAGTTAACGGACTCTTGCCGGCTGATTATTGGCTTTATAGTAAGGTACGTAACTTGGCGTTAACCCTTCTTGACCACGAATTTTATCGGCAAGTTTTTCCGCTATCATAATCGTCGTCGCATTTAGGTTGCCGGTGATAATCAGCGGCATAATTGATGCATCAATCACCCGCAAATTTTCCAGCCCGTGCACACGCCCTTCACCATCAACAACTGCCATCGCATCTGAGCCCATTTTACAGGTCCCACAGGGGTGAAATGCGGTTTCCGCCCGTTCTCGCACAAAGGCATCTAACTGCTCATCAGTGACGATGTGCTTGCCCGGGCTGATTTCCTCGCCTCGATAGGGGTCTAAGGCAGGCTGAGCCATAATTTCACGGGTGATACGAATAGCCGCACGAAACTCTTCCCAATCCTGTTCACAAGACATGTAATTAAACAAAATACTAGGATGTTGATGTGGGTCTCGGGATTTTATCTGTACCCTCCCACGGCTTGGTGAACGCATCGATCCCACATGGGCTTGAAAACCATGTTGATTCACCGCGTTGCTCCCATTGTAGTTAATCGCCACTGGCAGGAAGTGAAATTGGATATTTGGCCAAGCAAATTTTTCACTACTGCGGATAAAGCCTCCCGCTTCGAATTGGTTGCTCGCGCCGATCCCTGTCCCTTTAAATAACCATTCTGCCCCAATCATTGGCTGATTAAACCATTTCAGTGCTGGATACAAAGAGACTGGCTGCTTACATGCATATTGCAAGTACATTTCCAGATGGTCTTGCAGGTTCTCGCCAACCCCTTCCAGATAATGAATCGGTGAAATTGCCAATGTGTCTAAGACTGCTTTAGGACCCACGCCAGAACGCTGCAAAATTTGTGGAGAAGCAATTGCCCCTGCACATAACAAGACTTCTTTACGCGCTTTCGCCACATGCTCTTGCGGATGTTTTCCTCGATAATATTTCACGCCAATCGCTTTTTTACCCTCAAATTCAATGGTATCCGTCGTGGCATAAGTGACTATCGTCAGTTTTTTTCGGCTACGTGTCTGGTCCAAATAACCCCGAGCTGTACTTGCACGACGCCCTTGTGGCGTCACTGTACGATCCATGGGACCAAACCCCTCTTGCTGATAACCATTTAAATCATCAGTTCGCGGATAACCAGCTTGAACCCCCGCTTCAACCATGGCATGAAATAGAACATTATTCGTGGATTTAGGCGTTGCCACACTCACAGGACCTTGGTCACCATGGTAGTCATTTGCACCAATATCTCGGGTTTCTGCTTTACGAAAATAGGGCAAGCAGTGCGCATAATCCCAATCTTCAAGCCCTGGAGCTTGTGCCCAGCTATCAAAATCCATGGCATTTCCACGAATGTAGCACATGCCATTTATTAGCGAAGAGCCGCCTAACCCTTTTCCTCGCCCACATTCCATGCGGCGATTGTTCATATAGGGTTCAGGCTCTGTCTCATAAGCCCAGTTATAGCGACGCCCTTGTAAAGGGTAAGCTAATGCCGCTGGCATTTGCGTGCGAAAGTCGAACCGGTGGTCCGGTCCTCCTGCTTCAAGGAGCAGCACAGTAACATCAGGATCTTCTGTCAGGCGGGTAGCAAGAACGTTACCGGCTGAACCAGCACCGATAATAATGTAGTCATAGACCATTGTTATCTCCTCTGTTTCAGTCAAATTAAGTTATTAAAAAATAGAGGTAAACTCTCCGAGTTCTACTTGAATGGATTTAATTTGAGTATAATTTTGTAAGGTGACAAGCCCATTTTCACGCCCTACACCAGAGTGTTTATAACCTCCGACGGGCATTTGTGCGGGGGATTCCCCCCAAGTGTTGATCCAGCAAATTCCAGCGTCCAATTGGTGAATAACACGGTGTGCTCGCGCAAGATCTTGTGTCACTAATCCTGCTGCTAAACCATAAATCGAGTGATTCGCTCTTTCGATCACTTCCTCTTCAGTACGGTAAGTAAGAATGCTCATCACTGGACCAAAGATTTCCTCTTGGGTAATTTGCATTTCATCAGTGCAGTCAGTAAAGACCGTCGGTGCCACATACGCACCATTGGCGAGTTCACCTATCGTTAAGCGTTCTCCACCACACAACACTGTCGCCCCTTCAGTTTTGCCAATCTCAATATAACGCAACACATTTTCCATATGCTTGAAGCTAACTAAAGGACCAAAGTTGGTACTTTCCTCTATCGGGGAGCCAATGCGTATGCGTGCGACACGTTCCGCAATTTTGGTTTCAAATGCTGGTTTCAAATGTTCGGGAATAAATACTCGCGTTCCATTCGTGCACACTTGCCCTGAACTGTAGAAGTTCGCCATCATGGCAATATCAGCCGCTTTGTCTAAATCTGCATCATCAAAAATAATTAATGGTGATTTACCGCCAAGCTCCATTGTCACTTCTTTAAGACTTGAACTAGAAGCATTAGACATGACTTTTTTCCCTGTCGCGATCCCACCAGTAAACGATATTTTAGCAATATCAGGATGTTCGGTAAGCCATTGTCCAACCTCGCTTCCCATCCCCGTCACCACATTGAATACCCCTGCGGGCAAACCCGCTTCAGTATAAATTTCCGCCAGCTTTAGCGCTGTTAATGAAGTCATTTCACTCGGTTTAAATATCATCGCGTTACCCGCCGCCAGTGCTGGAGCGGATTTCCATAATGCGATTTGAATCGGATAATTCCATGCCCCAATACCCGCGACAACCCCCAGTGGTTCGCGGCGTGTATAGGCAAATGAAGTTTCACGTAATGGAATTTGCTGACCTTCTAATGCAGGAATCAAACCTGCATAGTATTCGAGGACATCTGCGCCTGTGACAATATCGACTAAACGTGTTTCTGAAAGTGGTTTTCCTGTATCGAGGGTTTCTAAGTATGCGAGTTCATCATTACGCTCACGTAAAATATCCACCGCGCGGCGCAAAATACGCGAACGTTCCATCGCAGCCATTGCTGCCCAAATTTTTTGCCCCTGCTTTGCACTCTCCACCGCCCAGTGAATGTCGTCTAGGCTTGCCGATTGCATATGAGCAATTACGTCGCCATTGGCTGGGTTTATCGACTCAAACTGCCCACATTCCGGTTGTGAACTATCTACATATCCGCCATGAATATAAAGCTTATGAATGGGTGGAATCTGCATAGTATCTCCTTTGAAAAATAATTAGGTCGAATGTTCTCCTGCGCGAGCCAATTGCATATCAATATATTCGTTAGTGATGCTTAACGCTTCTTCAACGGGAAAAGGTCCATTGCTGAGTGCGCTGCGCAACCATAAGCCATCAATCAGGGCTGCTAGCCCTTTGGCTGCGTGGCGTGCGGCAGATTTATTCAACACACGCCCAAACTCATAACTCAGGTTAGAATACAAACGACGGTCATTGACCTGCTGTAAACGGTTAAGATTCGGCTGATGCATACTGCTTGCCCAAAATGCCAACCACGTTTTCATCGCGGCTTCGCTAATTTGGGTTGTATCAAAGTTTCCTTCCACAATCGCTTGAATACGCGCCTTAGGATGTTCACCACTCAACATTCTTAATCGCATCGCGATACCAAAACCCAGTTGATACTGAATATGGCGCATTGTCGCCTCTAATAAACCGCTCTTATCACGGAAATAGTGACTAATAATGCCGGTGGAAACACCTGCTTTACGGGCGATCAGGACAAAGCTAGCTTCCTGCATTCCCACTTCGTTAATCACCGCTAAAGTGGCTTGAATTAACTGCTGTTTACGAATCGATTGAACGCCTATTTTCGGCATGGCATGAGAACCTAATAAAATCATTGAACGCCTTCATTAAACAATTTTTTAATTGAATGTTCAATCAATATTAAATACTATTTATAACAATTGATTTACAAATTACTCAAGGAGACACCTGTGAAATTTTAAATCTTTGCTATTAATTCAATCTGTTAGCAAAGGATCTAATTTTAAATTTTCATCTAGATAAAACTGTGGAACTGCCAATGACAAACTCAAAAAGTCCAAAAAATGGGCAGAAAGATCAACTCAATCATGTTGTTTTTTTCACCTCCGCCGCCTTAATTTTGGCGTTTTCTTTTTTCACCATTCTGATGACTGACACCGCAAATCAATGGATTATTGCCACACTCGGTTGGGTATCAAAAACCTTCGGATGGTATTACTTACTCGCTGCCACCTTGTATATCGTCTTCGTTATTTTTATCGCGACCTCCCGCTTTGGAAATATCAAATTGGGACCCGAACAATCTAAGCCGGAATTTAGCTTACTCAGCTGGTCAGCCATGTTGTTTGCGGCAGGAATCGGTATCGATTTAATGTTTTTCTCTGTCGCCGAACCCGTGACGCAATATATGCTGCCCCCAACCGGTGAAGGTGAAACCCTTGAAGCGGCTCGTCAGTCGATGGTGTGGACTCTGTTTCACTATGGACTCACGGGCTGGTCAATGTACGCCTTAATGGGCATCGCGCTCGGTTACTTTAGTTATCGCTATAATTTGCCGTTAACCATCCGTTCTGCCCTATATCCGATTTTTGGTAATCGGATTAACGGACCGATTGGTCATACCGTAGATATTGCGGCGGTTCTCGGTACTATTTTTGGTATTGCCACTACCCTCGGCATTGGTGTGGTGCAGCTCAATTACGGGTTAAAAGTGCTGTTTGACCTTCCCCAAGGGCTAACCGTACAAGGCGGGCTGATTTTTCTTTCGGTGATCATGGCGGTGATTTCCGCCACATCGGGGGTCAATAAAGGGATCCGTATTCTCTCGGAACTCAACGTGTTGCTGGCCTTGGGGCTGATCCTGTTTATCCTCTTTGTGGGGGATACGGAATTTTTGCTCAATGCGCTGGTACTCAACGTTGGGGATTATGTGAACCGTTTTATGGGCATGACCTTGAACAGTTTTGCGTTTGATAGACCGACCGATTGGATGAATAGTTGGACGCTATTTTTCTGGGCATGGTGGGTGGCTTGGTCGCCTTTTGTCGGGCTGTTTTTGGCGCGAATTTCCCGTGGTCGCACCATTCGCCAGTTTGTAATTGGTACCCTAATCATCCCGTTCGTCTTCACGCTACTTTGGCTGTCAATCTTTGGTAACAGCGCCTTATATGAAATCATTCACGGTAATAAAGCGTTAGCCCAAACGGTATTAGAGGCGCCCGAAAAAGGATTTTATTCCCTACTTGAGTTATATCCAGGTTTTGGATTAACCGCTTCCGTCGCCACGATCACAGGATTACTTTTCTACGTAACCTCTGCCGATTCAGGCTCGTTAGTGCTCGGCAATTTCACGTCAAAACTGAGCGACATTAACCATGATTCGCCTAACTGGTTGCGAATTTTCTGGTCGGTAGCAATTGGCTTGTTAACCCTTGGCATGCTAATGACTGACGGAGTACCCGCCCTGCAAAATACCACCGTGATTATGGGGCTACCCTTTAGTTTTGTGATTTTCTTTATTATGGCTGGGCTTTATAAGTCATTGCGATTTGAAGATTATCGCCGCGCCAGTGCCATCAATACCAATGCCCCTGCGCCGCTGTACGGTAACGAACCGATTAAGTGGAAACAGCGTCTGGGACGTGTGATGAATTTCCCGGGAACCACCTACACGCAGCGGATGCTGGATTTAGTTTGTATTCCGGCAATGCAAGATGTGGCGAAAGAGCTGGAATTGCGTGGAGCTAAAGTGGAATTTGCAATTCATCCTCTCGCAGAGGAAGAACGACTTAACCACTTAGAGTTAGTTGTCGATCTCGAGGAGGAGCAAAGTTTTATCTATCAAATTTGGCCTCGTCGCTACACAGTGCCAAGCTTTACGTACCGAGCACGTTCAGGGAAATCCCACTATTACCGCCTTGAAACTTATTTATGGGAAGGGACGCAAGCGAACGACTTAATGGACTACACCAAAGAGCAGGTGATCAGCGATATTCTTGATCAGTATGAAAAACATTTGAATTTTATTCATTTAAGCCGCGAAGCACCGGGAGCCACATTGACCTTTCCTGAAGGGGGCTAAAGAATAGACTAGCATTTTAATTAACAACAAGGCGCTCAATGAGCGCCTTTTGCTTACCACAATACGGATGCGTGTTTATTCGTTTTTATATTTTTGTTCTAACATCGATTGAAACTCTCGTGGGTTGTCCATCCACGATAAATGCCCCGGACAGCCAACCGCACTTGGGTTGATATCACAAGGACGTATATGATTGAGGATGGATTTTTCATCTTCATCCCGCTGTTCTAATAACGATTGATAACTGCGGTCTTTCTGGGCAATTTTTAATTTTGGATCAAATTTGAATTTCTGCTCTTCCCGCAGTTGCTCGATTCCTTGGTAGCTTTCATTATATAGCCGATCAATGGGTGATTTTTCTTTAAATGACAAGTCGGTGGCAAAGCCCAAATGAGCAGAAAAAATAAGAAAAAAGACAACAATAACCTTTTTGAACATATGGATACCTACTGTAAATGCATAATTTGGCATTATATGCACTTACTACACATAGGAGTATAAAATATATTTTAAATTTTCAAATTTTATTAATTATCATTTAGTTAACTTAAATTGATTATAAAATCAATTGTTTGAATAACACCAATGACTATAGTTATTGTTTATGCCTGTTTTATTTATCACTCTCACTATTAAGCGCCACATTAACCCATCCCGCTACGCAAAAACAGACAGAAAAACAGGCAATTTTCTAAATTTCGAGCTAAACCTATAGTAGCGTTTTTATTTGAGAGGGAATGACATGGAGCCAGTGAATAACCACATCACCTATAAAGTGAACCATTCGATTTCGGTGGATGATTTTTTGAATTTATTGCAGCAGTCCCCACTGGATACGTTTGTGCCGACTGACGATGTCGCGTTGCTGGATTCGATGTTAAATAATGCAGATTTATTGATTAGTGCTTGGGTAGATGAAAAAGTGGTGGGTTTTGCTCGTTCGATTACGGACTTTAGTTTTTGCTGTTATATCTCTGAAATTGCGGTAGATACTCAGTATCTCCATCAAGGTGTCGGTAAGCATTTGCTGCGCCTAACCGCCGAGGAGCTTCCCCCTGAGTGCCATTTAATTTTTCGCTCCACCCCCGACTCCCAAAACACCTACCCCAAACTCGGCTTCACTCCCTGCCCCAATACATGGCATATCTCCGCCAAAAGCTTTCTAGACAAAATGAAATCCTAAAATACCGAGACTTTGTTTCACCCTTGTTTTTGCTTTGGTTTTGGTTTTTCCTTTGACCTTACCCAACCATAGCTCTAAATAATTCGCGTTGTGGCAAGGCGGCGAATACGCTAAGCCCTAGGAGCATACACAAGTATGTGACTAGGGTTAGCTTATGAAGCCAACACAGTCACAGCGTGAAGTATGACGAGCTACGATCTCAACTTAGAGCGCAACCTCTTAATGGCTTGGCTGTGTAATTGACTAACCCTCGACTCCCCCACCTCTAAAACCGCACCAATCTCTTTCAAATTCAGCTCTTCTTGGTAATACAGCGTCAGGACCATTTTTTCGCGCTCTGGCAATTGATCTATCGCTGCCACAATTTGGTCTTTCAGGCTAGATTCCATCAATAAGCTTAATGGGTTGCCACCATCATCTTCATCCATAGATGGCTCACAGCTTTCCCCATGCACTTCGTGCCATTCATCGTAGGAGAATAGCTGGCTATTGTTGGTATCCAGCAGCACTTGGCGGTATTCCGACAGATCAATATCCAGCGCTTTGGCAATCTCAGGCTCTGTGGCACTGCGCCCAAGGCTTTGCTCAAGCTCACCAATGGCTTTGGTCATTTCACGGGCTTGGCGACGCACGCTACGGGGAACCCAGTCACGGCTACGTAGCTCATCGAGCATGGATCCGCGGATCCGCTGTACGGCATAGGTGGCAAAAGAGGCACCTAATGAGGCGTCGAAACGTTCTAATGCGTGGAGTAGCCCGATGCCGCCCGCTTGGATTAGGTCATCGATATCAACGCTGGCAGGAAGTCGGACTTGCAGTTTCAGGGCTTCATGGCGTATTAGAGGGTAATAACGCTCCCATAGGCTATTTTTATTAATGACACCTTCGGCAGTATATAAATCACTCACAACCTGAATCACCCTTCAAGTTTTAACTAAAGGTAGCCATTATCTGTGTTACGCGTAATTTCAATCCGCAGAGTAAGGCACTAAATCAGCCGTTATTCTTTTTATCCTAAATAAATTTGATGAAACCCGACATTTTTTGATTCTATTTTTTGCTTTTTATCTTGCCTTTGACCTTGTTTTTGACCTTAACAATGCCAAAGCGCGCCCTAAATAATTCGTGTTGCAGCTAGGCGGCAAGCTAGATTATCCCTAGGAGCATACTGAAGTATGTGACTAGGGTAATTTAGTGCAGCCAACAACGCTGCGGCGCGAAGTATGACGGGCATGAAAAAGGCCAGCATTGCTGGCCTTTAATCTCAGAAACCGATCACGAATTAACGTAACAGGCTTAACACGCCTTGTGGAACTTGGTTAGCTTGTGCTAACACTGCAGTACCTGCTTGTTGCAGAATCTGACCACGGCTCATGTTAGAAACTTCTGTCGCGAAGTCAGCATCTTGGATACGGCTACGTGCTGCGCTCAGGTTGTTAACAGAGTTGTTCAGGTTGTTGATAGTCGATTGCAGACGGTTTTGGATAGCACCTAAGTCTGAACGGAAGCTATCAACTTGCGCTAATGCTTTGTCTAAAGTGTCTAATGGTTTAAATGTTGATAACTCTTTTTCAGTCATCGCAGTTTTGCCATTAGTAAATGTAATTTTTGCTGGGTCAGTTGCAGGTGTTGCACCATCAGCAACAGCGTAAGTTGTTTCTACGGTATGCTCTTTACCGTCATCACCTTTACCTACGATATAAACGTTCTTACCATCAGCTTCGCCATTAGCATCTAATTTTTGATAGACTTTCGCATCAGTAAATTTAACACCTGTCTTACCATCCGTATCAAACGTCATTGCTTTTAACGCAGTGTCACTATTACCAGCACCAACAGCAACACCACCTGGTCCCTTCATGGCATCAAAATCAGATAGAGAAATCTCTTTACCCATTGTTTTACCAGAACTTGCATCAAAACCAGTTAAACCTAAAGTTTCGCTGTCTACTTTTTTCAGACCGATAGAGATAGTTTCTTTATCGTTAGTACCCACTTGAACACTCATGCTGGTGTCTTTAGTTAATACTTTTACGCCGTTGAACTGAGTTTGTTCAGAGATACGGTTGATCTCTTCCATACGAGCCTGAACTTCTTTATTGATAGACTCGATGTCGCTCTTAGAGTTAGTGCCGTTTTGTGCTTGAACAGTCAGTTCACGAACGCGTTGTAAGTTATCGTTGATTTCGTTAACTGCGCCTTCAGCGGTTTGTGCGATAGAGATACCGTCGTTTGCGTTACGTGCAGCCTGAGTTAAACCTTTAACGTTTGCAGTGAAACGGTTAGCAATTGCTTGACCCGCAGCGTCATCTTTTGCGCTGTTGATACGTGAACCAGAAGATAAACGCTCAATCGCAGTACCCAGTACGCCCTGTGAACGGTTTAAGTTGTTCTGAGTAGTCAGAGACAGAATGTTGGTATTGATAACCTGTGCCATAATGTATTGTCCTTTTTATCTTAATAGTCGATTAAGCACGCTGGCTTAACTCGGTAAATGTTGTCAGCAATAACATTATCGGCGGCACCCAAAACCCCTTTAGCCCTTTTTATAAAAATCTTTCATATTTCGAGGCTAAAGCCCGCTGGAGTCGGCTTTTTTTACACGAAAATTTTTATTAAATTCTTTTTTTATCGTTAATTTCCTCATCATTTTTATTCAATAAGCCTAATTACCTGCCTTTTACGGTTTAACTCCCCCCATTATTATTTCGCCGAATAGTCTAATATTTTTCCCCAATTCGCCGATAAAGGACTAAATACGAATTTATTTTCAGGGTTTATATTCAGGAGAGATTTATGGCAGGCATATCCACACTCGGTATCGGGGCTAACTTAGACTTAAATGTGCAAATGGATCAATTAGAGGCAATGGAAAGACGCCGTCTCGATCCGTTAACACAACAAAAAGCCAGCTATGATGCGCAAATCAGTGCATTTGGTAAGATGCAATCTTCATTAGAAAAACTGAAAAAAGCAGCGGAAGATCTTAAAAAATACGAAGATATCAGCACCACCAAAGTCAGTGGTGAATATAAAGCCTTTGATGTGAAAACCGACGGTAAAGCTATTGCAGGTGTACATGATGTTAAAGTCACCCAACTGGCAAAAGCGCAAACTATTGCGACAAAAGGCGTTGATGATAATAAAAAATTATTAGGTAACGGCGCAGCAGAACGTACCATTACAATCACTCAGCCGTCACAAAAAGAAGATAAAGATAAAATTGTTATCAAACTCGATAATGAACACACTTCATTGATCGAGCTCGCAGATGCGATTAATAAAACCGATAAAGGCGTTTCGGCTTCTGTTATTAAAGATAAAGATAACCAATATCATCTTGTTGTTACGTCTAAAAAAGCAGGAACCGATAATCGTATCTCCATCAATGTAGAGGGAGATGACAATCTTGCTGCTATGTTGAATGTGCAGTCTGAAATAGATAAAGATGGCAAGGTCACATTAAAGACAGACCCTACAACAGGTATGGATCCTAAAGTTGATCCACAAAACGCACAATTAATCATTGATGGTTTCGAATTAGAATCTCAAACCAACGAAGCCAAAGACCTATTCCCTGGTTTAACCCTGTCTTTAAAGAAAGAGAGTGAAGAGGGAAAATCCGAGCATTTAATTATCTCTGAAGATATTGAGCCCGCTAAAGCTAAAATTAAAGCGTGGGTGGATGCGTATAATGAATTCCAAACCTTAGCCAAAGAGCTTACTAAATATACCCCAACGGAAAAAGGGACAGCACCGGATAAAACCAATGGTCCATTAATTGGCGATTCTACCTTACGTGCAATTCAAAGCACCTTACGTACCCAAGTGCGTAGCCCACAAGATAGCGGTGAATTAAACCTGCTGAATAAAATGGGCATTAAGCAAAAACTGGACGGTACGTTAGAAATCGACAGTAAAAAACTTGATAATGCCCTGAAAGATAACCCATCGAGTGTGAAAGTATTCTTTGCCGGTGACGGCGAAAAAACTGGATTTGCTACCGAAAACTTTAATTTCTTAAAAGAGACCTTAGATAGCAAAGAAGGTACGCTGCATAACGCCACAGATGGCGTACAGAAGAAAAAGAAAAGCATCGATAAACGTATCGAGCAAACCAATAAACAAATTGAAAACACCATGGATATTTATCGTCGTCAGTTCCAAAACCTCGATAAGATGATGAGTTCATTAAACAGCACAAGCAGTTCATTAGGCAGACTTTTAGGTTAACCACATGTATCAACGTAAAGCTAATCAAGCCTATCAGCAGGTCAGTTTGGAGAGTGAAATCGCCAATGCGACCCCGTATCAACTGATCCAAATCCTGTTTAAAGGGGCCTTAAGTGCCCTTAAACGGGGAGAGATTTTTATGGAACAGGGGAACATTGCTGAAAAGGGTAAAGAAATCTCAAAAGCCATCGACATCATTGACACGGGATTGAAACAATCGCTAAATTACGAAGCTGGTGGCGAACTTGCCGAAAATTTAGCAAGTTTGTATGAATACATGACGCGGCAATTGCTCCGCGCCAACATAGAAAACAACGTGACTTATGTCCAAGAAGTTTACCAATTACTCTCCGATATCGCCTCTGCATGGCAACAAATCGGTGCAAATGTGGATGAAAGATAACCAGGTGGACAATAAAAATCCTATCTATTTACTTGAAATATATCGTAATGTCTTAATATTAAGTGAAAACTTAGTTTCGCTCGCACAGTCAGGGGAATGGGAGACATTAATCTCCCGAGAAACTGAATATGTCCTTGCCGTTGAGAATTTAACGGCACTGACTCAAGAATATGAGCAGGAACAACCTATTACTGACGACTTTGTGCAGTTACTACACCAGATCATTGAAAACGAACGAGTGACAAAAGAATACTTACAAAATCATTTGAATTTTTTAAGTAAAGAAATCAAACAACTCGACCAACAAAAGGTATTGAATAATAGCTACGGCCAATTTGATCAACCCGATGCTCCAAGGGTTATTAAACCCCTTGAGTAACAGGTAAAGTGTCAGGCAGTTAACCTGACGCTTAACTTAATAGGACAACCCAATTGGCACAAAGCACGCAATAGCAGCTCCCCGAATCACACTTGTTGGGTCTCGGGAAGCCGTAAAATAGACGGGAAATGCTGTTAATTTAATTTTTACTGCTGTTTTAATCTTTGCTGTTTTTTAAGCTTTTTCAACAACATATTGCGCTTTAACGTGGATAAGTGGTCAATAAACACTTTACCGTTTAAATGGTCAATTTCATGTTGCATGACAATCGCTAAAAACTCATCACTGTCGACAACAAACTCGTTGCCATCACGATCAAACGCCTTTACCTTCACACGCAAAAAGCGTGGAACATCTGCATACACATCTGGTACTGATAAACACCCCTCTTGATAGCTGGTCTCCCCTTCGCTCTCAATAATTTGTGGGTTGATAAATACCATCGGCTCATTACGTTCTTCCGAAATATCAATCACCATAATGGCTTTGGTTTCGGCGATCTGTGTTGCAGCCAATCCAATGCCATTGTCCGTGCTGTACATGGTTTCAATTAAATCATCGACCAATGTTTGTACTGCGGCGAAATCCGTGACTGGGCTGCACTGAATACGCAATCTTTCATCTGGAATTTCAATAATTTCTCTTACTGCCATAGCTAAAATCCTGTTGATTCAATTACTTTTACTCAAGTCTATGGAATTAGTATCGCCCTTTTTTTACGTATAAAAGATGCAAAAAATGGCAAAGTCACTTGAATATGAAATTTTCACAGAAAAATAACATGATCTGAGAAAAAACACACCTGAAATCACCAGAAAATTCACCGTGTAACCCCGTTCTACAGGCGGAACTTGAAATAATAGATGACGCTCCAGATAACCTGCATTAAATTGTATTTGTAAATTTTTCAGCACTAAAAATGATTTTGATCCCAAAACATAAATCTGAATTAACACTCGCAGGATAATTTAACTATTATTTTATTTCGACTTTCTATTAAATAGTTCCATTAACATAAAATTTACATGCAACAATTCTCAATCTATTTGATGATAAACATCACAGAGAATACATAAACCAACGTAAGCTTACATTTTTAATAATTAATCATAATTCTTATCTTTGATTTTTCTGCTATTTGATTGATGATGAACCTCTGCTCGATTTTGTTACTCACATTTTTCATCTTAATAAATGGAGTTTTTATGAAATTAAAACCGATTATCGCTGCCCTAATTGTTCTGTCTACAACAGCGACTTTTACCGCACAAGCTAATTCCACAGCGCCCGTTGCAAAATCGGCGGTTAGTGCGAAGAAAATGAATGCTTACGAAGACATTATGATCGACAAAGTTTGGGTAACGACCCAGGCGTTAGATCAAGATAAAAAAGA
The DNA here is from genome assembly GCF_028479485.1 of Providencia sp. PROV209. Taxonomy (NCBI): domain Bacteria; kingdom Pseudomonadati; phylum Pseudomonadota; class Gammaproteobacteria; order Enterobacterales; family Morganellaceae; genus Providencia; species Providencia sp. PROV209. The sequence goes on along the minus strand of NZ_JAMPNR010000003.1, from coordinate 505 downwards.
CGTGCCAGCAACTGATAAACAAGTGGCTAACTTCTTTGGACTCGCAGAATATTACCCAGACGGCACATTCAAAATGCTAACTCTGGAAGGTGCGCCAAAAATGCAAGGTGATTGGTCATTTAGCGAAGACGGTAAAAGCCGTTCACTGACCGCTAAAGATGACAAAGGTGAAGTATTATTCACTCGCGTGGTTGAGAACGTTACCGTTACACCTGAAGAGTATACTTACCGCATCTACCCATCACAGGATGATAAAACCAAATATTTTGATATCGTCCATAAAGTGAAAAAATAATTTTTTAGGGCATGTATAATTTTCTTGTACATGCCTATTTCATGTTTAATAGAAAACCAATTATTCGAATAACAATTAATAATTAACAAGATTTACCCCTCGCTATTTCACATGCCAATCCCATTGTATTAATTCAAGTCAAACACGATTTTTCCGAGTTAATTAAATTAAAAAACGGATTTTACCCACCCCTCTATATCAATTATTATT